>NZ_JBEXWP010000015.1:0-199557 GCF_040629895.1 Streptomyces sp. NPDC005866
ATCAGCGGGATGTCCACACCGCCGATGAAACCGACGTGATCCTTCTTCGTGGCCGTGGCGGCGGCGACACCGGCCAGATACGAGGCCTGCTCCTCGTGGAACACCATGTCGGCGACGTTCTTCGCCATGTCATTGTTGTCGTCGATGATGCCGAAGGTGATCTTCGGATACTTGGCCGCGACCTCCTTGACCGCCGGCGCGTACACATAGCCGACACCGATGATCGGGTTGTAACCCGCCTTGGCGAGCTGCTCGAGCCGCTGCGCCTTGTCGGCGTCCGTCTCGTTGTCGCTCGGCTCGACGTCCCGCCCGCCGATCTTGAACTCCGCCTCGGCCTTCTGGAAACCGGCGAACGCGGCGTCGTTGAAGGACTGGTCACCCTTACCGCCGATGTCGTAGGCAAGGCCTATGCCCTTGCCGTTGTACTTGCCGGACGAGCTCGTGGCGGTGCCACCACCGTCCTGGCTGGACTTACCGCACCCGGCGGCGGCGAGGGCGATGACGGCGACGGTCACCGCGGCTTGGGAGACCCTCGACCTGCGAGAGATTCCCCTAGAGACAAAACGCACAGCAAGCACCCCTTCGTCCCCACGGCACCGTCACCGGCCCGCTTCCCCAATCGGCCACCTTTGGTGGCGATTGCGGCGCACAGTAACGCGCGTAGAAGGGGAGGGGAACGGGGTTTCTCCTGGCCGTTATCGAACCGTGCCGACCCCGGGTTACAAGCGGAGCCTGCCGATTACGGCGGGGTGACACAAGGGGGCGAACGAGTACCGATCGGACACTCTTCGCCCCCCTCCGGCCGCCTGACCGCTTCTGCCGCCGTTTAATACGAATCCCTTTGATACGACTAACCGGTCTTGATAGGACTACCGGGTCGCGTCGAGGAGCGCGGCGGCCGTGAACAGCTCCACCCCGACCGTGATGGCCCGCTCGTCGGCGTCGAAGTCACCCTGGTGCAGGTCCCGCACGGTCCGCTCGCCCGGCGTACGCACCCCGAGCCGCGCCAGCGCGCCCGGCACACGCTCCAGGTACCAGGAGAAGTCCTCACCGCCGAGGCTCTGCTCGGTCCCCTCGATGGAGTCGGTCCCGCGCCGGGCGGTCATCGCGTCCCGCAGCAGTTCGGTGATCACCGGGTCGTTGACGACCGGCGGCACCCCGCGCAGGTAGTTGATCTCGGACTTGGCCCGGTGCAGGGTCGCGACTTCGTCGATCGCCGCGTGCACGACGTCCGGAGCCTGCCGCCAGGCCTCCAGGTCCAGGCACCGCACGGTCCCGGAGAGCTCGGCGTGCTGCGGGATGACGTTGGGCGCGTGCCCGGACTCGATCCGCCCCCAGGTCACGGCGAGCCCGCTGCGAGTGTCCACGCGCCGCCCGATGAGCGCGGGCACGTCGACGGCGACCCGGGCGGCGGCCGTGACCATGTCGGTGGTCAGATGCGGCCGGGCGGTGTGCCCGCCGGGCCCGTCCAGCGCCACCTCGACACGGTCGCAGGCGCTGGTGATGGCCCCGATCCTGAGGCCGACCCTGCCCACGTCCACCCTCGGATCGCAGTGCACGGCGATGATCCGCCCCACCCCGTCCAGCGCCCCGCCCTCGATGGCGTCGGCGGCACCGCCGGGCAGCACCTCCTCGGCGGGCTGGAAGAGCAGCCGTACGGGCCGGGGCAGCAGCCCCCGCTCGTGCAGTTCGGCCAGGACCAGCCCCGCGCCCAGCACCACGGCCGTGTGCACGTCGTGCCCGCACGCGTGGGCCCGGTCCGGCACGGTGGACCGATAGGGGCACTCGGTCTTCATGTCCGGGATGGGCAGGGCGTCGATGTCGGCGCGCAGGGCGAGCACGGGCAGCCCGTCGGCGTCGGGCCCGATGTCACAGATGAGCCCGGTTCCCATGGGGAGGACGCGCGGCCGGAGGCCGGCCTTCTCCAGCCGTTCCTTGATCGCGGCCGTGGTGCGGAACTCCTGGTTGCCGAGCTCCGGGTGCATGTGCAGGTCGCGCCGGAAGGCTACGAGTTCGGCGTGCAGCTCCTCGCTGAGCACGCCGGGGAGCACATCCCCTGGGAGGTCGGCCTCGGACTCTAGGGACATCAATTGGTTCACCCTCTGAAGGGTAGGACGCCCGGTGGGTCAACTGCCCCGAGATCAACAAAAGTTCAGCCCGTTAGGGGAAGAAAACCTGACCTCGGAGGCATGACCTCGGACGTGGCTGGGTAAAACCTATGTTTCTCTTCCACGCATACCACGCCGTACGGCAATCACGCCGTTCCTGTCCATCTACCGAATCGGAACCGGGCCGCAACGGCGACTTGGCCGCGCCCGGCACGCCCGCCCGGTAGCGTGCGCGACCGTGACGGACTCGGAGACGACCGACTTCATAGAGACCACCCGTACGTCCTACGACGCGATCGCCAAGGACTACTCCGCCGCCTACCCCGGCCTCCCCGACCAACCGGTGGACATGTCCCTGATCGCCGCCTTCGCCGAGCTGGTGAAGGCGAACGGCACCGCCCCCGTGGCGACCTGGGCAGCGGCCCCGGCCACATCACCGCGCACCTGAACGACCTGGGCGTCCCGGCCTTCGGTATCGACCTCTCCCCCGCCATGGTGACCCTGGCCCGCGAGACCCACTCGGCCCTGCGCTTCCACCGGGGCTCGATGACGTCCCTGGAGCTGCCCGACGAGACCCTGGGCGGCCTCCTCGCGCTCTACTCGATCATCCACATCCCCGACGAGCACCTCCCGGCGACCTTCGCCGGCTTCCACCGCGTCCTGGTCCCCGGCGGCCATGTCCTGGTGGCCTTCCAGAAGGGCGAACAACCCGGCCTCCATCTCACCGAACGCTTCGGCCACGAGATCGACCTCCGCTACTACTGGCGCCCGGCGCACGCGGTGGGCGACATGCTCGCCAAGGCGGGCCTTGAGGTGGCGGCCACCCTGATCCGTGAGCCCCTGGGCGAGGAGAAATGGCCCCGGGCGTTCGTACTGGCCCGCAAACCGCGCTGACCGGGAGCCGCCGCGGCCCGGGACATCAGACCTGAGTGCGGCGCACACACTCGGTGACGACGTCCCGCAGGCTTCCGGTGTCCTCCATCAGCCGCCGCTGCTCGTCGGCGCCGTTGCCGTCCCGCAGCAACCGCTGCACGGCCTCTTCCACAGCCGTCAGGTCGCCGGTGTCCACGAGGGCGTCCCGGGTGTGCGCCAGCAGGGCGTCCAGTACCGCTTCCGCCGGCCGGGGCCGCAGGGTGACGGGGTCGAGTAGTTCCCCGCCGAGCCCGGAGCGGGCGGCGCGCCAGTCGGCCAGCCGCACCAGCCCCACCCCGTGGTCGACAGGTTCCTGTCCGGCCCGCCACTCCCTCCCGGCGGTCTCCACCAGCGCACGGGCGAGCGTGGCCACGAGGACGGCGGTCTCGGCGCGCAGGCACACATCGGCGACCCGGATCTCCACGGTGGGATAGCGCCGGGCGAGCCGCGCGTCGAAGTAGACCATCCCCTCGTCCAGGATGACGCCGGTGGCCACCATGTCCGCGACCAGCCGGTGGTACCGCTCGGCGGACCGGAACGGCTCCACCGGGCCCGCGGACGGCCAGCGCGACCACACCTGACGGCGGTAACTGGCATAGCCGGAGTCGCTGCCCTGCCAGAAGGGGGAGTTGGCGCTGATCGCGAGGAGCGCGGGCAGCCAGGGCCGCACCCGGTCCAGAACAGCCACTCCCTCGTCGTCGGACTCCACGGCAACATGCACATGGCAGCCGCAGACCAGCTGCTCACGGGTGGCGATCCCGTACTGCTCGGCCATCCACTGGTAGCGCCGGTTCACACTGACGGAGGGGCTCACCGGCAGCGGCGAGCTGGCGAGCGCGGCCACGGCACACCCGAGCTCCCCGGCAAGCTGGGCGGCCTCCTTCCGGCACCGCACGATCTCCTCGCCCAGGTCCGCCATATCCGACTGCGGATGAGTGGCGAACTCCAGCATCTGCCCGTAGAGCTCCTTCTCGAACACGTCCTGCCCCGGATCGATCAAGGCGGCCCGGGCCAGCACCGCGGCTGCCGACGCCTTTGGCTCACCCGAATCCGGGTCGACGAGCAGAAGCTCCTCCTCCACTCCGACGGTACGCACGCGAACCCGCCCTCCATCCGTGCCACCGCCGAACGCGGCAGGCTCTGCATCACCCGACTTCCCAGCCGGGCCGAGGGAACACCTCCCCGCCGCCGCGACGGTTGTCCAGGAGCGGGCGGCCCCGCCCCTCACTCCTCGCCGAACAGCTCCGCAGCGTCCGTGACGTGCATGGCACGCTGGGCCCAGATCTCAAGCTGGTCCAGCTCGGTGCAGGCGTTCACCCGCTCGCGCACGGCGTCAGCCACCGGGATGCCGCGCCACTCCAGGATCCGGAGGAGCATCTCGGCCTTGGCCTCGGCCCGCCCTTGTTCCCGGCCTTCCTCGCGCACCTGCTCCGCCAGCGGGTGCCGCCAGAAGTACTGGATCGCCGTCATCAGGTCCCTCCACATCTGCTTCGCCTGAGGTTCAACCAGGCACGAATCGACGAACTGCGCGAAGACCGCGGCACTGTCACGGTCAACGGTCTTCAAGGCGGCTGCCAGCGAACTGCAGTATGGCCGGGGCCTGCCTACCCCGCCCATGTGTCATGGCCGAAAGCACCGCAAGGGGTACGTCGTCCTCTGCCTCCCGCACATCCGCGATCACCGGCACGTTGTCCGGCCCCAACACCAGCGGACGCACCGTCAGCGACTCCCACCCCCGCAAGCCCAGCTGGATCGGCCGCGCCGCCCACCGCGCGGTCGCACTGCTCTGCGTGATCACGATCAGCACCGGCTCGCATCGATACTTCTCATACAGATACGACAGGTAGTACGGCCAGCTGCCTCGTTTCCGGTCGTCCACCTTTCCCTGCGACTCCACAACCAGGAGATACGTCCCCTCGTCCGTCTCCGCCCGCAGCAACGTGTCCACCCGACGCTCGACCGGCTCGATCTCCGTCAGATCCACGTTCATCGCCGCGATCTCCCGCGGCTCGGGAAACGGCACACCCAGCACCCGCTGTAACGCATGCGTCAGCAACCCCGGGTCCTTCTGGAAGATCCGATGCAACGCCTCATGCGACGACCCCACCATCACGCCACCCCCAACTCGCACCACACGTACTTGCCCCGGTCCCCGAACCGGGCGGACGGCTGCCAGCCCCAGCAGTCGGCACACGCCACCACCAGCCCCAACCCCCGCCCCGCTTCAAGATCCGTCACCGCCTCCAACGACCCCGGCGGCTCCGGAGGCACGGGATCCGCATCCCACGCCCCGATCCACACGACGCCCTCCGCCGAACGCCGCACCCTCAGCGCCGCCGGCCCCTTCGTATGCCGTACGGCATTGGACACCAGCTCCGCCGCCAGCGGCTCCGCCGTGTCCGCGAGCCCGATCAGGCCGTGCATCGTCAGGATCAGGCGCAGGGTGCGGCGGCAGATCGTCACCGCTCTGAGGTCGTTGGGGATGGACAGCGTGTAGTCCCAGGTTTCGGGCATGCGTCATCAACTCCGGTCAGGTGAAGGAGATTTCACGCACGGTGGCATCGCCGCATGACGATGCGGTGCACTTCCGCAGCGTGTGCGTAACGTCACCGACGGTAGGGCTAATTGTTTATGCTTCGCAAGCCGGTCCCGTAAAGTGACGCCGAACGAGCCACGCGCTCAGGCGCTTTGGGAGGGCAGCCGATGGCACTGAGGAGCGAGCCGACAGCGCGTCAGTTGCGACTGGCGGTCGAGTTGCGCAGGCTCCGCGACGCGGCCGGCCTCACAGCGCGGGAGGCAGCAGCCCTGCTCGGAGTCACCGCTCCGGTCATCAGCCAGATCGAGTCAGGAATCGCGGGCCTGAGCGAGAAGCGGCTGCGCCGTCTCGCCGCGAACTACTCGTGCACAGACCAAGAGTTGATCGACGCCTTGGCGGCCATGGCGACCGCCCGGACCAAAGGCTGGTGGGAGGAGTACCGGGAGCTACTGCCGACGCCGTTCCTCGATCTCGCCGAGCTCGAGTACCACGCGGCCTTCCTGCAGGAGGTCCAGTTCCTGTTCGTCCCCGGGCCCCTTCAGACGGAGAGCTACGCTCGCGCCGTCTTCTCCGACCGGGTTCCGGAACTCCCCGCAGACGAAGTCGAGTTGCGCGTTCGCCATCGGATGCGACGTGCGGCGGCCGCCGCCGAGACCCCCTACGAGGCAGTCATCCACGAGGCGGCGCTGCGCATCATGGTCGGCGACCGCAGCACCTCACGGACTCAGCTCACCCACGTCCTGGAGGCGTCTGACGCGGGACACGTCACCGTCCGTGTCATCCCCTTCCACCTGGAAGGGTTCACCAGCGCCGCGAGCGCCATGACGTACGTGGGAGGCGCTGTACCGAAGCTGGACACGGTCGTACGCGACGGCCCGCAGGGAGCGGCCTTCATCGACTCCGAGGCACAACTGAGCACCTTTCGAACACTCTTTCATAAGGTGGAGTCCGCATCGCTCGACCCCGAGCACTCGCGCGACTTCATTCACAAACTGTCGAAAGAGCTATGAGGCACCCGATGGACACCTGGCGGAAGTCGTCATACTCCGGCCCCGGCGACGGCGACTCCTGCGTAGAGATAGCGAACTCTCCCACACACATATCCGTCCGCGACTCAAAAGCCCCCGCCAGAGCCGTCCTCAGCTTCCCCGTCGGAGCCTTCGCGCCCTTCCTCCAGGTCCTTAAAACGACGCAGCACCCCCAGTAGTTCATCGACCGCGAGGTCCGGTTCACGCCAGTGTTCAGCCGTGGACAGCGTGATGCTCGTCGCCATGAACCGATTCGAGGGAACTGTGGTCCTGGTGACCGGCGGGCCGCGCTCGTCGAGGCCGGCCGGCTCACCCCGGTGGTCGACCGGACATACCCGCCGGCCGACACCGGCGCGGGCGTGCGCCATGTGGAGCAGGGCCACGTTCGCGGGAAGGCCGTGATCACCGTGCCATGAGCGAACCGCTGCCTACGCCAGGCTGGTGACCGCCGCCAGTCGGTGCACGTCCTTCGCCGTGCCCGTGACGCCCGACAGGAACCCCTGCGCCCGAGGTGACGCGCTCTCCGTCAGCCAGGCCGGGTCGATGTCGCAGACCGCCACGCGGACTCCCGTGCCGACCAGAGCAAGAGGCAGGGTGTGGACGACGGTTGAGGGGAAGCTCAGGATCGTACGGCCGATCGGGCCGCGGCGGGCGATCAGCTCCAGCGGGAGGTCCGGGCGGACTATCTCAAGTCCCGTCTCGGCCGCGAGGCGGCGGAGTTTCTCCGTGCTCTCCCTGCGGTGCGCGAAGTAGCGGGTGGCGCCATGCGTCTTCGCCAGCTGCTGCACCGCTTCCAGATAGCGATCGCCGTCCACCACACCGGTCTCCACCAGGGACGTGCCGACCATGTCCGCGCCCTTGGTGATGCGCGGCGGGCCGAAGCGGGCCCGGGTCCAGCCGAAGTCGTTCGCGGTGACCTTGACTCCCGCCGGTGTCTCCGTCACCGGCATGGAGGAGAAGACCTCCACGCGGCGGCGGTCACTGGGGGTGAGGCGGCGGCGGGCGGAGGAGGAGACCGGGGCGAAGAGCAGATCGCGAACGCCCGGGCGGCCGCCCTTGCGGTGCCAGCGGACCAGGCGTTCGCCGCGCGCCAGCTGGGCCACGAACTCCATCGTCGCCGTGCCGTCGTCGACGACGACCAGCTCACGGGCGCGGGTGATCGTCAGCAGAAGTTGTACGTAGCGGGAGAACGGGTCTCCCATGACGATCCGGTCGGCCCGGCGGAGGGAACCCGCCAGGCCGCCGATCGTCTGGAAGGGGGCGGTGGTGCCGCCCCGTGCTTCCTCCCAGCGGACCCGGTAACCCTCGTCACGGGCCAGATCCGCCATACGGCGAAGCTGGCCCCGGGTCATGGGGTCCGTCGGGGACAGGACGACGATCGTGAGTTCCACGCCGGGTGCCGCCGATATGGCGGCCGATGCGCGGCGGCCCTGCGAGGGCACCGTCGGCACCGGCTCCACCGCACCGCGCAGGGCGTGGACATGTGCCCACTCCAGCACGTTCAGCAGCTGCACCGGACTCTCGACGAACGCGAGTGTGTGGGGGCCGGTGTTCCCGGCGCGGGGGCTCATCGACGTACGACCGTCCCGTCGTCGTGACAACAGACGTAACTTCAGAGGTGTCAGACCTGGACCGGCTCGCCGGCGGCCGCGGCGATCTCCGCCTCGGCGACGACACCGGCGACACGGCGCAGCTTCTTCATCGGGCCGAGCTCGGAGTCGTAGACCTTCTTGACGCCGTCGCCCAGGGAGGCCTCGATGGTGCGGATGTCGCGGACCAGGCGCTGCAGGCCCTGCGGCTCGACGGAGGCAGCCTGGTCGGAGCCCCACATCGCGCGGTCCAGGGTGATGTGACGCTCGACGAAGGTCGCCCCGAGCGCGACCGCGGCGAGGGTGGTCTGCAGGCCCGTCTCGTGGCCGGAGTAGCCGATCGGGACGTTCGGGAACTCCTTCTCCAGCGTGTTGATCACGCGGAGGTTGAGCTCCTCGGCCTTCGCCGGGTAGGTGGAGGTGGCGTGGCAGAGCAGGATGTTGTCCGAGCCGAGGACCTCGACCGCGTGGCGGATCTGCTTCGGGGTGGACATACCGGTGGAGAGGATGATCGCGCGGCCGGTGGCGCGCAGCGCCTTCAGGAGCTCGTCGTCCGTGAGGGACGCGGAGGCGACCTTGTGCGCCGGGACGTCGAACTTCTCCAGGAACGCGACGGCCTCGGTGTCCCACGGGGAGGCGAACCAGGCGATGTTCTTGCTCTTGCAGTACTCGTCGATCTGGCGGTAGTCGTCCTCGCCGAACTCCACCCGGTGGCGGTAGTCGATGTAGGTCATACGGCCCCAGGGGGTGTCACGCTCGATGTCCCACTGGTCGCGCGGGGTGCAGATCTCCGGGGTGCGCTTCTGGAACTTGACGGCGTCGCAGCCGGCCTCGGCGGCCACGTCGATCAGCTTGAAGGCGTTCTCCAGCTCACCGTTGTGGTTGATGCCGATCTCGCCGCAGATGTAGACGGGCTTGCCCGGGCCGACCTCACGGGAACCGAACGCACGCTGACGGGAGTTGCTCATGACTGTGGGGTGTCCTTACTTCGGGAGGGAATCGAGAGAGGGGCCGAGGATCCAGCTGGCGATCTCTCGGATCGCGCCGTCGCCACCGGGGACGGTGGTGACCGCGCGTGCGGCGCCGCGTACGACGTCGTGGGCGCTCGCGACCGCCACGGGCCAGCCGACGAGGGCGAAGCACGGGAGGTCATTGACGTCGTTTCCGACGTAGAGCACGCGCTCGGGAGCGATGCCCTGCTCCTCGCACCACTGTTTGAGGGCGAGGTCCTTGCGGTCGACGCCGTGCAGGACCGGGATCTGGAGTTTCCGGGCCCGTGCGGCGACGACCGGGTTCTGCTCCGTGGAGAGGATCAGCATCTTGAGCCCGCTCTTGCGCAGGGCCGCGATGCCGAGTCCGTCGCCGCGGTGCACGGAGACGAACTCCTTTCCATCGGTGTCGATCAGCACCCGGTCGTCGGTCTGGGTGCCGTCGAAGTCCAGTACGACCGCGTCGATGTCGTCGGCGGTCGGCAGCGAACCGGGGCGGTCCGCGTCGAAGAGGGTGGCCAGCGCGCGGGCGCGGGCCAGGTCGTGCGGGTCGTCGATCTCCAGCACACGGGCCGGGTCGGTGCGCACCAGCTCGGTGTGGCCGAAGAAGCGGTGCTGGTGCTCGCGGAAGCCGTCCGCGCGCATCGCGTAGGCGGCGCCTGTCTCCAGGAAGTCCTGGGGGCGGTCCTGGCGGCGGGGGCGGAAGGACTTGTCGTGGTTGACGCCGAAGCCGCCGCTCGCCGAGGCCGCGTCGGCGCCCACCGGCACGGGGGCGTCGACCTCGTCGCGCCAGACGAAGCCGTGGAAGGGGGCCACGGTGAGGGCCGTGTCGGCGCCGTTCTCGACGACCGCGCCGGCCACCCCGTCGAGGTCCTCGCGGATGATGAACGGGCTGGTGCACTGCACGAGCAGCACGACGTCGACCGGGGCGCCGTGCAGCGCCTCGTGGGCGTCCATGGCGTGCAGGACGGCGGCCTCGGAGGTGGCGGTGTCACCGGCGATGGCGGCCGGGCGCAGCACGACCTCGGCGCCGGCGGACCGGGCGGCCGCAGCGATCGCCTGGTCGTCCGTCGAGACGACGACGTCGGTCACCAGGCGGGAGGCGCGGCACTCGCGGACGGCGCGGGCGACCAGCGGGACGCCGCCGACCGGGAGGAGGTTCTTCGCGGGCACGCCCTTGGAACCGCCGCGCGCGGGGATCACGGCGAGCACACGGGGGACGACGACCGCTTCGCGGTGGGGCATCGGCTCTGTTCCTTCAGAAGACACGGGCGCTGACGGCTCTGACTGCGCCTGGTGCGGGATCCGGTCGCTCACAGCTCTCCCATTCGTCGGATCACGGGGGCCACCCGCTGGACGCCGTGGCGGTAGGCACCGCGTGCGGCCCGGCGCACGATCTGGCGCACGGGGCCCGGGGCCTTGTCGGCGGCGGGCGCGCCGGGCAGCGGCACGCCGTCGGGGCCGAGGTGGTGGCGGGCCAGGATGCCGGGCAGGTAACCGGGCGCGGTCTCGGGTGTGTAGTACGGGTTCAGGGGCGGCAGACCGCCGGGCCGGCGGAGCAGCTTCGCGATCCGCTCACGTCCCGCGTCGAACGCGGTGCCGTACGTGCCGTCCGCGGCGACGCCCTGCCGGGAGACCCACTCGGCGTCGGGCACCGGGCGGTGTCCGGCGTCGAGCTGGTCCCAGGAGGCGAGGCAGCCGGAGCCGACGAAGTGGTGGTTGCCGAGCATCTCGCGGACGCCGAGGTCGGTGAGGACCACGGTGGGGATCCGGCGGTGCAGGGCTTCCAGAGCGGCCGTGGAGCTGACGGTGACGAGGAGGTCCGTGCGGTCGAGTACCTCGCCCATGTGTCCGTACACCAGCCGGAAGTTGGCGGGCACGTCCTTGCCCTGGACCAGCTTCTGGTACGGCAGTTCCTCGATGTGGGTGGTGTGCTCGCCGGGCTTGGAGCGCAGCTTGAGCAGCACCTCCCGCTCGGGGTGCTGACGGGCGTGCTGGATGAGACGGTTGAGCAGGTACGTACGGTCCTTGCGGCTCTCCGGCACGGACGGCTGGGCGGCGAACACCACGGTGTACGGCTCGTGTTCACCCTCGTATGGCGCCCCGCCGAGGAACGGCAGCGCGACCTCGGTCACCGCGGAGGAGTCGGCGCCGACCCCGTCGTACACGGCCCGGAAGCGGTCTGCGTCCTGTCGGGAGTTGGCGAGGACCAGGTCCGCGCCGTGCCGCAGCAGCAGTCCGTCGGCGAGCTTCTCGTATACGACGCCGACATAGCCGGTGACGACGACGGGCCGCTTCTCGCGGCCGGCCCAGGCGCTGCGCAGCCCGTGCAGCATCGCCTGCACCCCGCCGCCGACGAGGGAGAGGACGAGGATGTCGTACGACTCCGCGTCCTCGGGTCCGGCCTCCATGGCACGCAGGAACTCGACGGCCGTCACTTCGCGGAGCGAGTCCGCGTGGACGCCGACTTCCTGGAGCTGGCGGGCGGTGGGGGTGGCACGCCCCCGCAGAAGGTAACCATCGAGCCGGACGTCCGAATTGTCGCTTTCGTTGGGAATCAGGCGCTTCGCGGTGAGCGCCCCCCACTTCCACCGAGTATCGGAATCCGCCAGGACGGCCACCCGCAGGGACTTCGTTGCACTTACTGGCACACCGAAGACGCTAGGAAGCCATTCCGTGTATCTGACCAACCCAAGTCCAACAAACGGTTAACAGCACATCGCCGAATGGCGAATCAGCCCGGGATAAGGTCTCAAAGAGTCTTGGTTCATGGCTTCGCCACACGTCGTTCACCTGGTGTCAAGGCGGCGGTCAAGACGAATGACGGGCGCCCCCCTAACGTCCACCACGTGGTCAAGCTCTCCGTCATCGTGCCGTTCTACAACGTGCAGCAATACGCGCCCGACACCCTCAGGAGCCTGCGTGCGAACGCGCGTGAGGACTTCGAATTCATTCTCGTCGACGACTGCTCGACCGACGGGACGCCAGAGATTCTCGCGCGAGCCGAGCGCGAGCTACCAGGCGCGGTCCATGTCAGACACGAGCTGAACGGAGGGCTGGCCACCGCGCGCAACACCGGTATCGACAAAGCGCGCGGCGAGTACGTCACCTTCCTGGACGGCGACGACTGGCTCGCGCCGGGCTACTACCCGAACCTCGTGAACGCAATCGAGTCGCTGGGCTGCGACTTCGTCCGCGCCGACCATGTGCAGTGCACCGCGCGCGCCCGGGTCGTGCACCGGGTGCCGGTCGGCCGCCGCAACACCGTGATGAACCCGCGGGACGCGATCCTGCCCGCCGACCGGTCCACCTCCGTCGACTACGCCTACGCATGGGCGGGTGTCTACCACCGCCGTCTGGTGGACAAGGGGCTCGTCCACTTCACGGACGGGCTGCGCACGGCCGAGGACCGGCCGTGGATCTGGCGGCTGCACCGGGAGGCCGAGTCCTTCGCGGCGGTGAACCTGATCGGTGTCTTCTATCGGCGTGGCGTAGCCTCGTCACTCACGCAGATCGGGGATGTCCGTCAGCTCGATTTCATTCGCGCGTTCGACCAGGTGATCGAGGAAACCGCGCAGGACGCGGACGCGAGGGATCTCCTGCCGAAGGCCGTCCGTACCTACTGCGCCATCATTTCCCATCACCTGGGATCCATCGAAAGGTTCGAGCCCGCGGTGGCGAAGAAGCTGAAATCCATGAGTGCCGCCGCGCTGCGGCGCATGCCGCAGGACGTGCTGGACGAGGCCCTGGACTCCATGGACCTCCAGCGCGCCACCAAGCTGCGCCGGCTTCGCCGCCGTCCCGCTCCCGCGGGGGCCGCCGCGTGACCACCCAGATCTTCCAGGCGTCCACCCTCTACGGCACGGCCACCCTCGCCGCCGCCCTGGACTCCGGCGCGTTCCGCCCGGCCGACCGGCGCATCCTGCTGGTCTGCAACAACGCCGCGACCCCCGAGACCACCCCGGGCCTGGACGTGGCGCCCGGCTTCGAGCGGCTGCGCGACCGCTTCGACGAAGTGATCTCCTACAACGAGACGATCTTCCCGTTCCACCCCGGCGGCTGGGCCCCCCGCATCGAGGACCACCCCCTGTGGGAACGGTTCCTGCGTCACGAGTGGCAGCTCGGCGACGACGACGTGGAGTTCGCCGTCGAGTCGATCCAGGTCAACCCCTCGCTCAGCCTCACCCAGATGTTCACCGGCGCCCCGGTCACGGTCTACGCCGACGGCCTGATGAGCTACGGCCCTACCCGCAACAAGATCGACCCGCTGGTCGGCACCCGCGTGGACCGGGTCCTCCACCTCGACCTGGTGCCGGGCCTCAAGCCCCTGCTGCTCACCGAGTTCGGCGTCCCCGGCGAGGTCGTGCCGACCTCGGCGTTCACCAAGGTGCTGGCCGAACTGGCGCCCAGCGGTGACGAGCTGCCCCAGATCGAGGAACCGGCCCTGCTGCTCGGCCAGTACCTCTCCGCGCTCGACATCCTCTCCCCCGAACAGGAGGAGGACCTGCACGTCCGGATGTTGAAGGGCGCCGTCGAACTCGGCCACACCAAGATCGTATTCAAGCCGCACCCCTCCGCCCCGGCCCGCTACGTGCGGACGCTGGAGCAGGAGGCCGAGAAGCTCGGGGTTGACCTCACCGTCCTGGACACCACGGTCCTCGCCGAGGTGCTGTACCAGAAGATGCGCCCCGCGCTGGTCGTCGGCTGCTTCTCCACCGCACTGCTCACCGCGTCCACGCTGTACGGCCTGCCGACCGCCCGGATCGGCACCGACACGCTCCTCGACAAGCTCACCCCGTACGAGAACAGCAACCGCGTCCCGGTCACCGTCGTCGACGCGCTGTTGCCCTCGCTCACCGACCGCACGGCCGTCGAGGAGCAGCGCGCGCTGCTGAGCGTGGAGGAACTCGGCGAGCTGATCTGCGCGGTGGGCTTCGCGATGCAGCCGAAGATCTATCCGCAGCTGCGCCAGGAGACCGAGCGCTATCTCACCAAGCATCTCAACGACACGACCGTCCGCTACTTCAAGCGCAAGCGCCTGACCTCGCTCGCGCTGCCCGGCGGGTTGCCGGCCCAGCTGAGCTTCCTGCCGCGCAACGCGACCGTCCGCCGGATGGCCCGCAAGGCGCGCAACCTGCGCCGGGTGGTACGCCGCTGAGCGCGGCCCCTCCCGAACAGCTCTTCACAAAAGCGTTTCCGAACAGGGGCGGGCCCACCACGGGCCCGCCCCTTCGGTGTTACCGGCCCAGGATCTGCTTGACCTTGGCGGCGTTCTCCTCGGTGACCTTCCACAGCTGCTGCTGCCGGTCGTGCACATCGGCGACCGTACGGCTGTGGTTGTCGAGGATGTCGATCGCGCGCTCGGTGAGGATCTCGCCGAGGTCGCGCTCGTGGACCGAGACACCCCACTCGGGCCGCTCGATGTCGTTGAGGAAGTACGCCATCTTCGGGTGCGAGATGAGGGAGACGATGGGCGTACCGACACCGAACGGGATCATGCCGGCGTGCCCGCGCATGCCGATGACCAGGCGGGTCTTGGCGTACGTCTCACGGATCTCGTCGTTGGAGAAGTCGTACATCGGTATCACCGGCAGCGAGATGCCGTGCTCGCGGCGCAGGTCGAAGGCGATCCGCTCGTCGTCCAGCGAGTGCGCGACACACTTGACCTCGGTGTGCTCGCCGATCTTGCGGACGGCCTTGGCCATCTCGGCGAGGAAGTGCCCGTAGTCGTGGCCGAAGCGCAGCCCCGCGCGGTCGTAGGCCGCGTTGAGCATCACCGTGTCCTCGCGGTACGCCGGGTCGCTCCAGCCGGTCACCAGCTGGCGCATGACCGTGGTCGGGCAGGGCTGGAAGACGACCTTGTCCTGGAGCTCCGGCGGGAGCATCGCGCGGACCCTGGCGATGGAGCCGTGGTTGCGCAGGCCGAAGAAGGACGACTTCTCGACCAGCAGCCGCAGGCTCTCGTTGAACCGGGTCGCCCGGTAGGACTGGCCGTCGAAGGCGTTGAAGCCGACCGCGTACACCATGATCGGGACGTCGATGCCGCGCAGGTGCTCGTCCGGGACGTTCCACTGCCAGGCGCTGTTGCCGTTGGGCATGGTGTCCGGGATGAACAGACCGCCGCCGCCGATGACCAGACCCCGGCGGGCGTTGACCCGCTCCAGGGCGGCCTGGTCGAAGTAGCGGTGGGCGTGCACGGAGTGCCAGCGCCGGGAGGTGGTGTCCGGGCCGAAGCCGAGGCGCACGGTCTCCGGGAGCAGCTTGTCGCCCGCGTTGCCCTGCCGGTCCATGTAGAACGCGACATGCGCCAGCTGGTCCTCGGCGCTGCCCTGCTCCTGGGAGGGGACGGCGGCCGCGCGCTGTGCCCACAGGCGGCTGGGGCGGTGGGTGGGGTCGACGGTGAGGCCGGCGGTGGCGTGCTTCAGGGCCTCGGTGTTGTCGCCGTGCACCCAGGCCATCTGGGCGAGCCGGGCGAACGCGGTCGCGGCCCGGTTGGGGGCGGCCGAGGCGAGCAGCAGCTGCGTCTTGGCCTCCTCGTAGCGGGAGACGCTCATCAGGGCGTGGCCGAGCGCCTCGTGCGGCCAGGCATCGTCCAGCGGGATACGGACGCTACTGAGGACGTCGACGGCGTCCTGGTAGTCGCCGGCCGATATGTGCGCGGCGGCCACCTTGCGGGCGATCTCGACGTCACCGGTGCGCTTGACGTGCGGGGCGCCGAAGTGGACGACCAGGTCGTGGTGGAGCCCGCCCGAGGCGGCGAAGTAGGCCGCTTGGAAGTCGGCGTCGTTCATCTCGAACTCGCGCCAGCGGTCCTCGGCCTGCGAGTAGCCGGACTCACCGCCCTGCCAGGGCTTGTGCCGCCCGGTGAAGTGCAGGATCTTCGTGTCCTCCGGGACCGGGAGGTCACCGGAAAGCCGCCGCTTGACGAAGTTGTACTTGGCGTCGAGGCGGACGAAGTCGCCGTCCAGGACGGCGTTCAGGATGCCCTGGTCGTGCTTGTCCAGCTCGTACTCGCCGCTGCGGCCGATCTTGTCGATCTTCGCGCAGAACTCGTCGGACAGGTACTCCTTCTGGATCACCAGAAGACCGGAGTTCAGCTTGTGCTGCCCGTAGAAGAACTGCGGCACGGCCGCGAGGCCCTCGCGGAGCTCCAGGAGCTCGCCGAGACCGCCGAGGACGACCATGTCGGTGTCCAAGGTGATGACCGTGTCGTAGTCGCGCAGCCGGAAGATGTCGAGGATGAAGTACGCCTTGCGGACCAGGTAGTTGTCCTGGTCGCCCTTGACGTACGAGTCGTAGTGCGTGTCGTTGACCCGCTGCAGCACGATGCGCGGGTGCAGGGCGCGGATCTTCGCGATGGAGGCCGGCCGCAGGTCGTCGTAGAGCACGACGAAGTCCTCACAGACGCCCGGGTTGGACAGGGCGAGGCTGCGCAGCAGGACCAGGAAGCCGGGCAGGTAGTTCTCGTCCACGTAGGAGGCGAAGGCGATCCGGCGCTTCTTGGTGAGAGCGCTCGCGTCGGTGTTCGGTATCGCCGGGGTGAAGGTCGTCGTCATCGCAGGGAGATCCTCATGTCGGTCACGCTCTGGGCCCGCTGCATGACCCAATCCTTCTCGCTGGTGTATTCGTGCACGGAGGTGATGGCCAGCTTCATGGCCTCCTGCACGCGGTAGGCGCCGCTCTCGTAGAAGTCGAAGCCGATCAGGTCCAGGGTCGGGCTGACGTCCAGGAAGTCCAGCAGCCAGAGCATGTTGAACCCGGAAGTTGGGATGCCGGACCAGGCGTCGGCGCCGACGTGCCCGATGTTGCGCAGCGGCCAGCGCAGCGACTCGTCACCGAGGTACTGCTGGGCACCGGGCACCAGCTTGTTGCGCAGCGAGTGCTTCCAGTCGCCCGAGAGGCCGCCGAAGATCAGCCGGGTGGTCACCGGCTTCTCCCAGTTGAAGGCGTGCTTGTGGATGCTGACGTGGATGTCGGTGCGCTCACCGGTGTGCTGCGGGTCGATCTTGTACGAGTTGAAGCGCACGACCAGGTCGTAGTCGTCGATCTCCTTGCCGATGCCACTGGCGCCCACCCGGCCGGAGTTGGCGATCAGGCAGACCGACTTGCCGGCGATCTGGTTGCGGAACTCCCCGAGGGTGATCCACTGCACGCCGTCGACCGTCGGATTGCCGACCGGGCCGCGCATCCGGAAGCGGCGCTGCTCGGCGTAGAGCGCGACGGCCTCGGTGAGACCGGCGTCACCGCCCTCGGCGAGGCGGAGGTCGAGGTACTGGCTGAGCAGCTCCTGCCGGTCGTTCACCGGCGCCTCGTCCGCGGAGAGGGCGAGCAGGGAGCCCACCAGGCGGGGCTCGGCGGCCTTCCAGTCGCCCATGGCGTGCAGGGCGAGACCCTCGGCCCAGGTGGCCGTGGCGGGCTCGCGGACGTGGTCCGTGGCGGTGGGGACCTGGCGCTTGAGGAGGTCCAGGAGGTCGCGCTCGCGCTCGGCGGCGCGGCGCATGCCGGAGATCCGGTTGGCGACGCCAAAACCGTCGTCCGTGGTGAGTTCGAGGTAGCGCTCGTAGGCTTCGACGGCCTCGCTCTCCTCGCCGAGACCCTCCAGGATGCGGGCGCGCAGCCGCCAGCCGGCGCGGGAGTTCTTGCGCTGGGCGAGCACGGTGTCGCTGATCACCAGAGCGAGGTTCAGCTCATCGTTGTAACCGCACTCAAGGGCCTTGTTGGCAACCGCCAGCAGCGCGTCGAGCAGGTCGCTGTTGATCCCGCCGACGGGGGCCGCGGCGCCCTTGACGGCCCGCTTGAGCAGGGCGGTCGCGCTGCCGGCCGGGGCCGCCGCGGGAGCGGTGACCCCTTCCGTGGCGACAACCACCAGCAGCTTGCGCAGCTGCTCGGCGAGTTCGCTGCGGCGACGGTCGAGACTGCCGACGAGTTTGCCACTGTGCACGGCACAGGCGTGCAGGCAGTCGTCCAGCTCCCCTCCGCGCGCAGGTGCCCGCCTGTTCTGGACCCTCGTCATAACTCTCCTGATTTTGCCAAGCAAAGCTTGTGTAACCGCTGCGTGTGGTGGGTTGATCCGCACCTGGGGGTTGGATGGAGAAACTAGAAAGTCAAAACGACTATATGGTTAACGAATCCCGACGGGTAAGAGAATGGTTAGGATGATCACCGCGTACTTCCTATGATTCCCCCAGGTGACGGTATTGGGCTTCCCACGTCCCGGTGACCTGACGAACAGATCGGATGATTAAACGCCCGGAGCCGGGTAGGTGTCTCCAACCATGTCTCTCGCGACCCCCACAAAGACGCCCTCGCCTGCGCGGATTGCCGTCGTCCCAGCCCCACCCGGACGGCCGCGCCCCCGACTCCTGGCCCTAGACGGACTGCGGCTCGCTGCCGCGCTGATGGTCTGCCTCTACCACTACGCCGGCCGCGGCGGAGTCGTCTCCGCGTCCTGGCACCAGAACCCCACCCAGATCTTCCCGACCCTCTCCAAGGCCGCCGTGTACGGCTGTCTCGGCGTTCAGTTCTTCTTCGTCATCAGCGGCTTCGTGATCTGTATGAGCAGTTGGGGCCGCTCCCTGGGCGACTTCTTCCGCTCCCGCGTCGCCCGCCTCTACCCCGCCTACTGGGTCGCCCTGGTACTGGTCACCGGCGCGTCCCTGGTCCTGCCGGCCGTCGTCCACGCGGTCCGGCTCGACGAGTTCCTGGTCAACCTGACGATGCTGCAACAGCCGATGGGCGTGCCCCGCGTCCTCGGCGTCTGCTGGACACTCTGGGTGGAGGTGCGCTTCTACGCCCTGTTCGCGCTGCTCGTCGTCCTGCCCGGTGTCACCTACCGCAGGGTGGTGCTGTTCTGCTCGGTGTGGACCCTGGCCACCGTGCTCAGCACCTCGGCCGGCGGCCCCTGGACCGATCTGGTCGTGATGCCGCAGTACGCCCCGTACTTCATCGGCGGCCTGGCCCTCTACCTCGTGCACCGCTTCGGCAACCAGCTGCTGTCCTGGGGCATCGTGGCGCTCTCCTGGATCCTCGGAATGCGGATGGCCACCGAGGGGTCGTGGCACGCCGGCTCGCCCCGGAACCCGTACGTGGCGATGCTCGTCGTCACGCTGGCCTACGCCGCCGTGGCGGCGGTGGCGGCGGGCTGGACACGGTGGGCCGCCTGGCCCTGGCTGACCACGGCCGGGGCGCTGACCTACCCCTTCTACCTGGTGCACGAGCACCTGGGCTGGTTCGTGATCCGGGTGCTGCACCGGGGCGTGGGGCTGCCGCCGTGGCCGACCCTGGCGCTGACGGTGGCCGGGATGCTTGGGCTCGCCTGGCTGATCCACCGGTTCGTGGAGACGCCGTTCGGTCCGAGATTGAAAAGGACCTTGAAAAACTCGTGATGCGATTAGAATTCATCTTTCGTTAACTTGAAGAGGTCTTGGCCAGCCGTTCATCTCTCAGCTGATTTCGAAAACGTACGGCGGGCAGGCACCGTAGAGGCCTGCAGATGCACAGCCATCGCGCAGGGTCCCCACAGGCTGCCGATCGCGTATCGAGGGAGTGCCTTCTCCACATGGCCACCACCACCCAGGAAACGACCCGACTGCCCCGCCGTCTCGACGACGTGCCCGGCTGGTTCCCCGTGCTCGACCAGGTCCTCTTCGACTGGTTCCTCAGCCGTCAGGAGACCGTCAGCATGCGCGGCGACCTCCTGGAGGTCGGGGTCTACATGGGCAAGAGCGCGATCTTCACCGGCCGGCACCTGCAGCCCGGTGAGTCCTTCACCGTGTGCGACCTCTTCGAGGGCGACGCCCCCGACGACGCGAACCGGGCGGAGTCGACGAAGTCGTACAGCAAACTGACCCGGCGCCTCTTCGAGGAGAACTACCTCGCCTTCCACGACGAGCTGCCCCGCGTACTGCAGGGCCCCAGCTCCGTGGTTCCCGCCGAAGTCCCGCCCGGCACCTGCCGGTTCGTGCACGTCGACGCCTCGCATCTGTACGAGCATGTGCGCGGTGACATAAGGGCGGCCCGCGATCTGCTCCTGCCCGACGGGATCGTGGTCCTCGACGACTTCCGCTCCGAGCACACGCCCGGCGTCTCCATAGCCACCTGGGAGGCGGTTCTCAACGGAGACCTGCACCCGATATGCATCAGCACCCAGAAGCTGTACGGCACATGGGGCGACCCCGGGCCGGTGCAGGAGGAGCTGATCGAGATGGCGCGGGGGCGGACCGACTGCCATCTGAGCACACAGGAGGCGGCGGGGCACCGGATCATAAGGCTGAAGTCGAAGCGGATGCCGGCGCCGGAGTTCCCGTTGTCGCGGTACGCGGATGTCCCGGAGGCGCCGGAGGCGCCCGAGCCGACTCCTGCGGCTGCGACGCCGGTCTTGACGCCGCAGGCGCCGCGGAGGCGGAGCGGGGTGCGGCGGGTGGCCGTGGATCTGCTGCCGCCTGTGCTCACGCGGGCTCTTCGGAAGGCGATGAAGTAGCGCCGACCGGGGCGCCCCCCTTACGGGGCCGCTACACACACGGGGGCTATCGGTAGCCTGCCTCGACTCCTGCGGATCGTTCCTCGATGTCGTACCCCTCCCGGCGCTCGCCCGGGAGGGGCTGGACGCCCTGTTCCTCCGTGACGAAGCCGATGGTGCAGGCGTTGGCCGTCGCGCCGACCCTGGCCGCTGGGCGAGGGTGAATCTGACCCCGGGCCCGGTCCACACGCTCCCGGACCCGGTACGGCGGCTACCGAGCCCGGAGTCGTACGGCCCCGGCGTGTTCCTCGTCCGCCCGGACGGCTATGTGGGCTGGGCGGGCGACACGGCTCAGGGCCTGGCGGAGTACGCCCGGCGCACCGGGGCCTGGAGCACGCCGTAACGGGTGCGCGCGCACCTCACGCGCTCGCCAGCGTCAGCTTCACCGCGAAGCCCAGGAACAGCGCCCCCGCCGCCGAGGTCGCCGTCACCGCCAGGCGCTTGCGGCGGCGGAAGGCGGCGGCCAGCTTGGTACCGCTGAATATCAGTGCGGTCAGGTACAGGAAGCTGGCCAGCTGGGCAAACGCGCCGAGGACGACGAAGGACAGGGCCGGGTAGGCGTACCCCGGATCAACGAACTGCACGAAGAAGGCGACGAAGAACAGGATCGCCTTCGGGTTGAAGAGGCTGATCACCAGGGCGCGGCGGTACGGCCGCTCCTGTGCGACGGCGATACCGGCCGGTGCCGTCCCGGTCTCCACGGCCGCGCGCTCGAGCCGGGTCCGCCACATCGACCGGGCCGCCCGCAGCATGCCGACCGCCAGCCAGGTCAGATACCCGGCGCCCGCGTACTTCACGATCCCGAACAGCACGGCGTTGGCCTGGAGCAGTGAGGCCACCCCGGCCGCCGACAGCGTCATCAGCACGGTGTCGCCGCACCACACGCCCGCGGCGGCCGTGTAACCGGCCCGTATGCCCTGGCGGGCGGCGACGGACAGCACATACAGCGAGTTGGGGCCGGGCAGCAGGACGATCAGGACGAGTCCTGCCAGGTAGGTGGGGAGATCGATGACGCCGAACATGCGAAGAAGTCTCGCACGGGGGTCTGACAACGCCCGCCGGAGGTCAGAAGGCGTCCGACGGGACGTACACGCCCCACACCTCCCGCAGCGCGTTGCACACCTCGCCCACCGTCGCCCGCGCCCGCAGCGCCTCCCTCATCGGGTAGAGGACGTTGTCATCGCCCTGCGCCGCCTTCCTCAGGGCGGCCAGGGCCGAGTCGACGGCCGGCTGATCCCGGTCGGCGCGCAGTCGCGCGAGCCGCTCCGCCTGCCGGGCCTCGATGGCCGGGTCGACGCGGAGCGGCTCGTACGGCTCCTCCTCGTCCAGCCGGAAGCGGTTGACGCCGACCACCACCCGCTCCCCCGCGTCCGTCTCCTGCGCGATGCGGTAGGCGTTGCGTTCGATCTCGCCCTTCTGGAAGCCGTGCTCGATCCCAGCCACCGCGCCGCCCAGGTCCTCGACCCTGCGCATCAGATCGACGGCCGCCTCCTCCACGTCGTCGGTCATCCGCTCCACGGCGTACGAACCCGCGAAGGGATCCACCGTCGCCGTCACATCGGTCTCGTGCGCCAGCACCTGCTGGGTGCGCAGGGCCAGGCGCGCGCTCTTGTCCGTCGGCAGCGCGATCGCCTCGTCGAAGGAGTTGGTGTGCAGCGACTGGGTGCCGCCGAGGACGGCCGCCAGCGCCTGGACCGCCACCCGGACCAGGTTCACCTCCGGCTGCTGGGCCGTCAGCTGGACGCCCGCCGTCTGGGTGTGGAAGCGCAGCATCATCGACTTGGGGTTCCGCGCGCCGAACTCCTCCCGCATGACCCGCGCCCAGATCCTGCGCGCCGCGCGGAACTTGGCGACCTCCTCGAGAAGCGTCGTACGGGCCACGAAGAAGAAGGACAGGCGGGGTGCGAAGTCGTCGACGTCCATGCCGGCCGCGACCGCCGTCCGCACGTACTCGATGCCGTCGGCGAGCGTGAACGCGATCTCCTGCGCGGGGGAGGCCCCGGCCTCGGCCATGTGGTAGCCGGAGATGGAGATGGTGTTCCACTTCGGGATCTCGGCCCGGCAGTACCGGAAGATGTCCGCGGTCAGACGCAGGGAGGGCTTGGGCGGGAAGATGTACGTGCCCCGCGCGATGTACTCCTTGAGAACGTCGTTCTGGATCGTGCCGGTCAGGGCGGTCGACGGCACCCCCTGTTCCTCCGCCACGAGTTGGTACAGCAGCAACAGCACGGCCGCGGGCGCGTTGATCGTCATCGACGTCGACACCTGGTCCAGCGGGATCCCGCCGAACAGCGCCCGCATGTCGTCGATGGAGTCGATCGCCACGCCCACCTTGCCGACCTCGCCGTGCGCCAGGGGGGCGTCGGAGTCATGGCCCATCTGGGTGGGCAGGTCGAAGGCGACGGACAGGCCCGTGGTGCCGTGGGCGATCAGCTGCCGGTAGCGGGCGTTGGACTCGGCCGCGGTGCCGAAACCGGCGTACTGGCGCATGGTCCAGGGGCGGCCGGTGTACATCGTCGGATACACGCCCCGGGTGAAGGGGTACGACCCCGGGTCGCCGAGTTTCCCGGCCGGGTCCCAGCCCGCCAGGGCCGAGGGGCCGTAGACCGGCTCGATGGGCAGTCCGGACTCCGACTCACGGACCATGGTGGCCGACCTCCGCAGTGCGCCAGTACGCCGGTACGTCTATTACTCC
Source organism: Streptomyces sp. NPDC005866 (assembly GCF_040629895.1). Taxonomy (NCBI): domain Bacteria; kingdom Bacillati; phylum Actinomycetota; class Actinomycetes; order Kitasatosporales; family Streptomycetaceae; genus Streptomyces; species Streptomyces sp. NPDC005866. Next base: position 23,376 of record NZ_JBEXWP010000015.1, read on the forward strand.
CCACCATGCCCTTTTGTTCGGCGGCGGTCACGCGGGGAAGCATCCTCGCATGAAGGTCTCGGTGTACTCAGGGATCGTGGGCCGGCCCACCGCCGTGCTCGCCTCGGCCGCCGTACTCGCCGCGCTCACCGCGCTCTGCGGCTGCACCGTGCAACCGCCGGACACCGCGGACGGCAAGCGGAACTCACCCATCCATATCGAGCTTCCGCGCAGCCCGGCGCCCAGCAGGAAAACCAGCCCGGCGCGCACCGGCACACCCGGCAAGAAACCCGGCACGACAACCGGCAGGACACCCGTCCGGACCCCCACCCCGACGCCGCCCGCCGTCGAGACCACCCCGCCGCACATCGTGTTCACCCGCGGCGACACCGGCACCGGCGTGCGTGAGCTCCAGGCCCGGCTGCGCCAGGTCGCCTGGCTGTTCGACGGGCCGACGGGGACGTACGACGACCTCACCACCCAGGCCGTGAAGGGCTTCCAGGGCAAGCGCGGGCTACCGCGGACGGGTGAGACCGACGCCGTGACCTGGCAGCGGCTGCTGAGGATGACGCACAAGCCTGGCCAGTGGGAGCTGTATCTGATGGGCGGTCAGCCGGCCGCCGCGCCCGATCCGCGGTGCATGACCGGGCGGGTGCTGTGTGTCAGCAAGACCAGCCGGACGCTGCGCTGGATGATCGACGGACGCACGGTCTCGACGACGTCGGTGCGGTTCGGAGCGGAGTACACGCCGACCCGCGAGGGTGTGTTCCACGTCTACTGGAAGTCACGCCATCACGTGTCGACGCTCTACCACTCCCCGATGCCGTACGCGATGTTCTTCAGCGGCGGCCAGGCGGTGCACTACTCGTACGACTTCGCGGCCCGGGGTTACGCGGGCGGCTCGCACGGCTGCGTCAACGTGCGGGACGAGGCCGCGATCGCGGATCTGTTCGCGCAGGTGCGCAACGGCGACAAGGTCGTCGTGTACTGGTGAGCGGAGGATGTGCGGGGCGCGGGCGGGACCGGGGGAACGTGTCCCGCCCGCGCCGATGCACGAGCCGCAGGTACGGGGGGAACCCCGGCTACGTGCGACGGCCGATGACCAGTCGGCTCACTCTCTACTGCGCCGTCGCCGCCGAAAACGTCACACCCTGCGGGAAGAGAATTCAGCAAGTTTCAAAGCCGCAGGTCACAGCGGTATGTAAAGGTCAAAATGCGCTGTATGTGGGGCCGGGCGAGGGGACAGTCGGGTTCGGCAGCAGAGGCACGAAGGCCGTCGGGGCGGGTGAGGCCACACCGTCCTGGTGATGGTCGTTGCCCCCGCCGCCAACCCCGCTCCGGCCCGACTGACCGTCGCCGCCACCGCCCTGGCCGCTGTTGTCACCCTGGCCGGCGCCGCCCTGGCCGTTGTTCTGGCCGTCCTGACCGCCGGCGCCGCCCTTGTCGTCGCCGGCGGCGGCGTCCTTGCCGGACGTGCCGGTGCCGAGGACGCTCTTGCAGAACTCGGTCACCCGTCCGGCGCCGCCCGCCAGGCCCTCCAGCGCGCGCTTGCGGTCGGCGCCCAGGGACTTGCCCTCCTGGAGGGCACGGCAGGACGCCAGGGCACCGCTCCGCCCGTTCCCGGAGGTGCCGGCCGAACCGGTGCCCTTGTCCTTCGGCTTGCCGGACGGTCCGGGCGAGGTCTGCCCGGAGCCGCCGGACGTGGCGCCGGAGGTGGCGCCGGAGGACGGCTCGCCGGTCTCGCCGCCGAGCAGGGACTCGGTCGAGGGCGAGCCCTGGGGGCGTTGCGGGGTGTCGGCGGCCGAGACGGAGGCTCCCGGTCCGGGGCGGTTGTCGTCGAACGGCGTAGGCAGCACCCCGGTGCCGGCCGCCACCGCGACCCCGCCGAGCATGCCGGCGGTCAGCGCGGCGGCGAGGGCGAACCGCGCGGGGCGGGCCCAGCGCGGGACACGGGCCGGCCGGGGACCGGCGCCGATGCGTACGAGACCCACGTCGGAGCCCCGCCCGAACCTGTCCGGCTGCCGCGCCGCGGCGGTCCACTCGTCCTCGGCGGATTCGCGCGCTTTGCGGAAGGCAGCCAGCGCGGCTTCCTCGCCCGGCAGTTCGGCGGCGGCCGGCGCGGTGTGCACGGAGAGCGCGCCGAGCGCCCTGGCGAGGCGTTCTGCCTGATCACGGGTGGAGGCGTCGACGGCTTCCAGCGACTCACCGCGCAGCAGACGTTCCGCCGTCTCACGGTTCAGCCACTTGTCCTGCTCGTCGGCCATCACATGTCCTTCTGCGTCCACGAACGCGTATGCGTCACAGTGGCGGACGTCACCGCACGATTCTTCGGTTCTCGCTGCGGGGGAAGCACGTCGAGGACGCCCGCCCGCTCCGGGTCGGCGCCGAGCAGCTCCGCGAGTTTCTTCAGGCCCCGGTGCGCGGCCGTGCGGACGGCACCGGCGCGTTTGCCGAGCGTCTCGGCGGCGGTCTTGGCATCGAGGCCCACGACGACCCTGAGGACGACCGCCTCGGCCTGGTCCTGCGGCAGCCGGGCGATGAGGGAGAGGGTGGACTCGGTGGTCAGCGCCTCGATGGCCTCGCCGGCGGTGTCCGACTCGGCGGCCCGGCCGGTCAGTTCCGTCTCGTCGCCGCCGATCGCGGGGCGGCGGCCGCGCATCCGTATGTGGTCGAGGGCGCGGTTGCGGGCGATCCGGGCGGCCCAGCCGCGGAACCGGTCCGCGTCGCCCTCGAACCGGTCGAGGTCGCGGGCGATCTGCAGCCAGGCCTCGGATGCGACGTCCTCGGCGTCCGGATCGCCGACCAGTGTGCGGACGTATCCGAGCAGGCGGGGCTGCACCGCTCGATAGACAATGCGGAAGGCGGTTTCGTCCCCGTCCTGTGCCGCCAGCACCGCGGCGGTCAGCTCCGCGTCGTCCCCCAGCACCCGTCGTTCCCCAGTAAGTGGTCGGTCGCGGCTACGACGCAGCCGCCGATCGTTGCAGTGATCATGCATTCGCGCTCGACGCGAAAGGCACGTTACGACCTGAAACCGCTCGCCGTCCACGTCCGTACAAAGCGCAACTAACTCGTGACGCCCTGGGGTGTGACAGAAAACGCACTCATGGCGCTGAACAGAGTACGGGCCGCCGCGCGGTCCGTGCCGCGCGACGGCCGGGGCCTCTCCTGTGGGGGGTGGCGGCCCCGGCCGTTGCTTCGGTTCGGATTGCGTGCCAACACCGAGGCACGCAAGGCCAGTTGGCCGTCCGGCTCCCGATGCACGGGATCAGTTGCCCTTGCCTTTCCCGCTCTTGCTCTTGTCGGGGTTCTCCGGTTTGCCGGGCTTCTTCGTGTTGCTGGACTTGCCCGGCTTCTTCCCGGAGGTCGTCGTCTGCGACAGCAACTGGGCGCAGTACGCGGTTACGTTCGTCTCACCGCCCGCGGCCCGGATCAGCCGCTGCCAGGCCGTCGACCTCATCGCCTTGCCGTTGCCCTTGACCTTCCCGTAGGCCCGGCAATGGGCCTCGGTGTCCTGCGCGGTGGCCGGGCGTTGTGACGCGTCGGCGCGGCCGGGGGCGTCCGTGGAGGACTGTCCGGCGGAGGGGCCGGGTGCGGCGGCCGACGGGACGGACCGCCGACGGTCGTCGTGCCCCCCGGCCGAGGAGTGCACCGAGCCGATCGCCGCGACCGCGACGCCGCCCAGGGTGAGGCCGGCCAGGGCCATCGTCAGGGTGGCCTTCACCGAGCGGCGGGTGCGCCGCGGCTCGCGCGGCCGCCAGTCGTCCCGGCGCCGCCTCCGCGCCCGGTGCGCGCCGGCGTCCCGTGCGGCCTCGAACGCGGCCACCGCCCGCTTCTCGCCCTCGGTGTCGAGGCCGTCGTCACGGATGGCGGCGGCGAGCAGGACCTCCAGCGCCGGACCGGCGGGCTCGGCCTCGGGGCCGAGCACGGTGCCGTCGGGGTGCACGTGCCGACGGCCACGGTCGGCATCGTCGCTTCGCCGTTCACCCATGTCCCTGTCCATCCCTGTCCGGCAGCGGCCCGTCGCGGCCGCCCCTGCCGTCCTTGACGTTCACGCCGCCCTGGGCGTTCATGCCGCCGTTGGTGTTCATGCCGCCGTTGGTGTTCATTTCGACTCCCCCAGCGTCCGGGGGTCCTCTTGCGTCACACCCGTGACACCCAGCCGCCGGGCCAGGCTCTTCAGCCCGCGGTGCGCGGCCGTGCGTACCGCGCCCGGGCGCTTGCCGAGGACCCGCGCGGCGGCGGGGCCGTCCAGGCCGACCACGACCCGCAGCAGCACCGCCTCGGCCTGGTCCCGGGGCAGCGAGCGGACCAGTTCCAGGGCACGTTCGGTGGAGAGCGCCTCCAGCGCCTGGTCATGGGTGCTGTGGATGCCCGGCAGGTCCAGTACGTCCTGCTCGATCACCGACGACCGGGGCCGTACCTTCAGCCGGCGCAGATGGTCCAGCGCCCGGTGCCGGGCGATGGTCGCCGTCCAGCCCCGGAAACCGGCCCCGTCGCCCCTGAACCGGCCCAGGTCCCGGGCTATCTCCAGCCACGCGTCGGCGGCCACGTCCTCGGCCTCGTCACCGACGATCCCGCGGAGATAGCCGAGCAGACCGGGCTGCACCAGCCGGTAGGCGACCGCGAAGGAGGCCTCGTCGCCTTCCTGGGCGCGCGCCACGGCCGCACCCAGCTCGCCGTCGTACGCCTGCACGCGGCGGGTTTCCCCTCCTTGGCCCAACACGTTCCTCGTTCGTACCGAGTGCGAAACGGGCTCTCACCCAACTCGTCCCGCGCGACACGTCCGGTGGTGCGCACGGCCCCCACGATCATCAGCGTCCCCCGTCAAAGAAATGTCACAGCCGACCGGTTACGGCGGTGGTGAGTGACGTTTGGTCGAGGCCGAACGCTGTGTCTAAGCGATACCTGTGCGACAGGCGTGACAGGTGCGACAGTCATGGTTTTTTAGGGGTGGGGACGAGTGAGTCCACGCGGGCAGCGTGCGTACAGACCGCTGAGCATGAAGCGACGGGCCTGGCTGACGCTCGGTGCGGTGCTCCTGGGCGGCGGGGGTGTGGTGACGTACGCCGTCGCCAGCCCGTCCGCCGGTCATGGGGCCGCCGGGCAGGCCAAGCGGCCGGCGAAGGTCTACGACCTGACACTGAAGGGCACCGCGAACGGCAGGCGGGAGCTGCCGCGTACGGACACCGGGCAGTTCTCGATGCTCGGTGTCTCCTGGACGGGGGCGACCACGCGGCTGCACGGCACGGCCCAGGTACGCACCCGCAGTGTCAAGACCGGGGAGTGGACCGCCTGGCGGAATCTGGAGGCGGCCGACGCGCTACCGGACCCGGAGACGGACGCCGGCGCGCGCGGCGGGTCCGAGCCGCTGTGGGTGGGGCCCTCCGACGGCGTCCAGGTCCAGGTCGTCCACAAGGACGGCTCCACCAGCTCCGGTCTGCCCAAGGGGCTCCAGGTGAACCTGGTCGACCCCGGGGTGGCGACCGATGCCGAGGCGAAGGCCGAGCCGGCCGCGTACGTGGCGGCGGGCAGCCCCGATGCCGGCGCGTCGCCTACCGACAGCGCCTCGCCCGGCGGCTCCCCGTCGCCCAGCCAGTCCGTGACGGCCTCCGACTCGGCCTCCCCGAGCGACAGCACGTCCGCGTCACCCTCCCTGTCACCGCCGGCCTCGGCCTCGGCCTCGGCCAGCGCGTCCGCGAGCCCGTCGGCCTCCACGCCCACCGCGCCGCCGTCCACCGTGCCCGAGCCGCCGATCGTCTCGCGGGCCGGCTGGGGCGCCGACGAGTCGCTGAGCCCCGACCCCTCGGAGTACAACGCCGATGTGAAGGCCGTCTTCGTCCACCACTCGGACGGGACCAACGACTACGCGTGCTCCGACTCCGCGGCGATCGTGCGGGGCATCTACGCGTACCACACACAGACCGAGCACTGGAACGACATCGGCTACAACTTCCTGGTCGACAAGTGCGGCACGGTGTTCGAGGGCCGCAAGGGCGGCGTCGGCCTGCCGGTGCTGGGCGCACACAGCTACGGCTGGAACCGGGAGTCGGCCGGTATCGCGGTGCTCGGTGACTACACCACCACCGGCGCCACGAACGCGGCGCTGGCGTCGGTCGCCCGTATCGCGGCCTGGAAGCTCGGCCAGTACGGCGCCGACCCCGCCACCACCGTCAAGCTCACCTCGGGCGCGACCCAGACGAACTACTTCCACACCACCTTCACCGCGGGCAGCTCCTACACCTTCAACCGGATCTCCGGTCACCGCGACGGTTACAACACCCAGTGCCCCGGCGACGCCCTCTACGCCCAGCTGCCGACGATCCGCACCTGGGCGTCCGGCCCGGTGCAGGGCCTGAAGCTCACCTCGCTGTCCGGCGCGGGCCTGTCCGGCTCGACGTACTACACCAAGGGCGCGATCACGGCGAAGTGGTCGACCACCACGCCCGGTTCGCTGATCTCCAAGTTCGAGCTGCTGGTGGACGGCAAGGTCGCCGCCACCGCCTCGGGTACGGCGACCTCGGCCGGTGCCACGCTCGCCTCGGGCAGCCACACCGTCGCCGTACGGGCCGTGCACCAGTCGGGCAAGACCACGACCACCGCCGCGGTGACCGTCCTCGCCGACACCACCGCGCCCGCCTTCACCACCGCGCCAAAGCTCTCCCTGCGCACCGGCACCGTCAGCACCACCGCCGTCCCGGTCACCCTCGGCTGGAAGGCCACCGACAACGCGGCCCTGAAGTCCGTGAGCCTGCTCTCGCCGACGACGGCCACCTTCGGCCCGACCACGACCAGCTCCAGCCGCACCGCCAAGCCCGGCTCGGCGTCCACCTGGTCGTTGAAGGCGTACGACTACGCGGGCAACACCCGTACCTCGTCCCCGGCCTTCACCCCGGTGATCCTGCAGGAGACCTCGGCGACCAAGTCCGGTAGCTGGACGGCCCGTTCGTCCACCAACTACCTGGGTGGCAAGTCGTACTCCAGCGCTTCCAAGGGCGCGAGCCTGAGCTGGACCTTCACCGGCCGGTCCGCCTCCTGGGTGGTCAGCCGGGCCTCCACCTCCGGTCAGGCGTACGTGTACGTCGACGGCACCAAGGTCGCGACCGTCGACCTGAAGTCCTCGACGACCTCGTACCGTCAGGCGATCTGGACCAAGACCTGGACGTCCAGTGCCAAGCACACCGTGAAGATCGTCGTCGTCGGCACCAGCGGCCGCCCGACGATCACGACGGACGGTCTGGTCTACCTCAAGTAGCCGGGCTCACGTCGCCGGGTCCACCGGTTCGGGCGTCCGCTCCCGCGCATCCTGCGGGACGGGCGCCCGGTCCGCGGTCACGACCGCCGCCTCCTCGCTACCCCATGGCGTCCCGGCACAGCAGCCGCAGCGAGCCGTCACCGTCGTAACACCGCCTGGCCTCGGCGACGGGGTCCCAGAGCCGGCCGTCGGGGGTGCGGATCCAGTGGTCGCCGCCGGACGCCCACCACTCGGCGCCGGACTGACGGGCGATCACCTCGCCGGCGTAGGCACCGAAGCCGCGCAGCATCTCCCGTACGGCGTCGTACGGCGCGCCCTCCCTGCGTATCTCGTCGATCATCCGGTCGACCCGCCACAGACTCTGTGCCGAGTAGTCGAGCCGGACCCGCGCGCCCTCGCGCATCATGGCCACCGCGTCCGCCGCCCAGCGGGCCGGTTTCGTGGCGGCCTGCGGCCTGGTCTGCTGCTGTGCTGTCACGTAGTGGGCTGTCACATAGGGAAAAGCGAGGTCAGCGGCGGTTTCGTCACTCCGGTTCCGGGCGTTTCCGCAACCGGTGCAGGACCCCCGCAAGTCCGCCGCAGCTCCACCGCACGGCGCTCACAGGAATCTCCCAGGCCGGTCTTCCGGTTCAGCCGAGCCCGCGGGCCCGGCGTGACACCACCGCGCGCAGTACCCGGCGGCCCTCGGTGGAGACGTCCAGCGCACGGCGCAGCCCTGCCTGGCCATGGCCGGCGAGCAGTTCGAGGACGGTGACCTGGCGGCGCAGTTCGGCGGCGACCAGCGGGGACATGCCCTCGGTGCCGCCCTCACGGCGGGTGTCGACCGAGGGTGCCGGGTCCTCGGCGGTGTCGAGGAGCCGGTGGATCCGCAGCGAGGCGACGGAACAGGCGTCGGCCCACTGCCGCACCTCGTCGGGGGCGCGGTCCTCGGGCGCGGCGTCGAGCATACGGCGGACGAGCAGTTCGGCCTCGGCCTCGGCCTCGCCGGAGCCGAGCTCGCCCCGGGCCTTCTCCAGGCCCGGTCCCCACCCGGAGCCGTCGGCGAGGCTCGCCCACAGCGGCCGCAGCACCAGGTCGTCACCGCCCAGCAGCGGCACACACCGATCCAAACAAGCCAGCCCGCTGGCAGCCAGTCCGCGTTCATCGGCCTGAGCGATCAGCTCCACCAGGCTCATCCCACGCCTCCACAACGGTATGTACCAAAGCGCCGACCTCTACGGAGCCCGCACTTCCCCTTACTGCGTGAAACGGCCCGGGAGTGTCACAGCGGTATGACGCCCAGCAGATCGAGCAGCCGGAAGAAAGGGTTTTCGGCCAACGCGCCGACGGGTCGGGGTCGGTGGTCAGTACGGCGAGAAGGGCGCCGGCGTCCGCGGTGTGCCCGGCCTCGGCCGCCCAGGCGACGGCGCGGCCGGCGGCGTCGCCGGGGTCGAGGAAGTAGTCCTCCAGGGACAGCCCCTGCTCGTCGGGACCCAGCAGGCGGGCCGCGGCCTTGCGGCCCAGGCAGGTGGTCCAGCCGCCGCTCTCCGGCGCCGCCGCCTCGACGGCCACACAGGCGCCCTCCATTACACAGCCGAACAGCGCGGGCGAACCGGTGCGCACCGCGAGGGCGTTCATGCTGCCGACATCGGCATCCGGGCTGCCGTACTCCCAGACCCGCCAGCCGTCCGGCGCCGCGGTCCGCACGGTGCCCCCGTCGGGCGGTTCACCCCGGCCCACGACGAAACATCCCCAGTGGCCCATCTCTGTCCCCCATCCGTCCCGGGCCGAATACACCACAGGGACACGGGAGTTCGCCAGACGCGCGCGGCCGGGAATCAGAGCGCGGCCGGGGCGGCGCCCGCCATCGCCTTCTCGTGCTGCATCCGGGTCAGCCGTACCACGACGAGGACGGCGAGGACGGCGGCGGCGATGTCGAGGGAGTCCGAGAGCAGCATCCCCAGGGCGTCGTCACGGGCCTGGGCCGCGCCCCCCTCGGCGTCGCCGTAGCCGCTCGTAGCCGCGCGGCCGGCGAACAGCGAGGCCAGCCACAGCGTCCACCAGGCGTTGACCAGCGCATGCGAACGGGGCGCCCCCCACGGGCTGCTGGCGTCCCAGATGTCGAGGGTGATCCGGCGTGGGAACCAGAGGGACACGACCGGCACGAACCAGCCGCCGATCGCCCAGCCCGGCGACTTACGGTGCCCGAACGGGTTGAAGACCTGGGCGTTGGCCCGGACCCGCCGGAACCAGCACAGGTACACGACCACGCAGCTGACCAGCGACACCGACTGGGCGCCGGCGGCGAGGGCGGAGAGCACGTCGGCGCGGTCGGCCCGGCGGAGCGCGGCGGCGCCCGTCTCGCCGTCGGCCAGGGCGCCCGTGGCGTCGTACTGGAGGAGGTCCGCGCAGACGGCGAACAGGTCGGCGGCGATGACCGCCCCGAGCAGCACGGCGGCGGCCCAGCCGAGGCCCACGGGTGAGCGCAGCCACAGGCCCGGCGTGCCGTCGAAGACGGGGGCGGGCTCGGACGAGCGGCCCTGGCAGAGGTGGCACAGGGCGGTGCCGGGCGCGGCGGCGAAGTGGTGACAGCGGGCGCAGATCAAGACGGTTCCCCCGGGGTTGGGCACGGAACCCTCCCCGGTCCGCGCGCGGAAGCGGAACATACGGCCCGTCACCGCCGTACGTCCACCTGCCGTCGTGTATCAGCCCAGCTTGCCGGCGAGACTCTTGAAGTCGGTCCAGGACGTCGTCGGGGTGCCCGGGTCCCAGAGCTTCTGGATCGTGGCCCGCAGCGGCATCCGGATGCCGGCGGCGACCTGGTCCTGCGTCTGGGAGTTAGCCAGGTCGCACCAGACGGCGAAGGAGCCGCCGGGGATCTGCGCGTCGTACGCCGAGGAGACGGCCGTGGTGCCGCGCAGCACACGCGGGGTCCACTGCTCGTAGATCCGCTGTCCGGTCGGGTAGACGAAGGTGTTGGGCTGCCCGAGGACGTAGTAGAGGTACTCGTCGTTGTAGTTGAGGACCTTCCGTCCCGCGCTCAGGTACTCCACCGGCTGCCGGGCGCCGATCTCCTTGCCGGTCCAGTAGGCGACCTGGAGGTCCTTGGCGGGCTGCACGGAGGTGCCGCGGAAGAAGCCGTCGTTCCAGACCCGCATGGTCCGGCCGTGGGCGCGGACGGTGTCGGCGCGGTCGTTGAGCCAGCCCGTGGTGAGGTCGGCGACGGTGCCGGAGGCGCCGTACGCCTTCTGGGCGGCGGCCGCCAACTGCGGGTAGGAGGTCTGCGGGCTGGCGACGGTGAGGGCCTGGTACTCGTCGCCGCCGAGGTTCCAGTAGGAGCCGGGGAACACGTCGGCGTACTCGTCGAGCAGATCGTCGACGATCTTCGCCGACTCGTCCTCGGAGATGTCGATCGCGCCCTTGGTGGCAAGGCCCTGCACATTGCGCAGCTGCAGATCCGGGTGGGCGGCGATGACGGCGCCCAGGTGACCGGGCGAGTCGATCTCGGGCACCACCTGGATGTGCAGGCCGGCGGCGAGAGCGACGATCTCCTTGACCTGTGCCTTGGTCAGATGGTCCGGCGAGACGATCTCGGGATGGCTGGTGGACTCGATCCGGAACCCTTGGTCGTCGGAGAAGTGCAGCCCGAACTGGTTGAACTTCAGATCGCCCAGTTCCCTCATCCGGCTCTCGATCCACCCGGCCGTGAACGGCTTGCGCGCGATGTCCAGCATGAACCCGCGCTGCGGCTTGGCCGGCTGGTCCTTCACGACCCCCTCCGGGGCGCTGCCGCCGCCGTGCACCTCCTGCTTGAGCGTCCGGGTGCCGTAGAAGACGCCGGCGTCACCGGGCCCGCTGATCCGCACCGACCCGTCGCGCACGGTCATCGTGTACGACTCCTGGTCCCCCGTCCCGCCGAGGTCGAGCCGCAGGTCGCCCGCCTTGACGTCCTCGTTCGCCCCCTTCCGGCCGGCGTACGACAGCCCCAGCTCGCCCGCTACCAGCCGCCCCTCGTCGATCAGTGCCGCGTCGCTCACCACGACCCGCCCGCCGTCCTGGGGGCGCCAGCCGGGTCCGCGGGCGGCGGTGTGGGAACGCACGGCGGGGATGGTGCGCGGGGCCTGGGAGAGGGGGTAGCTGCGGGTGGGCTTGGGGGTCGGGGTCGCCGCGCCGGCCCGGGCAGCGGACGAGGCGGCCGTCCCGCTTCCGGACGGCTGCCGGGCGGCCGATCCGACCGGGGTTTCGCCGTCGCCCGAGGAGGCGGCCCATACGCCGATGCCGGTGCCGAGCGCGGCGGTCGCCACGAAGGCTGCGGCGACCACCGCCCGCCTCCGTGCGACCTGCCGTACCGAAGGCCTGCGCTTGTGCTGGCTCACTTGGCCAACGTACGACGCACCCACCGCACAGACGTCATTCCCCCGCTCCGAAACTCTCACGTTCGGGTGAAACTGAGGCAACCGACGGACACACCGTGAACGTCCTCGATAACGTCGACGACACATCTCTCACAGCACCCCCTGCCACACCACATGTGACGCGAGGACCCACGCTGCCCGCCCATCGCCCGCCCCACCTCCCCACTCCGCTGGACGCCTTCAACGCCGCCCCGGACGACGAGGTCGGCGCCCTGCTCCTGCACTGCCTGCGCAGTCCGCGCTGGTCCCGTCGGCTTGCCGACCACCGCCCCTACCCGGATGTGGAGTCCCTCCTGGCGGCGGCGGACGAGGCTGCGTACGACCTGTCCCCGGCCGACCTCTCCGAGGCCCTGGCGGGCGAGTCGCTGCCCGAGCTGCCCGAGGACACGTACTCGGCGGCCCACACGGCCCTGACCGCTGCCCACGCGGCCTACGAGGCCAAATTCGGACACGTGTTCGTAATCGCCCTGGGCGACATGCCACCCGGGGAGTCCCTGGACCGCGTCCTGGAGGGCATTCGGTCACGTTTGACAAACGATCCGGAAGAGGAACGGGTGGTAACGGCGGAGCAACTCCGCCGGCTGGCCAGAGTGCGTCTGCTGCTCCTCCTCAGGGGCGTAGGACCGCGTACACCAGCGGCTCCGCCGCCGGGCGCGGTCGACCCCCACGGTGCCGCCCCCGGCAGATAACCGCACAACCCACCCCGGATACCACCCGGCTAACCCATACGCGTGCCACTTTGATCACACCGATAGGCCCGGCGTAAGCCCAGCCGTGGTGCATCGCTACGATGCTGGGGGCCGGTGGACCGTACCCGGCCGGGCCCGACCGACACCAAGCCGGCGCGGCCCCAATCCCCGCTCCCGGAGGGACTTCCGTGCCGGCTGGAACGCTGTACCGCGGCCGGGAAGGAATGTGGTCCTGGGTGGCTCACCGAGTCACCGGCGTCCTCATTTTCTTCTTCCTGTTCGTTCACGTGCTGGACACCGCTCTCGTCCGTGTCTCCCCCGAGGCCTACGACAAGGTCGTGGCCACGTACAAGACGCCGCTCGTCGCGCTGCTGGAGTACGGCCTCGTGGCCGCCATCCTCTTCCACGCGCTCAATGGCCTGCGTGTCATCGCCGTCGACTTCTGGTCGAAGGGCCCGCGCTACCAGAAGCAGATGTTCTGGACGGTCGTCGGTGTCTGGGTCGTCCTGATGGCTGGGGCCGTTTACCCCGTTCTCGGCCACGCCGCTCGTGTCCTGTTCGGGAGCTGACGCAGATGTCGACCACTGAAACCACCGCAGCCGGCGTCGGCCCCGTCGAGGGCGCCCCCGTCTTCAACGTGGACAACCCGGCCCCCCTGATCGAGGCCCCGCGCCGGCGCACCAAGAAGAGCCCGAAGTCCACCCGGGGCAACTTCGAGATGGCCGCGTGGCTGTTCATGCGCCTGTCCGGCGTCGTGCTGGTCGTCCTGGTCCTCGGCCACCTGCTGATCCAGCTGGTGCTCGACGGCGGCGTGTCGAAGATCGGCTTCGCCTTCGTGGCCGGCCGCTGGGCGAGCCCCTTCTGGCAGGTCTGGGACCTGCTGATGCTGTGGCTCGCGATGCTGCACGGCGCCAACGGTCTGCGCACGATCATCAACGACTACGCGGAGCGCGCGAACACCCGGCTGTGGCTGAAGGGGCTGCTCTACACGGCCACGGTGTTCACCATCCTGCTGGGCACGCTGGTGATCTTCACCTTCGACCCGAACATCCGCTAGGCACGGGGCTGCGAGAATCATGAAGATCCACAAGTACGACACCGTCATCGTCGGCGCCGGCGGCGCGGGCATGCGCGCGGCCATCGAGTCGACGAAGCGCAGCCGCACCGCGGTCCTGACCAAGCTCTACCCCACCCGCTCCCACACGGGCGCCGCGCAGGGCGGTATGGCCGCCGCGCTCGCCAACGTGGAGGAGGACAACTGGGAGTGGCACACCTTCGACACGGTCAAGGGCGGTGACTACCTGGTCGACCAGGACGCCGCCGAGATCCTGGCGAAGGAGGCCATCGACGCCGTCCTCGACCTGGAGAAGATGGGCCTGCCGTTCAACCGGACGCCCAACGGGACGATCGACCAGCGCCGCTTCGGCGGTCACTCCCGCAACCACGGCGAGGCGCCGGTCCGCCGGTCCTGCTACGCGGCCGACCGCACCGGCCACATGATCCTCCAGACGCTGTACCAGAACTGCGTCAAGGAGGGCGTGGAGTTCTTCAACGAGTTCTACGTCCTGGACCAGCTGATCACCGAGGTCGACGGCGTCAAGAAGTCGGCGGGTGTGGTGGCGTACGAGCTGGCCACCGGCGAGATCCACGTCTTCCAGGCGAAGTCGGTCATCTACGCCTCCGGCGGCACCGGCAAGTTCTTCAAGGTGACGTCGAACGCGCACACCCTGACCGGTGACGGCCAGGCCGCCTGCTACCGGCGCGGGATCCCGCTGGAGGACATGGAGTTCTTCCAGTTCCACCCGACCGGCATCTGGCGCATGGGCATCCTGCTGACGGAGGGCGCCCGTGGTGAGGGCGGCATCCTCCGCAACAAGGACGGCGAGCGCTTCATGGAGAAGTACGCGCCGGTCATGAAGGACCTGGCGTCCCGTGACGTCGTCTCCCGGTCCATCTACACGGAGATCCGTGAGGGCCGCGGCTGCGGTCCCGAGGGCGACCACGTCTACCTCGACCTCACCCACCTCCCGCCGGAGCAGCTGGACGCCAAGCTCCCGGACATCACCGAGTTCGCGCGCACCTACCTCGGTATCGAGCCGTACACGGACCCGATCCCGATCCAGCCGACCGCGCACTACGCGATGGGCGGCATCCCGACGAACGTCGAGGGTGAGGTCCTGTCGGACAACGCCACGGTCGTCCCGGGCCTGTACGCGGCCGGCGAGGTCGCCTGTGTCTCCGTCCACGGCGCCAACCGCCTGGGCACCAACAGCCTCCTGGACATCAACGTGTTCGGCCGCCGGGCGGGCATCGCGGCCGCCGACTACGCGCACACGGTGAACTTCGTCGACCTCCCGGACAACCCGGCCGAGTTGGTGGTCGAGCAGATCGAGCGGCTGCGCACCTCGACGGGCAACGAGCGGGTCGCCACGCTCCGCAAGGAGCTGCAGGAGACCATGGACGCCAACGTCATGGTGTTCCGCACCGAGCAGACGATCAAGACGGCCGTGGAGAAGATCGCGGAGCTCCGCGAGCGCTACCGGAACGTCTCGATCCAGGACAAGGGCAAGCGGTTCAACACCGACCTGCTGGAAGCGATCGAGCTCGGCAACCTGCTGGACCTCGCCGAGGTCATGGCGGTCTCCGCCCTGGCCCGCAAGGAGTCCCGCGGCGGTCACTACCGCGAGGACTACCCCAACCGCGACGACGTCAACTTCATGCGCCACACCATGGCGTACCGCGAGGTGGGCGACGACGGCACCGAGTCCATCCGTCTCGATTACAAGCCGGTCGTCCAGACCCGCTACCAGCCGATGGAGCGTAAGTACTGATGGCAACCCCTGTTCTGGACAAGGCGGACGCGGCCGGCCAGCCCGAGCCCGGCTTCGCCGACTCCCCGTACATCACGGTCACCTTCCGCATCCGCCGCTTCAACCCGGAGGTCTCCTCGGACGCCGTCTGGGAAGACTTCCAGCTGGAGATCGACCCGAAGGAGCGCGTCCTCGACGGCCTCCACAAGATCAAGTGGGAGATCGACGGCACCCTCACCTTCCGCCGCTCCTGCGCCCACGGCATCTGCGGCTCGGACGCGATGCGGATCAACGGCAAGAACCGTCTTGCCTGCAAGACCCTCATCAAGGACATCAACCCCGAGAAGCCGATCACGGTCGAGCCCATAAAGGGCCTGACGGTCCTGAAGGACCTGGTCGTCGACATGGAGCCGTTCTTCCAGGCTTACCGGGACGTGATGCCGTTCCTCATCACGAACGACACCAACGAGCCGACGCGTGAGCGTCTGCAGTCGCCGGAGGACCGTGCGCGCTTCGACGACACCACGAAGTGCATCCTCTGCGCCGCGTGCACGTCGTCCTGCCCGGTCTTCTGGAACGACGGCCAGTACTTCGGCCCGGCCGCCATCGTCAACGCGCACCGCTTCATCTTCGACAGCCGTGACGAGGCGGCCGAACAGCGCCTGGAGATCCTGAACGACCGCGACGGCGTCTGGCGCTGCCGCACGACCTTCAACTGCACGGACGCCTGCCCGCGCGGCATCGAGGTCACGAAGGCGATCCAGGAGGTGAAGCGAGCGCTGATCACGCGCCGCTTCTGATCTCCCTCCCGCCACAGCAAGGGCCCCGCCTCCCGGTTCCACACCGGGGCGGGGCCCTCGCCGTTCCATCCCGCGACGGCGCTTGACCCCACCTGAACTCAACTTGAACGTCGCACACCATCGCGTCCCCCGAGCGTCGGGCAGCTTGTCGCCGGTGAAATCGCCCGGTGCGTCGGCCTGATCGCGCGTGTGACGTAGAAGACGCGGATCGCGATCGGCTGATCCGAACGGTGCACCGTTCAGGGCCCCGCTCCTCACAGGCGCGTGGCTCACGTCCGTACTCGGGGCGAGGTTCTAACCTGACGGTATGTCAGATGACGAGTCGTACGAACTGCTCGGGTTCGACAACGTGCTGTTCCCCGTCGGGGATCTCGCGGATGCCGTCGGCTTCTACGAGCGAGCCGGGTTCACGGTCGGGTTCCGGTTCGACGAGGGCGGGATCGCCCTGCTGAAGGTCGGGGGTGAGACACCCGGGATTCTGTTGCGGGCCGAGGCGGGGCTGGGGCGGCGGACGCCGGTGTGGGCCACGCCGCGACTGTGGCTGGAGGTGCCGGACGCGCGGGTGGCGGCGCGGAGGCTGGCGGAAGCCGGGGTCGCCCCGCTCGACGCGCCGTTCTCCACCGCCACCGGGTGGACCGTCGAGATCGCCGACCCCTGGGGGAACGTCCTCGGGTTCACCGACTACACCAAGCGGCCGGAGCTGGCGCGACGGGCGTGAACGGGCTCACTCCACAACGGAGTTGAACACGTTCAAAAGCAGGGCTACAGTCATCCCTGTCAGCGTTTTGAACGCGTTCAAGAAGGGGTGGGGCATGGACCTCACGGTCATCGCCTACGTCATCTACCTGCTCGTCAGCATCGGACTGACCATCTGGGTGGCCCGCACGCTCAGCCGCAACGGGCGGATCTTCCTCTCCGACGTACTGCGCGGGAACGAACAGCTCGCCGACGCCGTCAACCATCTTCTGGTCGTCGGCTTCTACCTCGTCAACCTCGGCTTCGTCGCGCTGTACCTGAACACCAGCGACAGCATCGACGACACCCGGGAGATCTTCGAGGCCCTGTCGGCCAAGCTCGGTGTCGTGCTGCTGGTGCTCGGCGTGATGCACCTCGGCAATGTGTATGTCCTCAACCGGATACGGCGGCGCGGGGCGATGGAGAAGGAACAGCTCCCGCCCGTCCCGCCGCAGGGCTGGACCGCGCCGGCGGCCGGGGCGTGAGCACCGTGCCGGCCACCGACGACCGGGGCGCCGCGCGCGTCCCGGTCCGCGGGCTCACCGTTCTCTACGACGCCGAGTGCACCCTCTGCACCCACCTGCGGGACTGGCTCGTACGGCAGCCGCAGCTGGTGCCGCTCACCCTGATCCCGGCGGCGTCGGACGAGGCCCGCGCCCGCTTCCCCGGACTCGACCACTCCGCCACGCTCGACGAGGTCACCGTCGTCGGCGACTCCGGGCAGGTCTACCGGGACACCGCCGCCTGGATCGTCGTTCTGTGGGCGCTTCGGGAGCAGCGGCCGCTGGCCCACCGGCTGAGCACACGGACCGGAGCCCGGCTGGCCCGGGGCGCGGTGCTCGCCGCGGCCCGGTGGCGGGGCGCACAGTGGGGCGGGAAGGTCTACCGGCGCGAGGCGATCAACAGGGGCGGCGCGCAGCGCCTCGTTGAGGGGCGGTGGTCGGGCGACGGGTGGGCATACGACCCGGGACTCGGGTGGATCTACGACCCTCCGGGGTGTGACGGCGGCGTCTGCGCCACTCGTTAGGCTCTGTCCGTGTCCGCGAAGAACGACGGTCCCGTCGAGGCCGGTACCCCGAGCAAGTCCGAGCAGACCCGCGCGCTGATCCTGGAGACGGCGATGCGGCTGTTCCGGGAGCGCGGCTACGAGAAGACCACGATGCGGGCCATCGCCACGGAGGCCGGGGTCTCCGTCGGTAACGCTTACTACTACTTCGCCGGCAAGGAACACCTGATCCAGGGCTTCTACGACCAGCTCGCCGCCGAGCACCGGGTGGCGGTCCGCGAGGTCCTGGACCGGGAGACCGACCTGGAGGCGCGGCTCGCGGGCGTGCTCAAGGTGTGGCTGGACATCGCCCGGCCGTACCACGAGTTCGCGGTCCACTTCTTCAAGAACGCCGCCGACCCCGACAGCCCGCTCAGCCCCTTCTCCCCCGAGAGCGAGCACGCGCGCGTGGAGGCGATCAGCGTGCACCGGGAGGTACTGGCCGGGGCGAAGACGAAGGTCGCGCCCGAACTCCGGGACGTCCTGCCCGAGCTGATGTGGCTCTCGCAGATGGGCCTCGTCCTGTACTGGATCTTCGACCGGACCGAGGGGCGCGAGCGCAGCTACCGGCTCGCCGAGCGGGGGGCCCGGCTGACCGCGCGAGGCGTCTCCCTCGCACGGTTCCGGGTGCTACGGCCGCTCGTGCTGGAGGTGCACGAACTGTTCACGGACTTCCTGCCGGGAATGACCCGGGTGCTGCCGGACCCGGCGGTCAAGGGGCGCGGGGGCGAGTGATCACTTCCGGGTGAAGCGGTTCGAAGGGGACAGTGGGTGGCTTGGCTGCCTACGATGATTTCCTCGACACCAGCCCCTGGGAGGCACGCGATGTCCGCCGCAGCCATCGAGCAGCCCTTCGACGACGAGCCGTTCTCGCTCACGGCCATCGCCGACGAGATCATGGAGCGCCATCCGGGCTACCGCGTCGAGATCATCGGAGGGCACCTCCTCGTGACCCCATCGCCGGACGCCCCGCACGCCCGCGCCCTGACCGACCTCATGGTCCCCTTTATCGCCGCTGGTCTGCACGGCGAGGAAACCGAGGTCCTCCAGAACGTGGGCCTCTGGCTGCCCACCGGAGCCGAGGACTACGCCATCCCCGACCTTTCGATCGTGGACGCCGACATCGACGACTACTTCGTCGAGAACAACGCCTACGACCCGGTCTCCTTCCGCCTCGTCCTGGAGGTCACGTCCACCAACCGGAAGGACGACCTGAAGACCAAGGCAGGCGCCTACGCCCAGGCCAAGGTGCCGGTCTACGTCATCGTCGACCGCAAGCACCAGCGCCTCCACGTGCTCACCGACCCCACCGGGGAGAAGTACGAGCACCACCGCCCGCACTCCCCCGGCGAGACCGTCACACTGCCCGAGTCGATCGGCGCCAAGGTCACCCTCGACGTGGACAAGATTCTCAAGGCCGCCCAGAAGAGGGCCGATTGACCGCGTCCACCTCCCCCTCCGCCAGCTCCACGTCGAACACCAGCGGCCCCTCGCTCACCACCACATGCCGGGCCTTCGAGCCGTACGACGCCGACGTCACCGCCAGCAGGTAGGAACCCGGCGCCGGTACCGACACGATGTAGGAGCCGTCCGCCAGGGACGTCACGCGGTCCAGTTGGCGGCCGCCCTTGGACATCAGGGTCACCGACGCGTACTCCACCGGGTCACCGTCCGCCGTACGGACGAAGCCGTGGATCACCGTGGCCGGACCGGCCGGCTCGGCGGACTCCTGAGCGGCCTCCTCCTGCGGCTCCACCGCCAGGTGCGGCAGCCGCTTCTCCAGCCAGTCCGGCAGCCACCAGTTCGATGTGCCGAGCAGATGCATCGCCGCCGGGACCAGGGCCGTACGGAGAATGAACGCGTCCAGGGCCACCGCCGCCGCCAGGCCCACGCCCGCCATCGCCGCGCCCGAGTCGCCGCTCAGGACGAAGGCCAGGAAGACACAGACCATGATCAGGGCCGCGCTGTTGATGACCCGGCTGGTCTCGGCCAGGCCGACCCGTACCGCCCGCGCGTTGTCCCTCGTGTGCACCCACTCCTCGTGCATCCGGCTCACCAGGAACACCTGGTAGTCCATCGAGAGGCCGAAGAGGAGGGACAGCATGATGACGGGGAGGAACGCGTTGATCGGGCCCTCCTTGCCGAGGCCCAGCAGGTCCAGGCCCCAGCCCCACTGGAAGACCGCTACCAGGACGCCGAAGGAGGCCGCCGCCGCGATCAGGTTCATCACCGCCGCCGTCAGCGGGACCACGAGCGAGCGGAAGGCGATCAGGAGGAGCAGGAAGCCCAGGCCGATGATGGTCGCGATGAACAACGGCAGTCGGTCGCCCGTCACCGTCGCGAAGTCCTTGGAGACCGCCGTCACGCCGCCCACATGGGCCTGGGCCCCGGCCTTCGGGATCACCTGGTCCCTGAGCGTGTCGATCAGGTCGTCCGTCTCCTTGGACTGGGGGGACGTCGTCGGGATCACCTGGATGACGGTCACGCCCTGTGCGGGCGGGAGCGCGGCGGCCCTGGCGACTCCGGAGGTCGCCTCGATGCCCTGGACCAGCTTCGCCGTGTCGCCGCCCGCGCTGACCACCTGGAGCGGGCCGTTGAAGCCGGGGCCGAAGCCCTCGGCGAGCAGGTCGTAGGCCTTCCTGGTGGTCGTGGACGCGTCGTCGTTGCCCTGGTCTGTGGCGCCGAGGCGGAGGGAGAGGACCGGGATGGCGAGGACCGCCATGACGACCACCGCGATCGCCGCGATACGCCTCGGACGCTTCTCGACGTTCACCGACCAGCGGGCCGCCAGGCCGCTCGCCCTCTCCGGTTCCGGGCCCTCGGCGGCCAGCCGGCGGCGCTGGCGGCGGCTGAGGACGCGTGGGCCGAGGATGCCTAGCAGGGCGGGGAGGAGGGTCGTGGCGGCCAGGACGCTGAGCACCACCGTCAGGGAGGTGCCGATGACCACGCCGTCCAGGAAGCGGAGCCGGGTGACCAGCATGCCGGCCAGCGCGATACAGACCGTGCCGCCCGCGAACAGCACCGCCCGGCCCGAGGTGTTGAGGGCGGCGACCGCCGACTCCTCGGGGTCCATACCGCGCAGGATGCCCTTGCGGTGCCGGGTGACGATGAACAGGGCGTAGTCGATACCGACGCCCAGGCCGATCAGGGAGGCGAGCAGCGGGGCGATGTCGGGGATGTTCGTGGTGTGGCTCAGGAGCTGGGTGGAGAACAGGCCCATGCCGACGCCGAAGACGGCGATCGCGATCGGGAGGGTCATCGCGAAGAACGAACCGAAGGCCAGGAAGAGGACGACGGCCGCCGCGATGATGCCGACCATCTCGGAGAGGCCCTGGGGCGGCTCCTGGACACGCTGGATGGCCTGGCCGCCCAACTCGACCTGGAGACCGCCGCTTTCGGCACCCTGGGCGGTGTCGACGACCTTCTGGACGAGGTCCTTGGGGATTTCGTTCGCGCGCTGGGCGAAGGTGAGCTGGGCGTATGCGATCTTGCCGTCCTGGCTGATCTGCGCGGCGCCCCGGGCGCCGGTGTAGGGGCTGGTGACCGCGCCGACGCCCTTCAGCTTCGTCATCGTGTCGAGGACCGGCTGGATCCGGCTCCGGACCGCGTGGTCCCTGACCGAGCCGTCGGTGACCTTCCAGACCACGGTGTCCGTGTCGCCCGAGGTGTCCGGGAAGGCCTTCTGCATCAGGTCGTACGCGCTCTTGGAGTCCGTGTCGGGGAGGGAGAAGACGTTCGCGTAGTTCGTGCCCGCCGTCGAGGCCGAGAAGCCCACGCCGAACAGTGCCCCCACCCACAGCAACAGGACCACCAGCCGGTGCCGATAGCACCACCGTGCCAATGCCGTCACGCTCAACAGCTCCTTGCGTCAAGTAAGTTCGGTCGGTCGGTCCCCCAGGTCCTGGGCAACAGGATTGGCGGCGGAGCCGGCGCCGGGACATGCGGCGCACATGACTCTCAAGGAACTCCAAAGCTGTGAGCACCCGGCTGTCGGTGGGGGCGCCGATACTGGGGGCATGACGGCCCCAGGGAGCACCGTGCTGATCGTGGAGGACGAGCCGAGCATCGCGGACGTCCTCGCCATCGCCCTGCGCTACCACCGGTTCGAGGTGATGACGTCCGGTACGGTCCGGGAGGCCCTCGCGCTGGCCGAGCGCACCCGCCCCGACGCGGCCCTGCTGGACGTGATGCTGCCGGACGGCGACGGACGGGCCCTGGGGCGTGAACTGCGCGCCCGGCAGCCGGACCTGGCGCTGGTCTTCCTGACCGCGCGGGACGCGCCGGCCGAGATAGTCGGCGCCCTCGGCTACGGCGACGACTACATCACCAAGCCGTTCAACATCGACGAGGTCGTCGCCCGAATCGGCGCGGTGCTGCGCCGCACCCGCCCGGCCGACGTCATCCAGCAGCGCCCGCCGCTGCGCTACGGCGACCTGGAGCTGGACGAGACGACGTACTCGGTCAACCGCGCCGGCCGCACGGTCGAGCTGACTCCGACCGAGTACGCGCTGCTGCGCTTCCTGGTGCGCAACGGCGGCCGGATCGTCTCCAAGGAGCAACTGCTCAGGCACGTCTGGCAGTACGAGCACGCGCCGTCCGAGTCGACCGTCGTGGAGACCTACATCAGCTATCTGCGGCGCAAGCTGGACGCCCTGGGCGCGCCGGTGATCACCACCCGGCGGGGCGTCGGGTACGGCCTGTCATGAACGTCGGGAAGCGCCGGCACCGGCACGGGGTGCACTCGCTGCGCGGCAAGCTGACCCTGGCCAACGTCGGCCTCCTCGCCATCGGCATCGTGGCGGCGACCACGGTCAGCATCATGGGCATGCGGCTGTACCTGCTCGACCAGGTGGACTCCTCGCTGCTCAAGATGCGGACCTCACTGGGGAGTTCGGGGCTCACCCTGCGGCAGGTCGACTCACTGGGCGCGCTCGGCGTCATCCGCGACCGGGTCGTGCCCGCGCAGTCCGACCCGGCACCGGGCTCGATCTTCACCGTGGTCGACACCCACGGCAGCGCGCTCACGGTCTTCGACATGGGGCCGACCGAGGCCCAGCGCGGTCTGGCGGCCGCCGTGCACGACCCGCGCGCCCTCGCCGCCGCCCCCGAACCGGGCGATGTCACCGTGCACGGCGCGAAGTACCGGGTGACGGCTACCCGGCTCGCCGA
Source organism: Streptomyces sp. NPDC005866 (assembly GCF_040629895.1). Taxonomy (NCBI): domain Bacteria; kingdom Bacillati; phylum Actinomycetota; class Actinomycetes; order Kitasatosporales; family Streptomycetaceae; genus Streptomyces; species Streptomyces sp. NPDC005866. The sequence goes on from NZ_JBEXWP010000015.1 coordinate 46,249, forward strand.
CGGCCCCTACATCCTGCTGGCCACCTCGACCGAGCTGCTGCACGCGGGCATAGCCAGGGCGCTCCGGCTCGACTTCGCCGTCGGCACGCTGCTGCTCGCGCTGCTGGCCTGTCTGACCATGTTCAGCGTGCGGCGCCGGATGCTGCCGCTGGAGGACATGGTGGAGACGTCGTCGGCGATAGCCGAGGGCGATCTGACCCGGCGGGTGCCGTCGAGCCAGCATCCGACGGAGGAGGTCGAGCAACTGCGGCTGGCCCTCAACTCGATGCTGCACCAGGTGGAGACGGCGTACCGGACCCGCGAGCGCAGCGCGGCCCAGCTGCGCCGGTTCGTCGCCGACGCGTCGCACGAGCTGCGGACACCGCTCGCCGCCATCCGCGGCTATCTCCAGCTGTACGACAAGGGGATGCTGCGCGAGCCCGGGGAGCGGCGGCGGGCCTGGGACCGGATGCACGGCGAGGTGGACCGGATGGGCCGGCTGGTGGACGAGCTGCTCCTGCTGGCCCGGCTCGACCAGCGGCCCGAGATCCGGTTCCGGAACGTGGACGTGAGCCGGCTGGTGCGGGATGCGGCAGAGGATCTGCGGGCCCAGCAGCCGGGGCGGCCGGTGGCCGTCAGCGCCGACGGGGCGGTGCTGGTGCGGGCCGACGAGTCGGGGCTGCGGCAGGTGCTGGGGAACCTGGTGGCCAACGTGCGGACGCACACGCCTGTCGAGGCGGCGGTGCGGCTGGGAGTGGAGCGGTCGGACGGGGTGGTGCGGGTGTGTGTGGCGGACGAGGGCCCGGGGTTGGCGGAAGAGGACGCCGCGCGGATCTTCGACCGGTTCTTCCGGGTGGGGAGTGCGGAGGGAAGTGGGCTGGGGATGGCGATCGTGCAGGGAGTGGTGGACGCGCACGGCGGTGAGGTGTGGGTGCGGACAGCGCCCGGGGAGGGGCTGGCTGTGACGGTGACGCTGAGATCCGGGTGAGTTCCGGGTGCGGGGCGTACGGCCGGGGACGCTTTCAGGGCTCGGCCAACACCAGAGCCCACACCGTCTTTCCCCGTGTGCCTCTGCTCCACACCCCCCACGCCGCCGCGACCGTCTCCACCAGGTGCAGGCCCCTGCCGGTCTCGCCGTCCTCTCGTACGATCCGGAGCGGGGGCTCCACCCGCCCCTCGTCCGAGACCTCGATCAGGCACGAGCCGTCCGCCAGCGCCGTCACCGCCACCTCGAACTCCCGCTCCAGCAGCGGGCCGTGGCGTACGACGTTGGTGGCCAGCTCGGACACCAGGAGCACGGCGTCATCGACCGCCGGGTCGTCCGGGCCCTGGCCCCAGTCGGCCAGACGGTCCCGGACCCGGTGCCGGGCCAGGCCCACGGACGCCGGATGCCGGGGCAGCCGGAAGGAGTTGCGTCTCAGCACGTCTGCTCCTCACCCCACGCACACCTCCGTCACATGGTGCTGCGTCGGGTGCCCGCCCGTCAGATCCAGTTCAGACTCCACAGGCGGAACAGTCCCGTGCTGTCCGTGAGGTACTGGGTGCCGGCCACGTCCTCGCTGCTGACGACGTAGTCCGTGCGCTGCCAGAGCGGGATCAGCGGCACGTCGTTCGCCACGTCCGTCTGGATGTTGCGGAAGTCCGCGTTCACGCGGGCGCGGTCGGCGTACCGCTGGCTGTCCAGGATGAGGCCGTCGACGGCCTTGTTGCTGTAGCCGGTGCTCATCGTGGAGTCGCTGCCGACCAGGGAGGCGCCGAAGGTGTCCGGGTCGGGGTAGTCGGCGACCCAGCCGACCGCCCAGGCGTCCATCTTGCCCGTGGCCCAGGACTTCTGGAAGTCGGTCCACTCGTATCCCTTGACGTCGACCTTGAACAGGCCGCCCGCCTCCAGTTGCTTCTTCAGCGCGGCGGCCTCCTCGGCTCCCGCGCCGTGCCCGATGCCGTAGCCGAAGGAGAACTCGACCGGGGTGCTGACACCGGCCTGCTGCAGCAGCGACTTCGCCTTGGCCACGCTCTGCGACGGGTACTCGTCGAAGAAGGACGTGGTGTGGCCGGTGAGGCCGGAGGGGATCAGCGAGTACAGCGGCTCCACCGTCCCCTCGTACACGGTGGCGGCCAGCTCCTCGCGGTTGACCAGCCAGGCCAGCGCACGGCGTACCAGGACGTCGTGCAGGGACGAGTTCTTACGGGTGTTGAAGTACAGGTTGCGGGTCTCGGCGCTCTCGGCCTCCGTGACACGCTGGTTGGGGTCGCTCGGCGAGAGCTTCGACACCATGGCCGGCGGCAGCGTGCGGGTGGCGACGTCGATCTCCTTCGCCTTGTACGCACTGCTGAGCTTGGCCGAGTCGGGGTAGTAGTCCAGCTGGATGGGACGGCCGGTGCCGCCGAGGCCGCCCTTGTAGCCGCTGTTGGGCTCCAGGTCCGCCTGCTTGTCCTTCGTGTACGACGTGAGGCGGTACGGGCCGGTGCCGTCCACCGAGTTGTCGGTGCGCAGGCCGTTCGCCGGGTACCTGTCCTTGTCGACGATCGAACCGGCGCCGGTGGCCACCTTGAACGGGAACGTCGCGTCCGGGGACGACAGACGGAAGGTGACGGCCTTGCCGGCGGCGGTGACCGAGGAGAGCGTCGAGAACAGGGACGCCGGACCGACGTCGGAGTTGATCTTCTTGACCCGGTCGAAGGAGAACTTCACGTCCTCGGCGGTCATCGCCCGTCCGCTCGGGAAGGTGATCCCGTCCCGGAGGACGCAGCGGTACGTCTCCAGACCGGTGTCGGTGAACTCACAGCTCTGGGCCGCGTCCGGGACCGGCTGGACACCGCCCGGGTCGAAGGTGAGCAGTGACTGGAAGACGTTGTTGAACAACGCCCAGGAACCGGCGTCATAGGCGCCTGCCGGGTCGAGCGAGGTGACGGCGTCGGTCGTACCGACGGTGATCGCCTTGTTCTTGTTGCCCTGCGACGGCAGCAGCTGCCAGCCGCCGATGCCCACGACCGCCAGTACGAGAAGCGTCACGAGAATCCGCATGCGAACAGATCGCATGGTTGGTGCCCTCCCCAGGACCCTCACGGATCCGCTCCAGGCCCTACCCAGGCCCTCCCCAGATGCCACTCCCCTAAGTGACGCGGATCACCTAACCACAGGTGTTTCGTGTGGGGGAAGAGTGATCTGACCAGATGACGAAGAACTTACCGAGCGCTTGTTTCCGCCGGATTTCACAGCTCCTCCACAGCCACCCGGCGTTCAGGCCCGCTTCGACGCCAGTTCGATGACGGTGATGTCGGAGGGCGCCCCGACGCGCGTGGGCGGACCCCAGGCGCCGGCGCCCCGGGAGACGTACAGCTGTGTGTCGCCGTAGCGGTCGAGTCCCGCGACCGTCGGGTTGGCCGCGGCCGCGACGAAGTTGCCGGGCCAGAGCTGGCCGCCGTGGGTGTGGCCGGAGAGCTGGAGGTCGACGTGACGGCGGACGGCCTCATGGATCTCGACGGGCTGATGGGCGAGGAGCACGCAGGCGCGGGCCGGGTCGCGGCCGCCGAGCCCCCGGTCGAAGTCCGGACCCCGCCAGGGCGCGAAGCCCGCAGACGACGATCACCCCGACGGGCCTCTCCCTATGACATTCGGCGCAGTGCACGCACTCCGCGCAACCCGATGACCCCGACGACCGTCCCCAATACGAAGGAAACGACGGCCAGCGTCAGGTGGACCCAGAAGTACGCCGTGGGATGGCCGTGGTCGAAGGCGAGTCCGCTGCCGTCCTTGACGAGATTCTTGACGAAAGTGATCCAGATGAACCAGCTCCACACCCCGAAGGCGAGCAGGAACCAGGAGACCGGACGGCTGAGCTTCATGGGTTCAGTATCTCCGTCCGCTGTCCGGTTCCGTGTCCGGGGTGGGGTCGGTGGCGGGACTTCGCCCTCCGTGCCGGGTACGTTCTCGTCCGTGTCCGCATCGAAGACCCATGCCGGCCGGTCTCTGCTGGTCGCCTCCGCCGCCCTGCTGTCCCTGTCGCTCACCGCGCCGGCCGCGCTCGCCGCGCCCACGCCCTCGACCAGTCCGTCGGCCACTCCCCCGGCGCACATGTCGACGGTCGGCGGCACCCGGCTGGGGCAGCCCGGTACCCAGGTCGGTCTGGCCGCCGGCGTGCCGGTGCTGCCGAAGGACATCACGGCGCGTTCCTGGATCGTCTCCGACGCCGAGTCGGGGGAGGTGCTCGCCGCGCACAACGCGCACTGGCGGCTGCCCCCGGCGAGCACCCTGAAGATGCTGTTCGCGGACACCGTGCTGCCGCGGTTCCCGAAGTCGACCGCGCACAAGGTGGTGCCGACCGACCTCGCGGACATGGGCGCCGGTTCCAGCCTGGTGGGGATAAAGGAGGGCCAGACCTACACGGTCCACGACCTCTGGCTCGGTGTCTTCCTTCGCTCCGGCAACGACGCCGTGCATGTGCTGTCCGCGATGAACGGCGGTGTCGAGCAGACCGTCCAGGACATGCAGTCCCATGCCGACGACCTCCAGGCGCTGGACACGCATGTGGTGAGTCCGGACGGGTACGACGCGGCCGGGCAGGTGTCGTCGGCGTACGACCTGTCGCTGTTCGCCCGTTCCGGGCTGCAGAAGAAGGACTTCCGGGAGTACTGCTCGACCGTGCGGGCCGCGTTCCCGGGCGAGACGAGGAACGCCAAGGGCAAGTCGGTCCGTGAGTCCTTCGAGATCCAGAACACCAACCGGCTGCTGAGCGGCGACACCGACGTGCCGGTCTACCAGGGCATCGCGGGTGTGAAGAACGGCAACACCACCAACGCGGGCGCCACCTTCACCGGGGTCGCCGAACGGAACGGCAAGGTGCTGCTGGTCACCGTGATGAACCCGGAGAAGAAGGAGCACAACGAGGTGTACAAGGAGACCGCCAAGCTCTTCGACTGGGGTTTCCAGGCGGTCGGCAAGACCACTCCGGTGGGTGAACTGGTCCCGCCGAAGGGGGCCGTGGACTCCACTGCCCAGCCGGGGGCGACCGCCTCGGCGTCCCCGTCCGGTTCCGGGAAGGGCGCCGGGTCCACTCCGGTGGCAGCCGCCTCCTCCGGCGGCTCCAGCGGGGTCGGGGTCGCGCTGGCGATCGCCGGCGGGGCGCTGGTGCTGCTCGTGAGCGCGGCGTACCTGGTCAACCGCCGTTGGCCGCTGCCGGATCTGGTGCGCCGGCGGACTCGTCCGTGACCTCGGTGCTGCTCTCCGTGGCCGTCCAGGAGGCGCAGAACAGGACGAGTTTCGCGGTGAAGTTGATCCACAGCAGCAGGGCGACCGGGACGCCGAACGCGCCGTACATGCTCTTCGCGGCGACGCCCTGTATATAGCCGCTGAGCAGCAGCTTGAGGAGTTCGAAGCCGACCGCGCCGATCAGGGCCGCGACCAGCAGGCGGCGGCGCGGGGGTTCGACCCCGGGCAGCAGGGTGAGGACGTAGAGCAGGACCAGGAAGTCGGCGGCCACCGCGACGACGAACGCGACGATGCGCAGCAGCAGGCTGCCCCAGCCGTGTTCGGCGAGGCCGAGCTGTCCCGCCGTCCAGCCGACCGCCGCCGAGGCGATCGTGGACACGGCGAGGGTGACCAGCAGCGCGCCGCCGAGGCCGACCAGGATGCCGGCGTCCACGGCCTTGGCAAGGATCGGGTTCTCCTCCTTGTCGGGCAGTTCCCACACCGCGCGCAGACAGTCCCGCATCTGGCCGACCCAGCCGATGCCGGTGAACAGCAGGACGGCACCGGCGATGAGACCGACGGTCCCGGCGTTCTGCACCAGGGAGTTGATGTCCAGCTGGTCGGAGATCCCCGGGAACTGGTCGGCGATCTTGTTCTGCAGGGTGTGCTGCCGTGACTCGCTCAGCGTGGCCGCGGCGATCGCGGCGGCCACGGTCAGCAGCGGGAAGAGCGCGACGAAGCTGATGAAGGTCATGGCGGCGGCCAGCCGGGTCCACTTCACCCGGTCCAGCCGCTCGTACGACCGCCACGCGTGCGTGCCCGCCAGCCAGCCCACGAGCGGGCCGACGACGGGGATCTTTCTCAGCCACTCCATGATCCGACTCTGCCCCCTGCGCGGAATACCAATGTGCGGGTACCCCAGAAGCGCAGGATTGTGGCGAGCGCCATGCCGATGACCGCGCCGGATACGGTGTCGGCGCGCTGTGAGGTGAGGCCGAGGCCGTAGTGGCTGACGGCGAGGCAGAGGAGCTGGACCAGGGCGCCGGCGAGGTTCACGGCGACGAAGACGACGTAGGGGCGCGTCCCGGGCACGCGCGCGTGGCGGTAGGTGCCGCGCGCGTTGCCGAGGTAGGCGACCGTACAGCCCGCCAGGAAGGACAGGGACTTGGCGGTGAGCGGGTCGAGGGCGGCCGGACCGCGCAGGCAGCTGAAGAGGGTGAGGTCGGCGGTGTAGGCGAGCAGGCCGACGGTCGCGAAGCCGATCAGCTCGCGCGGGTGCGCGGTCACCAGTGGGCCACCGCGAGCCCGTACATAGCGAGCCAGGCCAGGCCGATCAGGGCGAGGGCGCGGTCGCGCAGGACGACATCCTCTGGTTCGCCGGCGGTGCCCCGGTCGGCGAAGACGGCGTAGCGCAGGATCGCCAGGATGAAGGCGACCATGGACAGCTGACGCCACGGCAACAGGCCCGCGGCGGCGGTGCGGTGGCCCTCCAGGGCCCACAGACAGTAGGCGAGGACGGCGACGCCGGCCGCGAGCTGCCAGACGAAGCGGAGGTAGCCGGTGGTGTATTCGGTGAGCAACGCGCGCGTGGCGCCCGCTTTTCCGGCCAGTTGCACGGCCTCGGAGTAGCGCTTGGCCGACACCATGAAGAGCGCGCCGAAGCCGGTGGTGATCAGGAACCAGCGGGACAGCGGGATGCCGAGCGCGACCCCGCCGATCACCGCCCGCATCAGGAAGCCGGTGGTGACGACGACGAGGTCGACCACCAGGACGTGCTTCAGGACGACGCAGTACGCCAGTTGCATGCCCAGGTAGGCGATCAGGAGGGCGGGGACGAGGGGCGGGGTAAGCCGGACCGCGAGCAGGGGTCCGAGGACTGCCAGGACGCCTCCCGCCGCGTAGGCGACGGGGACCGGAACCTGCCCCGCCGCGACGGGGCGGCGGCACTTGGTGGGGTGGGCGCGGTCGGCGTCCGCGTCCCGGGCGTCGTTGATCAGGTAGACGGCGGCGGCGCAGGCCGTGAAGAGGGCGAAGGTGAGGGTGAGGGTGAGGAGCGCGTGCGCGGAGAAGAGCCGGCCGGCGGCGGCCGGGGCGGCGATGACGAGGGTGTTCTTGACCCACTGCTTGGGGCGGGTGGTCTTCAGCAGGCCCTTGAGGAGACCGCCGGGGGTGACCCGCGCGCGTGCCGCTCCGTGCGGCTGGGCGGGGTGGCCGCGCTGCTCGTGCAGATTCGTTTCAGCAAGGGCGTCGGCGGTCGCTTCCGTGGCGGCGTGCGCGGTCTCGGTCACACCCGCCTCCCCGCGCACGAGGCAGCCGGCACTCCCCCGCGCATCCACCGCTCCCCGGCGCGCGCCGTGAGCGCCCCCAGGGCCGCGCCCGCCGCGACGTCCGTCGGGTAGTGCACGCCGACGACCAGTCGGGAGAGGCACATGGCGGCCGCCAGGGGGGCGAGGGCGGGCGCGCCGAGCGCGCCGAAGGCGACGGCCGCGGCCGTGGCGGAGGTGGCGTGCGAGCTGGGGAAGGAGTGCCGGCCCGCGGTGCGCACCCGGGGCCGGACATGCGCGGGGCGCGCACGGCGCACGATCCGTTTGACGCCCATGCTGCCGAGGTGCGCGCCCGCGACCAGCGCCGTGCCACGCAACCAGGCGCCGCGCCGCGCACCGTCCACGGCGGCCCCGGCGAGGCCCGCCGCGAGCCAGAGCGCGCCGTGCTCACCGGCGAGGGAGAGACCGCACGCGGCGGACGCGACGCGTGGATCGGCACCGCAGGCGTGCAGTGCGGAGAGGATCCGGTGGTCCATGTCGTCCATTGGACTCACTGTTCACCGTCACAGCGCCAAATCTACGACCATATTGAGCGACATTTCGATAATCACCCGTTTCGGGGAGTCAGGTGATCTTCCTTAACAAATCGCCAATAACGCCTATAACACCCATACGGCAGCGATACGGTCGTCCTCATGCCTGGAAAGCCTGGAGGGCCCGCAGGTCCCGCCGAGCCCGAAACCGCCGTCCCCGTCACCGGCTGGGGCCGCACCGCCCCCACCGCCGCCCACCTGATCCGCCCCCGGACCTACCAGGAGGCGGCGAACGCGATCCGGAACTGCGGGGCGCGCGGCGGTATCGCGCGAGGTCTGGGACGCGCGTACGGGGACGCGGCGCAGAACGCCGGCGGTGCCGTGCTCGACATGACGGGCCTCGACCGCATCCACGCCATCGACGCCGACGGCGGCACACTCCTGTGCGACGCGGGGATCTCCCTGCACCGCCTGATGGAGGTGCTGCTGCCGCTCGGCTGGTTCGTCCCGGTGACCCCGGGGACCCGCCAGGTGACGGTGGGCGGCGCGATCGGCGCCGACATCCACGGCAAGAACCACCATGTCTCGGGATCCTTCTCCCGTCACGTGCTGTCCTTCGAACTCCTCACCGCCGACGGCCAGGTCCGCACGGTGAGCCGCGGCACCCCGCTGTTCGACGCGACGGCCGGCGGCATGGGTCTGACCGGAGTGATCCTCACGGCGACCATCCGCCTCCTTCCGGTCGAGACGTCGTACATGTCCGTCGACACGGAACGCGCCACCGACCTCGACGACCTGATGGCCCGCCTGACCACCAGGGACCACCGCTACCGCTACTCGGTCGCCTGGATCGACCTGCTGGCGCGCGGGGCGGCGACCGGGCGCGCGGTGCTCACCCGGGGCGACCACGCACCCCGGGAGGCGCTCGGCAAGGGCACACGCGCCGGACGTGCACCACTTGCCTTCCGCCCCCGCCGGCTCCCGGCCGCCCCCGCGTTCGTGCCCGAAGGCCTCCTGGGCCGCACCTCCGTCGGCCTCTTCAACGAGCTCTGGTACCGCAAGGCGCCACGCGCGCGTACCGGCCAGCTCCAGAGCATCCCCGCGTTCTTCCACCCCCTGGACGGCGTCCCGCACTGGAACCGCGTCTACGGCCGAGGCGGATTCGTGCAGTACCAGTTCGTCGTCGGGTACGGCCAGGAGGACGCCCTGCGCCGGATCGTGGCCCGTCTCTCCGAGCGCCGCTGCCCGTCCTTCCTGGCCGTCCTCAAGCGCTTCGGCGACGCCGACCCCGGCTGGCTCTCCTTCCCCGTGCCCGGCTGGACCCTCGCCCTCGACATCCCGGCCGCCCTGCCCGGCCTCGGCGCGTTCCTCGACGAGCTGGACGAGGAGGTCGCGGGCGCCGGGGGCCGCGTCTACCTCGCCAAGGACGCCCGGCTGCGCCCCGACCTGCTCGCCGCGATGTATCCGCGGCTGGCCGACTTCCGTGCCCTGCGTGCGGAGTTGGACCCGCGCGGGGTGTTCGTCTCCGACCTGTCCCGCCGTCTCGGTCTCTAGTCCCCCGTCTTCAGGAGCTGTCGTGAAGGACGCCTTCGGAATGCCCCAGTCCCTGCTCGTCCTCGGCGGTACGTCCGAGATCGCGCTGGCCACCGCGCGCCGGCTGATCGCCCGCCGTACCCGCACGGTCTGGCTGGCCGGCCGCCCCTCCCCCGCGCTGGACCGCGCCGCCGATCATCTGCGCACCCTCGGCGCCGACGTCCACACGGTGCCCTTCGACGCGCTCGACCCCGAGTCCCACGAGACCGTCCTCGGCAAGGTCTTCGCCGAGGGTGACATCGACCTGGTGCTGTTCGCCTTCGGCGTCCTGGGCGACCAGGCGACCGACGAGCGGGAGCCGGTGAAGGCGGTGCGGGTGGCGCAGACCAACTACACGGGTGCCGTCTCGGCGGGCCTGGTCAGCGCACGGGCCCTGCAGACGCAGGGCCACGGCTCACTGGTGGTGCTGTCGTCGGTCGCCGGGGAACGGGCCCGCCGCTCCAACTTCATCTACGGCTCCAGCAAGGCCGGCCTGGACGCGTTCGCACAGGGCCTGGGCGACGCCCTGCACGGGACGGGCGTGCACGTGATGGTCGTACGGCCGGGGTTCGTGCGGTCGAGGATGACGGCGGGACTGGAGGAAGCGCCGCTGGCCACGACTCCGGAGGCGGTGGCGACGGCGATCGAGACGGGGCTGCGGAGGCGGTCGGAGCTGGTGTGGGTGCCAGGAGCCCTGCGGGTGGTGATGGCGGCGCTGCGGCATGCTCCGCGCTCCGTGTTCCGGCGGTTGCCGATCTAGTCGGCCACCGGTCGGCTACCGGCTCGCGATGGTCCCGCGCTCCACGTGCCCCGCCTGTGGCGGCACCACGGAGCCCCCGAACGCATACTCGTGCAGCTTCCGCCACACACCGTCGGAACCCTGCTCGTACAGCGCGAACCCCATGCAGGACCACTCGGCCTCGTAGTCCGCCAGCTCGGCGAAGGCCCGGTCCATCGCCGCCTCGTCGATCCCGTGAGCGACGGTGACATGCGGGTGGTACGGGAACTGCAGCTCGCGGTCCAGCGGCCCGGACGCGGCCCGGACCCGCTGCTGAAGCCAGGCACAGTCGTCCGCCCCCTGGACCACCCGGACGTAGACGACCGGCGAAAGGGGCCGGAACGTGCCCGTACCGCACAGGCGCATCGGGAAAGGCCGGCCCACCGCGGCGACCTCGCTGAGGTGGGCCTGAACGGCGGCCAGCTTTTCCTCGGCGATCTCCGTGGGCGGCAGCAGCGTGACGTGGGTGGGGATGCCGTGGGCCGCGGCGTCGCCGAAGCCCGCGCGCCGCTCCTGGAGCAGGCTGCCATGAGGCTCCGGGACCGCGATCGACACGCCGATCGTTACGGTCCCCACGTCATCTCCTGTCGGTCGTGGTGGTCGGACGTGTGTCGGGTTCGTACCCCACCGTCCGGCTATCGACTTTACGGCCACGGCCGCCTTCCGGGCAGCCGTGGCCGAAGTGATGTGCAGCGCTCCCGTGCGCTCCCCGGAGCGCCCCGGGCGCCCCCGGCGCCCCGCTCAGTGCTTGGCCGGCAGGAAGCCCACCCTGTCGTAGGCCTGGGTCAGCGTCTCCGCGGCGACGGCGCGGGCCTTCTCCGCGCCCTTGGCCAGGATCGAGTCGAGCGTCTCCGGGTCGTCCAGGTACTGCTGGGTGCGCTCCCGGAACGGGGTCACGAAGTCGGTCATGATGTCGGCGAGGTCCGTCTTGAGCGCGCCGTACATCTTGCCCTCGTACTCCTGCTCCAGCTCGGCGATCGACTTGCCGGTGAGGGTGGAGTGGATGGTGAGGAGGTTGCTGACGCCCGGCTTGTGCTCCACGTCGTAGCGGATGACCGTGTCGGTGTCGGTGACCGCGCTCTTGACCTTCTTCGCCGTCGTCTTCGGGTCGTCGAGGAGGTTGATGAGGCCCTTCGGCGTGGACGCCGACTTGCTCATCTTGATCGCCGGATCCTGGAGGTCGTAGATCTTCGCCGTCTCCTTGAGGATGTACGGCTTCGGGATCACGAACGTCTCGCCGAAGCGGCCGTTGAAGCGCTCGGCGAGGTCGCGGGTGAGCTCGACGTGCTGGCGCTGGTCCTCACCGACGGGCACCTCGTGGGCCTGGTAGAGCAGGATGTCGGCGACCTGGAGGATCGGGTACGTGAACAGGCCGACGCTCGCGCGGTCCGTGCCCTGCTTGGCCGCCTTGTCCTTGAACTGGGTCATCCGGCCGGCCTCGCCGAAGCCGGTGAGGCAGTTCATGACCCAGGCGAGCTGGGCGTGCTCCGGGACGTGGCTCTGCACGAAGAGGGTGCAGCGGTCCGGGTCCAGGCCGGCGGCGAGCAGCTGGGCCGCGGCGAGACGGGTGTTGGCGCGCAGGTCGGCGGGGTCCTGCGGGACCGTGATCGCGTGCAGGTCGACGACCATGTAGAAGGCGTCGTGGGACTCCTGGAGGGCCACCCACTGGCGGACGGCGCCGAGGTAGTTGCCGAGGTGGAACGAGCCGGCGGTGGGCTGGATACCGGAGAGCACGCGGGGTCGATCAGAGGCCATGCTCACCATTCTCTCAGAGGGAGAGGGTGGGAACGGCCCGCCGGGTGGGGGGTGATTACGGAGCGCGGGGACTGCGGCGCCGTCGGGGCTGGTCGCGCCACGCGGCGGTAGCCGCACATCGCAACCAGCCCCGCGCCCCCTGTCGGGGCGCTGCCCCTGACCGGCGTTGATCAGCCCAGGTCGATCTCCGGGTAGAGCGGGAAGCCGGCCACCAGGTCCGTCGCGCGATGGGCGATCTCCTGCGCGACCTTCTCGTCCAGGACGTGCGAGGCCTTGCTCGGGGCACCCGACTTGGTGGTGCCCGGCTCTGTCGCCGTCAGGACACGGTCGATCAGGCCCGCCACCTCGTCCATCTCGGCCGTGCCCAGGCCGCGCGTGGTCAGCGCGGGGGTGCCGATGCGGATGCCGGAGGTGTACCAGGCGCCGTTCGGGTCGGCCGGAATCGCGTTGCGGTTGGTGACGATGCCGGAGTCGAGGAGGGCCGTCTCCGCCTGGCGGCCGGTGAGGCCGTAGGACGTCTCGACGTCGATCAGGTTGAGGTGGTTGTCCGTGCCGCCCGTGACCAGGGTGGCGCCCCGGCGCATCAGGCCCTCGGCCAGCGCACGGGAGTTGTCGACGATCCGCTGGGCGTATTCCTGGAAGGAGGGCCGGCGGGCCTCGGCCAGGGCGACGGCCTTGGCGGCCATGACGTGCGGGAGCGGGCCGCCGAGGACCATCGGGCAGCCGCGGTCGACCTGGTCCTTGAGGGAGTCGTCGCACAGGACCATGCCGCCGCGCGGGCCGCGCAGCGACTTGTGGGTGGTGGTCGTCACGATCTGGGCGTGCGGGACCGGGTCGAAGTCACCGGTGAGGACCTTGCCGGCGACCAGGCCCGCGAAGTGCGCCATGTCGACCATCAGGGTCGCGCCGACCTCGTCGGCGATCTCGCGCATGATCCGGAAGTTCACCAGACGCGGGTACGCGGAGTAGCCGGCCACGATGATCAGCGGCTCGAAGTCGCGGGCCTGGGCGCGCAGGGCGTCGTAGTCGATCAGGCCGGTCGCCGGGTCGGTGCCGTAGGAGCGCTGGTCGAACATCTTGCCCGAGATGTTCGGGCGGAAGCCGTGCGTGAGGTGGCCGCCCGCGTCCAGGGACATGCCGAGCATCCGCTGGTTGCCGAACGCCTGGCGCAACTCGGCCCAGTCGGCCTCGGAGAGGTCGTTGACCTGGCGGGCGCCGGCCTTCTCCAGGAAGGGGGCCTCGACACGGTCGGCGAGGACGGCCCAGAAGGCGACCAGGTTGGCGTCGATGCCGGAGTGCGGCTGGACGTAGGCGTGCTGGGCGCCGAACAGCTCGCGGGCGTGCTCGGCGGCGAGCGCCTCGACGGTGTCGACGTTGCGGCAGCCGGCGTAGAAGCGGCGGCCGACGGTTCCCTCGGCGTACTTGTCGCTGAACCAGTTGCCCATCGCGAGCAGCGTCGCCGGGGAAGCGTAGTTCTCGGAGGCGATCAGCTTGAGCATCTCGCGCTGGTCGGCGACCTCCTGGCCGATGGCGTCGGCGACCCGCGGCTCGACCGCGCGGATCACATCGAGGGCTGCGCGGTACGCGGTGGACTCGGTGGACAGGGGCTCGGACATTCGGGACCTCCGGACATGGCGTTCGGCGTTCACGGTTCGGCCCAGGCGCACGGCACTCGATCCAGCGAGGGCCGCTCCCCGATGGTCGGTCCCATCCCAGCGCGCCAGTCACGGCCCGCTGGTCACACTACCCGGCACGCCGGGTCCAGGGGCCGTGGCGTCCACCAGTCGGGCAGGACCAGAGGGTAGTAAGGGGGACACCTCGCCGCGTTCTCTGGAGTCGCCGTGACCACTACGGAAGCCCTCATCGCCGCCGCCGACATGCACAGCGCGCACAACTACGACCCGCTGCCGGTGGTGATCGCCACGGCCGACGGGGCCTGGATGACGGACGTCGAGGGGCGCCGGTATCTGGACTTCCTGGCCGGCTACTCGGCGCTGAACTTCGGGCACGGTCACCCCCGGCTGGTCGCGGCGGCGAAGGCGCAGCTGGAGCGGGTGACGCTGACGTCCCGGGCCTTCCACCACGACCGGTTCGCCGCGTTCTGCAGGGAGCTGGCCGAGCTGTGCGGGATGGAGATGGTGCTGCCGATGAACACGGGGGTGGAGGCGGTGGAGACCGCCGTGAAGACCGCCCGGAAGTGGGGGTACCGGGTGAAGGGGGTGCCGGCGGAGATGGCGAAGGTGGTGGTCGCCGGCGGCAACTTCCACGGCCGTACGACGACGGTGATCAGCTTCTCGACCGATCCGGAGGCACGGGCGGACTTCGGGCCGTACACGCCCGGCTTCGAGATCGTGCCGTACGGCGACCTGACCGCCATGCGGGGCGCGTTGACCGAGAACACGGTCGCCGTGCTGCTGGAGCCGATCCAGGGCGAGTCCGGGGTGATCGTGCCGCCGGAGGGCTATCTGGCGGGGGTGCGGGAGCTGACCCGCGAGAGGAATGCGCTGTTCATCGCGGACGAGATCCAGTCCGGGCTCGGGCGGACCGGGCGGACCTTCGCGTGCGAGCACGAGGGGGTCGTACCGGATGTGTACGTTCTCGGGAAGGCGCTCGGGGGCGGGGTGCTGCCGGTGTCGGCGGTGGTGGCGCCGGCCGAGGTGCTGGGGGTTTTCCGGCCCGGCGAGCACGGGTCCACCTTCGGGGGGAATCCGCTGGCCTGTGCGGTGGCCCTCGAGGTCATCGCGATGCTGCGGACCGGGGAGTTCCAGGAGCGGGCGGCCGAGTTGGGTGAGGTGCTGCACCGGCGGCTGGCGGAGTTCACCGGAAGCGGGCGGGTGACGGCCGTGCGCGGGCGGGGGCTCTGGGCGGGGATGGACATCGACCCCGGGGTGGGGTCGGGGCGGATGGTGTCGGAGCGGTTGATGGAGCGGGGGGTGCTGGCGCAGGACACACATGGGGCGACCGTGCGGATCGCTCCGCCGCTGGTGGTCGAGCAGGAGGACCTGGAGTGGGGGCTTGAGCGGTTGTGGGAGGTCCTGGGTGCCTGAGGGGGGCGCCGCCCGCGCCCCTAGGCAGGCAGGATCACATGGGGCAGGAAGCGGGCGTAGTCGTCCGTCACCAGGCCCTGCGACTCCCTGATTCCCAGGCCCGCCGCTTCCTCGCCCACCACCCAGGCGCCCAGCACCACATGGTTGCCGTCGAACGAAGGCAGGGGCGCCAACTGCTGGTAGCAGCACGGCTCTTCGCGTACGACCGGGTCATGGCCGGGCTCGTGCACGACCACCCCCGCACCCTCCCTCCCCAGCAGCGGCTTGCTCACGTAGCCCTTGCCCGCTGCCAGGTCTCTCGGGCCGTCCAGGTAGGCCGGAAGCAGGTTCGGGTGCCCCGGATACAGCTCCCAGAGGATGGCCAGCAGCGCCTTGTTGCTCAGCAGCATCTTCCAGGCCGGCTCGATCCACATCGTGGTGCCCGTGCCGCCGCCGTTGTCCAGGGTGTCGAGGACGTGGGCGGCGAAGGCGTCGGTCGTGAGCCACTCCCAGGGATAGAGCTTGAAGCAGCTGCGGATGAACCGGAGTCGGTTGTCGACGAAGCGGCCCGAGAGGGTGTCCCAGCCGATCTCCTCCATGGAGATCCAGTCGGTGTCCAGGCCCGCCTGCTCGGCGGTCTCCTTCAGGTAGGCGACCGTCATCAGGTCCTCGCCGAGTTCGTCGGCGGAGGAGTGGGCGAAGTGGAGGGGGGTGCCGGACGGGAGCAGGTGGGCCTGCTTCCGCCAGGCGGCGATGAGGCGTTCGTGGAGGCTGTTCCACTGGTCGGCGCCCGGGAAGCGGTCCTCCATCCAGAACCACTGGGCCGAGGCCGCCTCCACCAGGGAGGTGGGGGTGTCGGCGTTGTACTCCAGGAGTTTCGCCGGGCCCCTGCCGTCATAGCGGAGGTCGAAGCGGCCGTAGAGGGAGGGGAGTTCGGAGCGGCGCTGCCAGGCCTCGGCGACGGCGGCGCGTATGCGCGGGTCACTGATGCCCAGCTCGGCGAAACGATCCTTCGCCACGATGTGGCCGGCCGCCGCCAGGCACATGGCGTGCAGTTCCTCGACGACCTCCTCCAGCGCCTCCACCTCCTCCAGGGTGAAGACGTAGTACGCGCTCTCGTCCCAGTACGGGCGCAGCACGCCGTCGGGATGGCGGGTGAGGGGGTAGATCAGGCCCTGTTCCTCGACGGTCCGCTGCCAGCCAGGGCGGGGTCCGGTGGTACGGCGTTCCATCGTGCGGTCAGCCGCCGGAGCTGCCGTGGCCGCTGCCGAAGCCGCCGCGGTGGACGCTGTGTCCGCCGCTCGACGAACTGCCCGAGCCCTTGCCCGGCTTGGTGAACGAGCCGCCGCCGACCCAGCCGCCGTTCCTCTTGCCGCCGTAGTAGTAGGCGCCGTTGACGGCGCCCTTGGTGGAGGTGCAGTTCTTGTCGGAGACGACCTGGTAGCCCTTGGCGGCGGTGTAGCTGTTGCGGTCGACGCAGCGCTTGTCGGGGTCGGAGGAGCAGGCGGTGAGGGCGGCGGCCAGCAGGCCCATCCCGCCGAGGATCACCGTGCCCGAGCGGAGTTGCCGGCGCGCGTCAGCCATGTTCGTGTCTCCCCGTTGCCTGCGGTCGGCCGACGGTCCCCAGGTGATCATCGGCCGGATGTCCGGCGACAGCTTAGACGAGCGCATGCGGCGCCGACCGCGGCAGAGTTACGGCGGTGCGGACACGGCTGGAGGAACGCACAGGCACGTCGGGGCATGTGCTCCGCCGCCGGGGGCCGTGGAGCTCCATGGATGCGACTTCCCCTACAGTCCCTTTGTGCTCTTTGGAATGCTGTGCGCTCTCGCCGCCGCGATCTGCTTCGGTACCGCGACGGTTCTGCAGGCGGTGGCCGCGCGGGCGGCCGGTGAGGGTGCGGGCGGCGAGGCCGCGCTGCTGTTGCGGGCCGTGCGGCAGTGGCGGTACATCGCCGGTCTGGGGCTGGACGGGCTGGGGTTCGTGTTCCAGATCCTGGCACTGCGGTCGATCCCCATCTACGCGGTGGGCGCGGCGCTGGCGTCGAGCCTCGCGGTGACCGCGGTGGTCGCGGCCCGGCTGCTGCGGGTGCGGCTGAGCGGGGTGGAGTGGGGTGCCGTGGGGGTGGTGTGCGCGGGGCTCGCGATGCTGGGGCTGGCGTCGGGCCCGGAGGGGGCCCGGGCCGGTTCCGACGGGCTGAAGTACGCGATGCTGGCGACCGCGGTCGGCGTGCTGCTGCTCGGGCTCGTCGGCGGGCGGCTGTCGGGGCGCTGGCGGGCGCTGCTGCTGGGCCTCGGCGCGGGCTTCGGGTTCGGGGTGGTGGAGGTGTCGGTGCGGCTGATCGACACCCTGTGGCCGAGCGGGCTGTTCACCAACCCCGCGGCCTACGCGCTGCTCATCGGGGGCGGTGGCGCATTTCTGCTGCTGACCTCGGCGCTGCAGCGCGGCTCGGTGACCACGGCGACGGCGGGCATGGTCATCGGCGAGACGATCGGCCCGGCGGCGGTCGGGGTGGTGTGGCTCGGGGACCGCACCCGCGAGGGGCTGACCTGGCTCGCGGTGCTCGGTTTCACGGTGGCCGTGGCGGGGGCGCTGGCGCTGGCCCGGTTCGGTGAGGCGCCCGGGGCGCAGGATGCGGACACCGGGGCGTCGGAGCCGGTCGGTCCACCGCGTCCCTGATCCCGGCCCAGATGCGCGACCTGGCATCCGGGGCGGCGACGACGATCCCGACGGCCTCGTTCCAGCGCTGTTCGTCGATTCCGCACAGGCCGGCCACCACGCCGGGCGCCGGCCGTGGCGGGGGGGGGAATTGCTCGACGGCGAGGCTATGCGGCCACTGCCGGAGGCGTAGGGTCCATCTTCAAATATCATCGGGTGCTGGATCATGGTGGAGTAATACGTCGTCATGAACTCACCGATCGGGAGGGGGAGTTACTCGCTCCGCTGATACCTCGCGCGGCCACGGGCCGGCAGCGGGTGGAGGACCGGCGGGTCATCAACGGGATAGTCGTCGAGCGCTGTTTCAACCAGCTCAAGGGCTTCCGCGGCATCGCCACCCGGTAGGACAAGACCGCCACCTCCTACGAAGCGGCGGTCACACTCGCGTCGTTCCTGCTCTGGGCAAGATCCGTTTGAAGACGGACCCTAGTAGCCGACTGCGACCTCCATCCATTGCGGGTTCTGCATCGAGGTGTAGGCGGCCTGGCCGGCCACGTCGTCGTAGGGGAAGCCGTAGGCGAGGTGGTTGATGGCGTGGTCGTGCCAGTACTTGGCGTACCAGTTGGCCGGGTCGCCGGCGTAGAACCGGGCCGGGTCCTGCTGCTGGGCAGCCGGCAGGTCTGCAGTGTGCCGGTTCAGTGCCGCGCACAGGCCGGCATTCGCCGCGAGGGAACCGGCACATCCGAAGATGTTCGAGGTGGACTCGTTGACGCCGACGGAATTCGCGTACGCGTTGAAGTAGTTGGCGTTGGCGCCGCCTGCGCGGAAGCTCGGGTCGCTGCCCGGGGCGATGATGCGGTACGGCGCCTGAGTCTGAGCCAGTACTTTGAACTGCTGCGGCACGGAATTCTGGAAGCTCTGGAAGACCTGCTCGCGGCTCATGGTGAACAGGTCCTGGGAGTCGCCCAGTTGGACGTCCTGACCGCTGTGCGAGTGCAGTCGGATGGCCAAAGGCAGTCCCCAGGCGTCCACGCGGGTCGTGTTGCCGTTGAAGTCGGCGCTACCGGTGGTGAATTCGATGAAATCGTAGTACTGGCTGTTCGGGGCGCCGACGTAGAAGTACATGCGCTGGGCGGGCCCTGCGACGATGTCGAGGTAGGGCTGTTCGGCGATCGAGTGGACCTGACCGTTGTAGCTCCAGTAGACCTGGCTGTCCGGGTAGGCGCCGTTGGTCCGGTTGAGGACCTTCACTTTCATGACGGCCGATGAGGCCGGGATGTCATCGGTCGTCCCCCAGAAGTTGTCCGGCGGCGTGGTCCCGGAGCCGCCGTAGACCTGGAACTCGTAGAGCGAATAGCCGTACGGGGTGGCGCGTTGGCTGCCGTACATCCGCACATACCGGCCGGAGGCAGTCACGTTCAGGTTCTGTACACCGCCCGTGCCTGTGGTGGTCGAGTAGACGGTTGTCCACGGGCCGCTCGGGCTCGTGGCTGTCTGGATGGTGAAGGCCTTGGCATACGCGGCCTCCCATTTCAGGGTGACCTGCGTGATGGGCTGCTCGGATCCGAGGTCTACTTGGATCCACTGAGGGTCGCTGAACGCGCTGGACCAGCGGGTCTGTTCATTGCCGTCCACCGCCTGGGAAGCAGGGAAGGACGCGTTCTCTGTGGAGGAGGCGGTGACGGGCCTGCCCTGGGAGAGCAGCGTTCCATCTGCTCGGGCCGGCGAAGGCGAGACGGCGTTGATGGCCAAAGCGGCGATCAACGCCAAGAGGACGGCGAGGATGGTCTGGGGGCGACGCCGCGCACTGTGCGGTATGACGATGTTTAACACGGTCGTACTCCTCTTACGGGTGGGGGCCGTGACGGAGACCGCAAAGACAAATGCCTGCTGGCGAGTGATGCTCGCAAGCACCCGCGCGCGAGTCAATGGTCTGTACTTAAGAGGCTAAGACGTCGTTTCTTATGGTCATGACGGCGGCTGGGTGGCGTTGGGAAAGCCCAACGCGTCCAGCAAGGCGCTGACGAGGTCCTCCACAAAGGTCTCCCGCGAGCGCAGCAGTTCCTCGATCTGGGGCTGCTGTGCTGTGACAGGGATCCCGGCCGCAGCAGCCCAGACGAGGGCGCCTTCAGCGTCGGCGGGAACTTCCGCTTCGAGTTCCGCACGCCTGCGCCTCACGGACTCACTGAACTCGGGTGTTCCCACCCACAGGCTGATGTCGTCCAGGTCCTCGGGTTCCTCGGCGAGGAGCGCCGCAGCGCTGTCCAGGTTGAGCCATGCCTACCAACGCTGCCCGTCGGTCGTACGCACCCGAACACTCCGCCCGTCTGCCCTGGTCGGAGCTGGTGCCCGACGTCTACAAGGCGATGGTCCGGTTGGACTCCGCCGCCCGGAAAGGCCTCGAACCGAAGCTCCTGGAGCTGGTGAACATCCGGGCCTCGCAGATCAACCGCTGTGCGCTCTGCGTGGACATGCACAGCAAGGACGCGCTCGCGCAGGGCGAGAGCGTCGAGCGGATCGTCCAGCTCAGCGCCTGGGAGGAGTCCGGGCACTTCTACACCGTGAAGGAACTGGCGGCGCTGGCGCTGACGGAGGCGGTGACGGTCCTGACGGACGGGTTCGTGCCGGACGACGTCTTCGAGCGGGTCGCCGAGCACTTCGAGGAGGCGGAGCTGGCGCAGCTGATCGCCGCGATCACGGTGATCAACGCGTGGAACCGGTTCGGGGTGACCTGCCGTGTGGTGCCGGGGCACTACCGGCCGGGGCAGCACGCGTGAGCAAGGCCGGTGTCTTCCGGGCCCGTGGGACGCGGCGAGCGCCCGGGCCGTGGTGGCGGGGGTTCCCCGGCGCCGGAGACGCCCAGCGATGGGGTCTCGGCGAGGCCCGGGTAGGCGACGGCGAGACCCCGGCGGACGGGATGTCCGCGGCCGTCGCGCGGATCGCCCGGGCCGCGGACGTACCGGTGTCGGCCGACGTGGAGGACGGCTACGGGGCTGGCGCCTCGTCGAGCGGGCCGCGTTGTACGTCGCGGCCGGTGCCGACTGCGTGTACCCGATCGAGGCCCCGGCCGCCGTGCTCCCCCTCCTGCGCTCCGGCGTCCAGGGCCCGCTGAACATGTGCGCGGGCCTGGACGGTGCGGGCGCCCTGCGCGAGGAGAGGCCGTCATGACAGCCACTCCTTCCACACGGAGGGGTGGCTCTCCACCCACTTCTTCGCGGCCTCCTGAGGGCTCAGCTTCTGGTCGGCGATCATCAGCGAGACCTGGTCCTGGTCCTCGGTCGTCCACTTGAACTTCTTCAGGAAGGCCGCCGCCTTGCCGCCGCTCTTCGCGAAGTCCGCGTTGAGGTACTTCTGCAGCGGGGTGTGCGGATAGGCGCAGGCGACCTTGGCCGCGTCGGCGTCGCAGCCCTCCTGGTACGCCGGGAGCTTCACCTCGGTCATCGGCACCTTCTTGAACAGCCACTGCGGCGAGTACCAGTAGGTCAGGAAGGGCTTCTTCTCCTTGGCGAACTGCTTCATCTGGGTGATCTGCGCGGCCTCGGAACCGGCGAACACGACCTGGTAGTCCAGCTTCAGGTTGTTCACCAGCGCCTTGTCGTTGGTGACGTACGACGGTGAGCCGTCGAGGAGCTGCCCCTTGCCGCCGCTCTCCGCGGTGCGGAAGAGGGAGGCGTACTTGTTGAGGTTCTTCCAGTTCGTGATGTCGGGGTGCTGCTTGACCAGGTAGGTCGGCAGGTACCACCCGATGTGCCCGGTGACCCCGAGGTCCCCGGCACGGCCGATGGTCTTCTTGTCCTCGACGTACCGCTTCTCCTGGTCCGGGTGCCCCCAGTCCTCCAGGAGCGCGTCGACGCGTCCCTGACTGAGCGCGTCCCAGGCGGGCACCTCGTCGACCTGGACGGTGTCGACGCGGTAGCCGAGTTCGTGCTCCAGGATGTACTGGGCGACGGCGACGTTGGACTGCGCGCCGACCCAGGACTGCACGGACAGGGTCACGGTCTTTGACCCCCGCGCGTTGGCGAAGGGCGAGGCCTGCTTGGTCATGTCGGCGGCACCGCAGCCGGTCGCGAGGACCAGCACGCAGGAGGCGGCGATCACAGTGGTACGGCGCATGGTCACGCTCCCTTCCTGGTAGGGCGCTCCGTGGGCTGGGTGACCCGGTCGAGCATCAGGCCCAGGCAGACGATGGCGGCACCGGCCACCAGTCCGGTCGCCAGATCGCCCTGGGCGAGACCGAAGGCGACGTCGTAGCCGAGAGCGCCACCGCCGACCAGACCGCCGATGATGACGACGGCGAGGACCAGCACCACACCCTGGTTGACGGCGAGCAGCAACGCGCGCCGGGCGAGCGGCAGTTGGACCTGCAACAGCTGCTGACGGCCGGTCGCGCCGAGCGACCGCGCGGACTCCAGGGCGGCCGGGTCCACCTGGCGCAGACCCTGCGCGGTGATCCGTACGACGGCGGGAAGCGCGTAGACGACGGCGGCCGCCACAGCCGGGGCGCGGCCGACGCCGAACAGGGCGACGACCGGGATCAGGTACACGAACTGCGGCATGGTCTGGAACACGTCCAGGACGGGGCGCAGGGCACGTTCGACGCGGTCGCTGCGGGCGGCGGCGATACCGGCCGCGAAACCGAGGACGAGGGTGACGGCCACGGCCGCGAGGACCTGGGACAGCGTGTCCAGCGACGGCTCCCACACCCCCAGCACACCGATCGCGGCCATCGCGAGGACGGCGGTGAGCGCGGTGCGCCAGGTGCCGATCAGCCAGGACAGGGCGGCGACGACGAGCAGCACCGACCACCAGGGCAGCCACTGCAGGCCCGACCGGACGGGGTCCAGGATCCAGGTGGTGAAGTGGGCCGCCCAGTCGGCGGTACCGCCCACGACGGGGACGCCCGAATACAGATGGGCGGTCATCCAGTCGACGGCGCGGTTGACCGGTTCGGCGAAGTTCAGGGTCCAGGCGGCGGGCCAGTCGAGGCCGCCGAGGAGCCGGGCGGCGACGGCGACGGCCACGGTGGCGGCGAGGGCGTAGGCCCAGGCGCGGGGGCGGGTTTGTGCGTCGTCGGTCCGGTCGCCTGCCGCTGCCGTGATGCGGTCCAGTACGACCGCCAGCAGGACGATCGGGATGCCGGCCGCGAGAGCCGCGCCGACGTCGACCGAGGCGAGGGCCTGGTAGACGCGGTCACCGAGGCCGCCGGCGCCGATGACGGAAGCGATGACCGCCATCGACAACGCCATCATGATCGTCTGGTTGAGGCCGAGGAGGAGTTCCTTGCGGGCGAGCGGGATACGGGCGGTCAGCAGCCGCTGCCTGCGGGTGGCGCCCAGTGACTCCACGGCCTCCAGGACTTCCGGGTCGGCGCCGCGCAGGCCGAGGGCGGTGAGCCTGGCCATGGGCGGGGCGGCGTAGACGACGGTGGCGAGGACGGCCGCGGGGACGCCGATGCCGAAGACCAGGACGACGGGGAGGAGGTATGCGAAGGCGGGGAGCACCTGCATGGTGTCCAGCACCGGGCGCAGGGCGCGGTGCAGCCGGTCGGACAGGCCGGCACCGAGGCCGAGGACGAGACCGACGGCGACGGACGCGAGGACGGCCACGACCATCAGCGCGAGGGTCTGCATCGTCGCCACCCACATGCCGAGGGCACCGCAGGCGAGGAAGGCGGCGGCCGTACCGGCGGCGAGCCGGAGGCCGGCCACGCGGTGGGCGACGGCGGCGGCGAGCACGGTGACGCCGGGCCAGCCCGCGGCGAGGAGGGTGAGGTAGACGGCGTGGACGGTGAGGACGACGGCGTTGCTGATGTAGCCGAAGAAGTAGAGGAAGACGGGGTGGGTGTCGCGGTTGTCGATGACCCAGTTGCTGGCGGAGGTGAGGGGTGAGGAGAGGTCGACGGTGAGGTTGTGGGGCCAGGCGGCGGCGGTCCAGTGGGAGTTGGCGAGAGGGACGAGGATCGCGGCGGCCACGGCCAGCACCAGAAGCTTGCGTACGGCCCGGCTGGCGGGGAGCGGTATCCGACGAGGGGTCGGGACAGTGATCGTCGCCATCAGACGCCCTCCGGACTGGTGCGGGCGGCCGGGGGGTTCACTTGCCCGCGCTCACGGGGCCCACTACCGCGCGCGGCCGAACGACTGCCCGCATCCGCCTTCGCCACGACGCCGAGCAACGCGTCGGCGTCCACGACCCCGACGCAACGCTGCCCCTCCACAACCCGCGCCGGGACGCCGGCCCCCGCGACCACGTCGATCGCCTCGGCGACCGTCGCCCCCGGACTGACCACAGGCCCGGTCTCGGTCTCCCCCGCCTCGACCGCCCGCATCGCGGAGCCGACCGTCATCACCTGCTCGCGCGGCACATCCCGCACGAACTCACGGACGTAGTCGTCGGCGGGGGATCCCACGATCTCCTCCGGCGTGCCCAGCTGCACCACCCGCCCGTCCCGCATCAGCGCGATGCGGTCACCGAGCTTGAGCGCCTCGTTCAGGTCGTGCGTGATGAAGACCATCGTGCGGCCCTCCTCGCGGTGCAGACGGACCAGCTCCTCCTGCATGTCCCGCCTGATCAGCGGGTCGAGCGCGCTGAACGGCTCGTCGAAGAGGAGGACCTCGGGGTCGACGGCGAGCGCCCGGGCCAGGCCGACCCGCTGACGCTGGCCGCCGGACAGCTGGCCGGGGCGACGCTGTTCCATGCCCTCCAGGCCGACCTTGGCGACGACCTCGGCGGCCCGGCCGCGCCGCTCGGACCTGCCGACGCCCTGGATCTCCAGCCCGTACGCGACGTTGTCGAGGACGGACCGGTGCGGCAGGAGCCCGAAGTGCTGGAAGACCATCGCCGCACGGTGGCGGCGCAGTTCACGCAGTCGGCCCTTGTCCATCGCACGGACGTCCTCGCCGTCGATGGCGATGGTGCCGGCCGTCGGCTCGATGAGCCGGGTCAGGCAGCGGACCAGGGTCGACTTCCCGGAGCCGGACAGGCCCATCACCACGAAGACCTCGCCCTTGCGCACGTCGAAGGAGACGTCACGGACGGCGGCTGTACAGCCGGTGCGGGAGCGCAGGTCGGCGGGCGCGAGGCCGGTCAGGTCGGGGTCCGCGGGGACGCGTTCGGCCTTGGGGCCGAAGACCTTCCAGAGGCCGTCGACGGAGAAGACGGGGGTCGTGACAGGCGTCGCGGCAGGAGTCGCTACAGGCGTCGTGCCACGGGTCGTCACAGGCGTCGTACCAGGGGTCTTACTACTCATCACGCACCGCCCTTCAGCAGGTCCACGGCCCTCTCGCCGACCATCAGCACTCCGATCATCGGGTTCACCGCCGGCATGGTCGGGAAGACGGACGCGTCGGCGATACGGATGCCGTCCAGGCCACGGATCCTCAACTCCGGATCCACCACGGCCTGCTGGTCGTCCGTCGAACCCATCCGGCAGGTGCCCGCCGGGTGGTACACCGTGTGCGCGGCCTTGCGGGCGTACTCGCTGAGCTCGGCGTCGCCCAGGATCTCCGGCCCGGGGCACACCTCGCGCTTCAGCCAGCCGGCCAGCGGCTCGGTCTTCGCGATCTCGCGGGCGACGCGGATGCCGTCGACGAGGGTGCGGCCGTCGTAGTCGTCCTCGTCGGTGAAGTAGCGGAAGTCCAGCGCGGGCTTCACGGAGGGGTCGGCGCTGGTCAGGTAGAGGCGGCCGCGGCTCTTCGGCTTGGGGATGTTCGGGGTCATCGACACGCCGAACTCCGGCCGCCGGTAGCCCAGTCGCTCCGGGTTGTCCGTGAACGGGATCTGGTAGAAGTGGAACATCAGGTCCGGGCCCGCGTGTCCGGGATCGCGGCGCACGAACAGGCCCGCGTCGGAGTCCATCGCGGAGTTCTCGGGGATCGGGCCGTTCGTCTCCCAGACGATCACCGACTCGGGGTGGTCGAGGAGGTTCTCGCCGACGCCCGGGAGGTCGAGCGCGACCGGGATGCCGAGCGCTTCGAGATCCCGGGCCGGGCCTATGCCCGAGTGGAGCAGCAGACGCGGGGAGTCGACGGCGCCCGCACACAGCACGACCTCGTTGCGGGCCCGTATCAGCAGGTCCTCGCCGTCCTTGGTGCGGACATGGACGCCCTCGGCGCGGCTGCCGTTCAGCTCCAGCCGGTACGCCCAGGTCTCCAGCAGGATCGTCAGGTTCGGCCGCTCGTCCATCACCGGGTGCAGGTAGGCCACCGAGGCGCTGGACCGCTTGTTGTCCTCGGGGTGGTAGGCGAGGTCGAAGAAGCCGACGCCCTCCGTGAACGGCTTGCGGTTGAAGCCCTCCACGCGCGGGACGCCCAGCGCCTCCTGCGCCGCGTCGACGAAGTCGCGGGCGATGGCGTTCCGGTCCTTCTCGTCGACCGGGACGATGTTGTTGAGGAGGCGGGCGTAGTACGCCTCCATCGGAACCGCGCCCCAGCCCTTGGCACCGGCCTCCTCCCACTCGTCCCAGTCGGAGGGCAGCGGCTTGAAGGCGATGAGCGTGTTGTGGGACGAACAGCCACCGAGGACGCGGGCGCGGCTGTGCCGGATGTGGGAGTTGCCGCGCGGCTGCTCGGTGGTCGGGTAGTCGTAGTCCAGCTCGCCGCCGAGCAGGCCCATCCAGCGGCGCAGGGTGAGGACGTCGTCGCGGCCGACGTCGCTGGGGCCGCCCTCGATCACGGCGACCGTGACATCGGGGTTCTCGGTGAGGCGGGAGGCTATGACGGAACCAGCGGTTCCGCCACCGATCACGACGTAGTCGTAGTCGTAGGTGTGGGGCATGGGGAGGTGCTCCAAAGGGCTTCCGGAAGACTGACGCGGCTTCTCGCGTACGGCGGTCGGGTGGGCTCAGCCGGCGAACCAGCGCACCGGCCGCGGTGCGAGGTTCTGGTAGACGTGCTTGGACTCGCGGTACTCGGCGAGCCCGGCGGGGCCCAGCTCACGGCCGGTGCCGCTCTTGCCGAACCCGCCCCACTCCGCCTGCGGGAGGTAGGGGTGGAAGTCGTTGATCCAGACGGTGCCGTGCCGCAGTCGCCCCGCGACCCGCCGGGCGCGTCCGGCGTCGGCGGTCCAGACGGCACCGGCCAGGCCGTACTCGGTGTCGTTGGCGAGGGCGACCGCCTCGTCCTCGGTGCGGAAGGTCTCGACGGTGAGGACCGGCCCGAAGACCTCCTCGCGTACGACCCTCATCTCCCGGTGGCACTGGTCGAGGACCGTCGGCTCGTAGAAGTAGCCGCCGGCGGGGCGGTCGGCGGACGGATCGGGGCGCTTGCCGCCCGAGCGCAGCACCGCGCCCTCGGCCAGCGCCGAGGCCACAAACGCCTCGGTCTTGGCACGCTGCTGCTCGGAGACGAGCGGACCGCACTCGACGCCGTCCGCCGTGCCCCGGCCCAGCCGGATCCGCGCGGCCCGGCGGGCGAGTTCGGCGACGAACCGCTCCCGGACCGGCTCCTCGATGATCAGCCGGGCGCCGGCCGAGCAGACCTGGCCGCTGTGGATGAAGGCCGCGTTGAGGGCCTGGTCGACGGCGGTGTCGAAGCCCCCCTCGGTCGCGCAGGCGTCGGCGAAGACGACGTTGGGGTTCTTGCCGCCGAGTTCGAGGGCGACCTTCTTGACCGACACGGCCGCCGCCTGCGCGACCTTGACTCCGCTGACCAGTCCGCCGGTGAAGGAGACCAGGTCGACGTCGGGGTGCTCGGCGAGGCGGGCGCCCACGCTGTGCCCGGGGCCGGTGACGAGGTTGGCGGTCCCGGCGGGCAGCCCGGCCTCCTCAAGCAACTCGATCAGCGCGATGGCCGTCAGCGGGGTGATCTCGCTCGGCTTGATCACGAAGGTGTTGCCCGCCGCCAGCGCCGGGGCGACCTTCCAGCTCGCCTGGAGCAGCGGGTAGTTCCAGGGGGTGATCAGGGCGCAGACGCCGACGGGCTCGTGCACGACGACGCTGTGGATGTCGGGCGAGCCCGCGTCGACCACCCGGCCCGCGCCCTCAGCCGCCACCAGGTCGGCGAAGTAGCGGAAGGCGGCGGCGACGCAGTCGATGTCGACACGGCCCTCCTCGACGGTCTTGCCGGCGTCCCGGCTCTCGAGGAGGCCGAGCTTTTCGCGGTCGCGTACGAGCAGGTCGGCGACCCGGCGGAGCAGGGCGGCGCGCTCGGCGACGGGGGTGCGGGGCCAGGCCGCGGTGTCGAAGGCGCGCCGGGCGGCGGCCACCGCCGTCTCCGCGTCCTTCTCGTCGCCCTCGGCGACCACGGCGAAGGGCAGGCCGTCCGCGGGGTCGATGATCTCGCGCGTCGCGCCGGAGACGGCTTCCAGCCACTCGCCTCCGGCATGGATGGTCGCTTGTGCCGTTCGGTCCGCCATGATCGGTATTGCCTTCCGTTCCTGTTCAGTGCCCCGGTGTGACAGAGGAGTCACACTCGGAGACCGTCAGCGCATGCCCTCGGTCTCGAATTGCATGCGCAATCGATGGCCGAAAGTGTGCCGCGTCACTGAACAGTCGGACAAAACCGGGCAAAAAAGCCTCTTCATGGCACGGAACCCGACGGTTCGGTGCGCGTGGCATGCCGGGGCCCGCTCCTGGTCGAGATCTGACCGACGAGTTCCCAGAAGCACACGAGGGCAGTCACCGGCGGAATCCCGAAAATCACTAACGACAGCAGCGCCTGCGACGAGTGGCTGACACACAGCACCACGGCCATGGCGGAGGCGGCCAGCACCACACACCAGGACCGGCGCGCACTCCGGCGTTGAGCGGTGGCCCGCACGACGGAGAGCGCCGCCACGAACCATGGGCCGTACACCGTCAGCGGCCAGTACAGCGCCAGCCCCGCGGGCAGCATCGACGAGGCGATTACGCGCAGCTGCCCGTAGGAGTAGCAGAGGGACCAGGCCAGCATGCACACCGCGCACAGCGTGACGGCCGCGATCAGGAGCGTGACGTACGTGACGCTCCGGCCACCGTCGAGCAGATGCGACTCGTGGCGGAGCCGCCGACGGCCGGTCCCGCGCTGGGCCGGTACGTCCAGCAGGGTGGGCGCCGCACTCACACCGGCCGGTGCGGACAGCATCTGGGCCAGTTCCTCGACCGGGTCCCAGTCGTTCCGCGTGACGTCCGGTTCCGGGACGCCCCAGGCATGGTCGTAGAGACCGGGATGGTCATAGAGTCCGGGATGCTCGTAGAGACCCGGATGGTCATGAAGACCGGGATGGTCGTGAAGACCGGGATGGTCATAGAGACCCGCATCGCGCTGAATCCCGTCCATCGATAAAACCTCCGCACCCTGCTTCAGGACGCTCCGTACAGATCGGCCATCGTCCGCCGATATTCCATTTCCAGCGTATTGATTGTCTTCAGGAAATCATCCAGCAGGTCCGAGCATGAAGTGATATCCATACTGCCGGGCCAGCGGAGCGCGGTCGTCGGGTGATCTTGGGTGGTAAGCCAGTCCAATCGCGTCACGGTCACCTAACGACCTTCACACAGGGTGGGGTTTGTGGCGTTCGGGGGAATTCAGTCACCCGAAAGAGAACCTATAGAATACCTGCCGCCACACACTTGGAGAAACCGTGAATAGGCAGGCAATTACATTCCGCGGATACTGGAATTAAATGAACGCAGAGGTGTGCGGCTCGGGAGCGGGCGCTCAGTCCACGGCGGGATCCGCGTCGCAGACGGTGTCCGGCGGGCAGAACCAGTCCACCGCCGTCGTCAGATGGGCCAGTTCGTCGTCGCGGCCGTCGGAGTCGGGGCCGTACGAGGCGACGGCGTAGATGTTGCCGTCCGGTGCGACGAACCGCTCGTCGACAACATGCCAGGTACCGACGTCCGGCTCACCACCGATCGTGCCGGCCAGGTACTCCAGCCGGGAGCCGGTGAAAACGCCGTCGTCGAGGCTGGTCAGACCGAGTTCCTGGAAGCCGTCCGGCTTGGAGGTCTGGTCGGAGAGGTACAGCTCGAAGGAGGCCTCCGGGGAGTCCTCGGCGACCTGGTAGACCTGCAGCCGGTGCTCGCGGTCCGGGCTGCGGTAGCTGACGACGGCGATGCCGTACGAGGAGTCGACGGTGGAGCGCGACCAACCCTCGGGGACGGCGATCCGGAAGCCCTCCCTGTCGTGGCGCACCTCGTACCCGGCCGGGGGTGCGGAGGCCGACGGGGATTGATCACCAGTGTCCGAAGGTGACTCCGGCACCTCCCCGGTCGGCGCGGTGGGGGCCGGGGAGGTGTCGGAGGCGGCGGCCTTGGCGGGCCTGCCACCGTCGCTCTTACCGACCACCAGGGTCAGAACCAGGCTGGTCGCCACACCGACGACAGCGGCCCCGACAACAACGGACCACACGAGCCTGCGGCCGGGCGGCCGGGAGGACACGGGCGGCCGGGCCGACTCGGCTGGTGGCCAGGCCGACTGCTCAACGGACGGCCAGGCCGGCTGCTCGGCGGACGGCCGGGCTGGTTCGGCGGGCGACCAGGGTGGTTCGGCGGGCGACCAGGCCGGCTGCTCAGCGGACGGCCGGGCTGGCTCGGCGGGTGGCCGGGCTGGCTGCTCGGCGGGCGGCCGGGCCGGCTCGGCGGACGGCCGGGCTGGTTCGGCGGGCGGCCAGGCCGGCTGCTCGACGGACGGCCGGGCCGGCTCGGCGGACGGCCAGGCCGGCTGCTCGACGGACGGCCGGGCCGGCTCGGCGGACGACCAGGCCGGCTGCTCAGCGGACGACCAGGCCGGCTGCTCAGCGGACGACCAGGCCGGCTGCTCAGCGGACGGCCAGGCCGGCTCGGCGGGTGGCCGGGCTGGCTGCTCGGCGGACGGCCAGGCTGGC
Source organism: Streptomyces sp. NPDC005866 (assembly GCF_040629895.1). NCBI lineage: Bacteria > Bacillati > Actinomycetota > Actinomycetes > Kitasatosporales > Streptomycetaceae > Streptomyces > Streptomyces sp. NPDC005866. The sequence goes on from NZ_JBEXWP010000015.1 coordinate 76,801, forward strand.
TCGGCGGGTGGCCGGGCCGATTCGGCGGGTGGCCCGCCGGGAGCACCGGCCGACGACCACTGCGAAGCTGCGCCCGCCCCTGACCACCACTCCCCCGGCGGAGCCGGAGCCGACGCTGTTGCCGGTGGCCGCGCCATCGGCGGCGCAGTCACCGGCGGCGGGGCCGCCGGCGGACGGGCGGCTGGTGGTAAGGACGTCGTGGTGGCGGGCTGGGCCCCGTCCTCCCATCGTTGCGCGTCCTCGTTCCAGTGCCGTGCTCCCCCGTTGCCCCCGTTGCTCATCGGCTCCCTCTCACATCCCCAGCAGCCCGGCCAGCGTGCCCGCCGAGGCCAGCACGCTCAGCAGCATCTGGGAGTCGGTGAGGAGTTCACGCAGGCGTTCCCGGCGGGTGGGGCCCGCCTGGCCGGTGCGGGCTATCTCGTCCTCCGTCTCGGCGAGCGCCGTGCCCAGCGCCGCCGTCCGCTCGGTACCCCGCACCCGCTCCAGGTCGGCGCGCAACTCCCGTACAGCAGCGAGGAGTTCCTCGTCGGCCCGGGAGTCGGAGGCACCGTGATGGTGGCTCTCGGCGTGCGCGTGGCTACCGATGGCGAACGTGCTCCCGGAGATGTTCCCCAGGTTGACCTGCGGCTCGTCACTTGCCATTGCTGTCGGACCCCTTCTGCGTCGCGTGACTCGTGGCGGTGGCGTGGCTGCCGAAGGCGAGCGTGGAGCCCTCGACCCGGTCGATGCTCACGTTGGTGCTGTTGTTGATCGTCTTCTGGACGAACTCGCCGGTCTCGTAGCCCGCTTCGGCGAGCGCGGCCCGTACGCCGTTGGCCACCCGGTCCTGGATGCTGCGCAGGTACCGTACGACGTCCATCTCCTGGAAGTGGGAGCCGACGTCCACCGAGCCCAGTTCGCGCACGGACAGCGCGGGCCCCTCGGGCAGGGCGCCCGCGTGGCCGCCGGTCAGCAGCCGCCACACGTACACCCCGCCCCGGCCGAGCTGGCCCAGCGAGCGGCCCACCGAGCCGGGGACCAGGGCGATCGCGACGGCAGCCTTGCCGGCCCAGTTGTTGTTGCGGAACCGGTGGGCGGTGCGGTCGGCGTCCTTGAAGTCCGGACGGACGGGGGTCAGTACGTGCGGGGCGACCTCCAGCACCAGCATCCGGCCCTGGGTGTGGATGCGGACGAACACCGTGACGACCACCTCCTCCTCCCAGCCGCCGACGCGGATGCGCAGGAAGTGCCGGCGCTTCTCGGCGCCCTCCTCGACGGCCCGCGCCCGGTGCTCCTCGAAGGCCTGCGGGGTGTAAGGCGCCTGGTCCCGGGTGAGCAGCCCCTCGGCGGGAAGGAACACGCACTCGTCGATCTCCAGCTGGCGCAGCCGGTCGCGGATGCCGGGTCCGGCGTACTCGGCGGGGACGCGGAGCTGTTCGAGCAGCGGGCGGATCTTCTCCAGGATCGCCCGGTTGCTCAGCGGCTGCTGCTCCTTCTTCAGCTCGTCGGGCCTGAGCTCGACGGCGAGCACCCAGGTGTTGTACGCGGCGCCCGCCCCGCAGAACGGGTCGGCCTCGTTGTACATGATCAGCGGCGCGTGCTGTTCGATCCGGATGCGCTGCTTGAGCCGCTGGAAGCGGGGGTTCTCCGCCCTCTCGGCGGGGTCGCTCGCCGCGTCCGGGAAGCGCTGCGGGGACAGCTCGCCGGCCAGCGCCCGGCTGAACTGGGTGCGCTGGGCGTGCGCGCACAGGGCGATACCTGCGAACACGGCGAGTGTGAGCCAGGCGTGCCAGGTCTCGGCCAGGCCGCGGAAGCCGCTGACGCCCGGGGCGAGCAGATCGCCGAAGCTGGTCGAGTCGGAGTAGCTGTAGCCAAAGGAGCCGTCGTAGGAGCCGTACGAGTCGTAGGACGGGCCGTTGTCCGAGCCGCCGCCGAACGCGACGACGAGGGTCGCGATCAGGGCGACCGCGTAGAACGACCGGCCCCACCAGCGGACCAGGAAGGCGGCGATCACCCGGTTCAGCGGCGGCCGGGCGGCGCGCCCCCTGATCCAGGGTGTGACGGCGAGCGCGATGCCCGGCACGAGGAAGAGCGCGAGCAGCCCGCCGCTGAGCGGCAGCCCCACCACCCACAGGCCCAGGATCGCCGTGGCCCACAGCAGTTCCTGGCGGCGGGCGCGCAGGGCGTGGGCGAGGACCCGGGCGGCGTCGAAGCCGAGCGAGGGCGCCGCGATCCGCTGTTCGTTGAGGTGGAGTTGCTCGATGACCCGGTCCCGGTACGCGGAATCCAGATAGGCGCCCGCGCACAGCAGGCGGGTGGCCTCGCTGGCGTACGGCGGTGTGGGCGGCAGCGCGGGCGGCGCCCCGGCGGGCGGCCCCTGCTGTGGTTGTTGCGGCACATAAGCAGTGCTCACGCGGATCCCCCGATGCGTGTGAAGTGCGTTGCTGGAAGTGCTTTGCCGGACGCCGAGTTGACAGGCCATCAGCATAGGGGGACGGTCGTGACCGGTGAACCGGAATTGCCCGAAGACACCGCTGGTCAGAAGTCGGCCGGCGGGTCCTCCCCCACGCGCCCGTCGATCGACTCCCGGATCAGGTCGGCCGCCCGACGTGCCGGGCGTACTCCTCGATCATGTCGGTCAGCAGCCGGCGCAGGCTGGGCCGCGCACCGCTGCGGGACGTGTACGAGATCAGCACACCGGCGTCGCCCTCGGCGGCCGCCCGCCGCAGGTTGGCCCGGGACCGGGCCGCCGCCTCCCACAGCCCGTACAACTCCTCGGGGCTGTCCGCGACGGCCGACTTCCACTCCCAGTCCGGCTCCGCGTCCCAGTCCACCGCGTCCCAGGGCGCCGGGAGCTTCTCCCCGGCCAGCCGCACGGTGAAGTGATCGTCCTCCACCAGGGCGAGGTGCTTCAGCAGCGCACCGAGGGTGAGGGCGGAGGGCGCGAGCCGTCTGCCGAGCGCCTCCGCGTCGAGCCCCTCGGACTTCCAGGCGAACGTACGCCGCTGCCGCTCCAGCGAGCCGATCAGCGTGTCGAGTTCGGGGCCCGCGACGGGTGGCTCCCACCACACCGTGGATCGTGTGTCATCAGCCATGCCCCGAAGACTACGACCCGCCACTGACAAGGGCCCCGGGGCCGCCGACCACCAACTCCCGTGCACAGCGCCGGACCCAGGCATGCGCCGGGTCGGCGTCATGGCGCGGCCGGCGACTCGCTCCCCACCGGCCTCTCAGGTCGCTCCTGCCCGGTCGAGTCGCTGCGGCCTGTTCCCCCGCTCCCAGGGCCTTCCCCGGCCCGCTCTCGCCGTTCCGGTCGGTCATCGCGAACCCCCCGATTCACTCCACCGCGTACCCCTTCCGACGGTAGCGGCGGAAACGGGAACGGGCCCCGTTCCGGACGAAACCGGAGTGGGGCCCGTGGGTGCGGGAGGCTCAGATGAGGCCGAGGGCGCGGACCGCGTCGCGCTCCTCCGCCAGCTCCTTGACCGACGCGTCGATCCGGGTGCGGGAGAACTCGCTGATCTCCAGGCCCTGGACGATCTCGTACTTGCCGTCCTTGGTGGTGACCGGGAAGGAGGAGATCAGGCCCTCCGGGACACCGTAGGAGCCGTCCGACGGGATACCCATGGAGGTCCAGTCGCCGTCGGCGGTGCCGTTGACCCAGGTGTGGACGTGGTCGATCGCGGCGTTGGCGGCGGAGGCCGCGGAGGAAGCGCCGCGGGCCTCGATGATGGCCGCGCCGCGCTTGGCGACGGTCGGGATGAACTCCTCGGCCAGCCACTTCTCGTCGTTCACGACCTCCGCGGCGTTCTTGCCGGCGACGGTCGCGTGGAAGATGTCCGGGTACTGGGTGGCGGAGTGGTTGCCCCAGATGGTCAGGCGCTTGATGTCGGCGACCGTGGAGCCCGTCTTCTTCGCGAGCTGGGTCAGCGCACGGTTGTGGTCGAGGCGGGTCATCGCGGTGAAACGCTCGGCCGGTACGTCCGGCGCCGCGGCCTGCGCGATGAGCGCGTTGGTGTTGGCCGGGTTGCCGACGACCAGGACCTTGATGTCGTCCGCGGCGTGGTCGTTGATGGCCTTGCCCTGCGGCTTGAAGATGCCGCCGTTGGCCTCCAGCAGGTCACCGCGCTCCATGCCCTTGGTCCGGGGGCGGGCGCCGACGAGGAGGGCGACATTGGCACCGTCGAAGGCGACGTTCGGGTCGTCGGTGATGTCGATGCCCTGGAGGAGGGGGAAGGCGCAGTCGTCGAGCTCCATGGCGGTGCCCTCGGCGGCCTTCAGCGCGGGCGTGATCTCCAGGAGGCGGAGCCGGACCGGCACGTCCGCGCCGAGCAGCTGGCCGGAGGCGATGCGGAAGAGCAGGGCGTAACCGATCTGGCCGGCCGCGCCGGTGACGGTGACGTTCACGGGAGTGCGGGTCATGGCGTTCTCCGTATGACAGCTGGCGGTGGGCGTCCTTGCCCTGGGGTGCGGACGTACAAATGATCGATCTCTCGGCATCAAGAGATCCACCGGTCAGGCTATCGCGCAACCCGAATGCCGGACGTCGAGGGGTGGGTGTGGCTCACCCCACAGAGGTGACCCTACAAGCGACGCACGAAAGAGGCGGCCGCCCGTCCGGGAGAGGTGAGACGGGGCGGCCGCCACCGGGGGCACCGGTATCCGGACTCCCGTGGGGGTACGGTTCGCGTGCCCAGGAAATGCGGCGGCATTCCTGGACACGCCGGGTTTCTACGACGTGCACCCCGTCTGCCCCGACGCCAGCGTCGCGCACGCCTTCGCCTCCGCCGCGTCCCGTACCGCCACCATCGGGGTGTAGGCGATCGTGTCGCCGGCGGCCGTGATGTCGCCGGTCTGCGCGGTGGTGCCGGCCGTGACCCGTACCGAGTCGCCCTGGGCGGCGCCGGTGATACGGCCCCAGGCGGCGCCGCAGGTGCTGCTGTAGCGGACCTCCAGGGTGGTCGCGCCGACCGTGGCCGCCTTGGCGGTGGTCACGAGGTCGCCGCTGCACCCCATGGCCTCCGCGTCCTTGCCGGTGCAGCCGGCGTCGGCGCACTTCACGCCGGCCGGCAGATCGGTGCTGGTGCCGGCGCTGGTGGACGGGGCGGACGAGGTGGCACCGCTCCGGTGCTTCTTCCCGCCGCCGTCGCTGCCGGTGAGGAAGAAGACGGCGGCGATGACCACGGCCACGCCGACGACCCCCGCGAGGAACATCGTCAGCCGCCGCCGGCCGCCACCGGAGGCCGTCGGCCCCTCGGGGGCGGCCGGCCCGGGGGACCCCGCCCCCTCCCGGCGGTTCGCGTCTGGTGCCGTCGGCTGGGAGGGGATGGCGGGCGAGACGCCCGCCGGCCCCGCGATCCCCGGCGTCGCGACGGCGCTGCCCGCCCGGCGCGGCGCCTTGCCCCCGGCCGTGGTCGTGGACGTGGACGCGACCGGCGGCGCCCCGAACTCCCCCAGCGCGGCCCGCGCCTGGGAGATCCGGATCGCCTCCATCGTCATGTCATGGCGCATCTCCGAACGGCTCCAGGCCCGTTCGGCCAGCTCCCACATGGTCGTGAGGTGAACGGGATTGGCGCCGGTGACCTCGGCGAGCGCGACGATCGCGCCCTTGGGTGCCAGCAGGCGCCCGCCCAGGTACCGCTCCCAGGACGTTCTGCTGTAGCCGGTGCGGTCGGACAGTGCCGCGACACTCAGCCCGCTGCGGTCCACGAGCCGCCGCAACTGGGTCGCGAACTCCCTGACCTGCGGATCGAGTTCATCCGGCAGGGCCTTCCAACGAGGCATTGCTTCCCCCTCTTCCCCCGGTCCTCTTTCCCCCGGTTCGGTGCCGTGTCTTCCCCCGCGTCTCCTTGCGCGTGGTGCCCCCCGCGCCGGTCCCCGTTCTGGCCTACCCAGCGAACCGCCGCGACCCCGCAACTCAGTCCCCGGGCAGGGGGCGCACAGGAGCACTGACCCGCCGACGCGCACCGTCGCACGCCGAACACGGCGCGGTCCAACGGGCGTTCGGCTCGTCCCGATTGGACACGTTAGCCCGCTTGTGAGTCGGCTTCGTGACACATCCGCGAACTTGTCAAGACATCGGCACACCGGTCATCCGGTTGTTACCTCGCACGTCACAGGGCACTCAGCTCACCCGAGAACCACGGCACCGACGGCCGCCACGAGGAGCAGTACGAGCAGCAGCAGGCCCGCGGAGAGCAGCAGGCCGTGCGGCACGGCGTTGAGGTACCGCTGCCAGGACGACTTGCTGTACGAAACCCGACGGCGGTCCGTCCTTCTCGGGGAAGGGGACGGGCCGCCTTTCGGACACCCGCCACGCCGACAGCCCGCCTTGCCGAACGGCCCACCGGTCCGCTCGGCGGGCGCCCGGCGTCACCGGCCGGTCTGGTACGCGGCGCTGTATCGATGTGCGGCCACGGCCACCGCCGCGTGGGCGCGACGAGCCCCCACGACCCGCAGCCGCAACTGAAACTGAACGGAATCCCTAGCTCTTCATCGTGAAGTGCAGCGTGTCCTTCAGATACGGGATCACCAGCCACGGCTTCGGCTGCGCCATCAACGCCAGCAGCACGATCGCCAGCCCCAGCACCCCGTACGTCGCGATGTCCGTGAAACGGGACCGCACCGCCAGCATCCCCACACTCGGCAGTATCCACCGCATCGCCGCCCCGGCGAGCAGCGCGGCCCCGATCAGCAGCGCACCCACCCGGAACTGATCCAGCGAGGTCAGCAGCAACCCCATTGCGACGGTCGCCAGCACGACCAGCATCGGCCACTGCCGGGCCGGCGCCGGCAGATCTCCCGACGCCGCCCGGCCGCCACCCTCGGGGCGTGCCGTGTCCCGTGTGAACAGCGGGAAGCGACGGGTCGCCCGGCGCCCCGCGTCCTGCCCGTGACCGCCGTCAGCCGACACTGCGCTCTGCCGCCTCGACCACGTTGACGAGCAGTTCCGCACGGGTCATCGGCCCGACACCGCCGGGGTTCGGGGAGAGCCAGCCGGCGACCTCCGCGACCCCGGGATGCACATCGCCGACGATCTTGCCCTCGGCGTTGCGGGAGACACCGATGTCGAGGACGGCCGCGCCCGGCTTGACGTCCTCGGGGCGGATCAGGTGCGGGGAGCCGGCCGCGGCGACGATGATGTCGGCGCGCCTGAGGTGGGAGGACAGATCGCGCGTGCCGGTGTGGCACTGGGTCACCGTCGCGTTCTCGCTGCGCCGGGTGAGCAGCAGCGGCATCGGGCGCCCGATGGTCACACCACGGCCGACGACCACCACCTCGGCGCCCTTGATCTCGACGCCGTACCGGCGCAGCAGGGTCAGCACGCCGTTGGGCGTGCAGGGCAGCGGCGCGGGCTCGCCGAGGACCAGCCGGCCGAGGTTCATCGGGTGCAGGCCGTCCGCGTCCTTGTCCGGGTCCATCAGCTCCAGGATGCGGTTCTCGTCGATGCCCTTGGGCAGCGGGAGCTGGACGATGTAGCCGGTGCAGGCGGGGTCGTCGTTGAGTTCGCGGACGACTGCCTCGATCTCCTCCTGGGTCGCGGTGGCCGGCAGCTCGCGCTGGATGGAGGCGATGCCCACCTGCGCGCAGTCGCGGTGCTTGCCGGCGACGTATTTCTGGCTGCCGGGGTCGTCCCCGACCAGGATCGTGCCGAGGCCGGGCGTGACGCCCTTCTCCTTCAGCGCCGCCACGCGGGCGGTCAGCTCGGACTTGATCGCGGCTGCGGTGGCCTTGCCATCGAGAATCTGGGCGGTCATGGCTCCATCCTCGCGGATGCCGGTCTCCCGGTTCCAATCGGGTGTGCGGTCATGATCGATGATGTTGCACTTGCACAACACATCGCGAATCGGACTGGACAACAACTCCCGGTTACTAAACGATGAGCGGCGCAGTATCGCGGTCCGGCTGGGGGGCAAACCGCTCAGATCATGACGTACCTCCGTCCCTGTCCGCGTCGTCCCCGCAGATTCAACGGAGGAAAACGGCCATGAGTTTCGGCGCGCCCAACAACCCCTACGGTCAGCCGCAGGACCCGCAGCAGGGTCAGCCCGGCTACGGCTACCCGCAGCAGGGTCAGCCCGGATACCAGCAGGCCCCGCAGGGCGTGCCGCCGCAGCAGGGGTACGGCTACCCCCAGCAGCAGCCCGGCTACCCGCAGCAGGGTGGCTACGGCTACCCGCAGCAGGGTTACGGCGCGACGCCGCCGTACGCGAACTGGGGTCAGCGCTTCCTCGGCACGCTCGTCGACGGCCTGGTCTACCTGGTTCCGTACATCCTGGTGATCGTCGGCAAGGACACCCCGGCGCTGTCGGCCATCGGCGGTCTCGCGCTCCTCGGCCTCGCGATCTGGCAGCTGATCATGGAGGGCCGCACCGGCCAGACCGTCGGCAAGAAGGCGCTGGGCATCCGCCTGGTGAAGGAGGCCACCGGCCAGCCGATCGGCGTCGGCATGGCCTTCGTGCGCCGTATCGCCCACTTCCTGGACAGCCTCGCCTGCTACCTGGGGTGGCTGTGGCCGGCGTGGGACGCCAAGCGTCAGACGTTCGCCGACAAGGTGTGCGGCACGATCGTGATCCGCAGCAACTGAGCGACCGGGCAACCGGTCCCGCAGACACCAGGGCCGTGTCCCCCCCGAGCGGGGGGACACGGCCCTGGTGTCTGAACGGGACCCTCGGTGGAAGAAAGCGCCACCAGGGGAAGCTGGTGCCGCTAGTGGAAGAAGTGCCGCGTCCCGGTGAAGTACATCGTCACGCCCGCCTTCTTCGCGGCCTCGACGACGAGTTCGTCACGGACCGAACCGCCGGGCTGCGCCACGGCCCTCACGCCGGCCGCGGTGAGGATCTCCAGGCCGTCGGGGAAGGGGAAGAAGGCGTCGGAGGCGGCGTACGAGCCGCGGGCTCGCTCCTCCCCCGCCCGCTCGACGGCGAGCTTCGCGGAGTCCACGCGGTTGACCTGGCCCATGCCGACGCCGACCGAGGCGCTGTCCTTGGCCAGCAGGATGGCGTTGGACTTCACGGCCCGGCAGGCCTTCCAGGCGAAGGCGAGTTCCCTCAGCTCCTCGGGGCTGAGCGGCTCGCCGGTCGCGAGGGTCCAGTTGGCCGGGTCGTCGCCCTCGGCCTGGAGACGGTCGGTGACCTGGAGGAGGGCGCCGCCGTCGATGGGCTTGACCTCGGCGGGGTGGGCGGGCGCGCCCGCGGCCCTGAGCACCCGGATGTTCTTCTTCTTGGCGAGAGCCTCCAGGGCCCCCTCCTCGTAGTCCGGGGCGACGATGACCTCGGTGAAGATCTCCGCGACCTGCTCGGCCATCTCCTTGCTCACCGGCCGGTTCACGGCGATGACCCCGCCGAACGCGGACAGCGGGTCGCAGGCGTGCGCCTTGCGGTGTGCCTCGGCGACGTCCGAACCGATCGCGATGCCACAGGGGTTGGCGTGCTTGATGATCGCGACGCACGGCTCGTCGTGGTCGTACGCGGCCCGGCGCGCGGCGTCGGTGTCCGTGTAGTTGTTGTACGACATCTCCTTGCCGTGCAGCTGCTCGGCGACGGCGAGGCCGACGTTCCCCGACCCGTCGGCAGGTGCGGTGTCGACGTAGAGCGCGGCGGGCTGGTGCGGGTTCTCGCCGTAGCGCAGGGTGCTCTTGCGCTCCAGGGTGGCGCCGATGAAGTCGGGGAAGCCCGAGTCGTCGACGGGCGCGTAGGAGCTCGCGAACCAGCCCGCGACCGCGATGTCGTACTCGGCCGTGTGCCGGAACGCCTCGGCGGCGAGCCGCTTGCGGGTGGCGAGGTCGAAGCCGCTCCCGGCGACGGCGGCGAGGACGTCGGCATACCGCGCGGGGCTGGTGACCACGGCGACCGAGGGGTGGTTCTTGGCGGCCGCGCGCACCATCGACGGGCCGCCGATGTCGATCTGCTCGACGCACTCGTCGGGCGAGGCACCCGAGGCGACGGTCTCACGGAACGGGTAGAGGTTGACGACGACGAGGTCGAACGGCTCGACACCGAGCTCTTCCAGCTGCTGCCGGTGGCTCTCCAGTCGCAGGTCGGCGAGGATGCCGGCGTGGACCTTGGGGTGCAGGGTCTTGACCCGGCCGTCCAGGCACTCCGGGAAGCCGGTGAGCTCCTCGACCTTGGTCACGGGGACGCCGGTGGCGGCGATACGGGAGGCGGTGGAGCCGGTGGAGACGAGTTCGACGCCCGCCTCGTGCAGCCCGCGCGCGAGGTCTTCGAGGCCCGTCTTGTCGTAGACGCTGACGAGCGCCCGTCGGATGGGCCGCTTGTTGCTCTCGGCGGTCACTGGATAACTACCTTTCGTCCCTCAATGCGATGGCCGTTGCGGGCGATCCGCCCCACGACCTCGACGAGCAGACTTCGCTCGACTTCCTTGATGCGCTCGTGCAGAGCGCTCTCGTCGTCCTCGTCCCGGACCTCCACCACGCCCTGAGCGATGATCGGCCCGGTGTCGACGCCGTCGTCGACGAAGTGGACGGTGCAGCCGGTGACCTTGGCGCCGTACGCGAGCGCGTCCCGTACGCCGTGGGCCCCGGGGAAACTGGGCAGCAGGGCAGGGTGCGTGTTCACGGTCCGCCCGCCGAACCGCGCCAGGAACTCCTTGCCGACGATCTTCATGAACCCGGCGGAGACGACCAGGTCGGGCTCGTGGGCGGCCACGGCCTCGGCCAGCGCCCGGTCCCACTCCTGACGGGTCCCGAAGTCCTTCACCCTGGTCACGAAGGTCGGGATCCCGGCGCGCTCGGCACGCGCGAGCCCCTCGATGCCGTCCCGGTCGGCACCGACGGCGACGACCTCGGCGCCGTAGGCCTCGACGCCGTTCTCGGCGATCGCGTCGAGGAGCGCCTGGAGGTTGGTGCCGGATCCGGAGACCAGCACCACAAGGCGCTTGGCCACGGGCTTGGCGGCCACGGTGGGGCCCTTTCTCGGGGGAGCGTCGGTACGGCGGCCGGACTCGCACCCGCTTTGTACATTCGTACGAGTGCATCGCGCCCCGGGATACGGGGAAGTCTACGAAGCGGCCGACCGTCAGCAACGATACCGGCACACCGGGCGGCCCCCACGGGACGGGGGCGTGGCCGGAAGGTAGCGTCTGGGAGGTACCGAGGCGGGAACGCGTCCGGGATACGACGCGTTGACGAGGTAACCAGCCGTTTCGTCTGCTGTTCCGTCTGCTGTACCGATCACCCGTATCCATCAGCTCTGTTCATCTTGATCTAGGGGAAGACGCTCACTTGATGCCGGACCGCAGCCTGGGACTTCGCATGCTCCCCCCGCAGTCGGTACAGGGAGGGCCGCGTTCCGCCGTGCTGTTGCGGGAGCGGCCGGCCTCGCCGCCGGAGGCGCCCTCGGACCGGCCGAAGGGCGACCAGCAGGACAACAACCCCTTCGCCCCGCCGCCGGAGGGCACGCCGGACAAGCCGTGGCAGCCACGCCGCCCGGCCGGAGACGGTGACGGCGACGGCGACGGCGACGGCGACGGCGACCAGGAATCGCCCTGGGGCAGCCAGTGGAGCGACCGCCAGCCCGGCCGGCAGTCCGGCGGCTTCGGCGAGCGTCCCGGCGAGCGTCCCGATGAGGGCCGGGGCGGCGGCGGCCAGGGCGGACCGGGCCCGGGCCCGGGCATGCGCTGGGACCCCACGGACCCGGCCCAGCGCCGGGCGCGGTACGCCCTGCTGTCCGGCATGTGGGCCTTCCTCTTCGCCCTCTTCGGCTGGCCGTACGTGGCACTGCTGCTGGGCGCCCTGGGCATCTACTGGGGCATCAGCGCGCTCCGCGCCAAGCCGCGCGATCCCGACGAGGCCACCACCGGCCGTCCGCAGATGACGGCGGCGATCAGCGGCCTGGTCACCGCGTCGCTGGCCCTGGCACTGGTGGCGGCGGGCTTCACGGCCCAGATGGTCTACCGCGACTACTACACCTGCGTCACGGACGCCCTCACCAGCGAGGCCAAGCAGTCCTGCGACCACCTGCTGCCGCAGGAGCTGCGCACCTTCCTGGGCACCACGAACAACTGACGGGACGACCGGAAGCGGTCCGGCCCCCGCTGACGGACGACCAGGAGCAGTCCAGGCCCGCTGACGGGCGGTCAGGATCCGTCGGGCCTGTCCGACGGCTCGGACGCCTCCCGCAGCGCGGCCCACCGGGCCTTGCGCGCCGCCTCGTCCTCCCAGGCGCCGGGCGGCGGGGCGGACGGCAGCACCTCGTACGGCTCGAGGGACAGCGCCTCGTAGAGCTCGAACGTGTCGCCGTCCCCTTGATCGGAAAGCAGCGCGGCCACCGCGGTTGGGGCCGGGGCCGACGTGGCATCGCTCTTCGGTTTCTCCGCGGACTGCTCCTCCCCCGGCTTCTGCTTCCCGAATCCCAGCCACGCCGCGAACGAGGCCAGGCTCAGTCCCCGCCAGAACCGCAGCAGCAGGGCCGCCGGTACGCCCGCCGCGAGGAGCCAGGCGCCGGTCGCCGCGCCCGTCTGCCACCAGAGCGGGCCGAAGCGGCTGAGCGCGGCGACACCCAGGGGGCCGCCCGCCAGTCCGGCCAGGGCCGCGAGCAGTAGCGCGCACAGCAGTGCCGCCAGCGTCATCACCCCGGCCGTGCGGCCGGCCGACCAGCGCCGCCCGGCCGCCCTGCCCACCACGAACCACGCCATCGTCAATCCGGCCGCCACCGGCACCGCCCCGGCCAGCCAGTTCACCGGCATTCCGGGGCCGTCCGCCGGTACGGCCGCGAGCAGCGGAAAGGGCGGCAGGAGCGGAGCCGGGTCGGCGGCCAGGGGGTTCACGACATGACCGGCGCCGAGCGCGAAGCCGGGGCCGACGGCGTACGACGCCGACCACACCGCCGCGTTCGGGATCAGCGAGACACAGAGCAGCAGGACCGCGAACCGGCCCGTCCACCCCTCCGTCAGCTGCAGGAACGACGCCCAGGCCGTGTCACCGTGCGCCACCAGCGACACCGCGAGCAGCAGCGTGCCGCCCCCGAAGAACACGGCCACCCCGGCGAGGGACGCACGGAAGGCCGTACCCCACCGCACCCGGGTGTCCCGGCCGGTGAGCAGCTGCCGTACCGGCCCCGGCAGCACCACCGCCAGACGCAGCAGCGGCTCGCGCGGACGGCCGTACGCCGTCCACACCCCGGCGCCCGCCGCGGCCGTCGCGAGCAGTGGCAGACACACCGCCACCCACCCCCACGCGGGCCGCAGTTCACCGCCGGACGCGTACAGCGCGGCGCAGCCGCCGACGCCGAGGTAGCCGGCCACGACTCCGGTCCACGCCGTGCGGGCCCGGACCGGCGGCGGTGCGTCGGCGTCGTCGCCGTCGGGCGCGTCCACCGCGTCCTTGGCCCCCCGGTACAGCAGCAGCGCCGGCAGCAGGAGCAGCAGCAACGGCGTCACGCCGACCGGGGCCGGTGCCCCGGACAGGGTGTCGCTGCGGACCAGTTCGACCCCGTGGGCGAGGAGCCACAGCGCCGCCACGAGATGCAGCGCGCCGCCCGGTCCGCTGTCGGGGTACGGCGAACTGACCCACAGCGCCATCACCAGCACGGAGAAGAAGCCGAGTCCGAGCCCGGCCGCGATCGCGCCGCCGAGGAGGCTCGCGGCCAGCCCTGGGGAACGGTCGCGCAACCGGGTGAGCAGGAGCGACAGAAGCGACGGGCGCGACGGGCGGGCCGACGGCGGTCGGTAGGCGGGCATCCGAATCACGACGGCCATGCTCCCAACGACACGCGCTTTCCCGCCGTAACAGGCGAACTACCGAAGTGTCGCCCAATATATGTTTATGTGTTTTTTCGAGGGAAGGTGCGCCCGGTGACGCAGAGCCCTGTCCACGCCGACGAGGCCGTACCGTCCACTGCCCTGACGCCCACTCAGGCCTTCGACGCGCTGTACGCGTTCTGCGCCCCGGCCCTGGTACGGCAGACCTATCTGCTGACCGGGCGCCGGGAGCTGGCGCGGGAAGCCGTCGAGCGGGCCTTCCAACTCGCCTGGCAGAACTGGCCGCAGGTGGCCCGCGACCGGGACCCGGCCGGCTGGGTTCGGGCGGCGGCGCACGAGTGCGCGCTCTCCCCCTGGCACCGGTTCCGCCTGCGCTACCGCCAGCCCGAGGCCGCGCCGGCCGGCGCGGCCGACCGCGCCCTGCTGGACGCGCTCCTCGAACTCCCGCCGTCGTACCGCCGCACGCTCCTCCTGTACGACGGTGTGGGCCTCGACCTGCCGGAGACGGCGGCGGAGACGGAGGCGAGCACACCGGCGGCGGCACGGCGTCTGACCCGTGCGCGGCAGGCGGTCGCCGAACAGGTTCCCGAGCTGGCGGACCCCGCCGCGCTGAACCGCCGGCTGGCCGAACTGGCGTCGACGGAGCGCCTTCGGGCGGAGCGGCCGACCGCTGTGCGGACCTATGCCGAACGCCGGACACGTTTTTGGACCCGGTCCGCCCTCGCCTTCACGGCGACGATCATCTCGGCGACCACGCTCACGCTACGGACGGCGCCGACGCACTACGAGGCGCCGGTCGGGCCCGCGCAGGCGATCAGCGGGGTACCGGCTGACGTGGGGCTGGGGCCGTTGTCGGCGGGTGAGCGCGCACTGCACGCGAAGCTGCGGGGGGAGCCGACCGGGAACGGGCCGGAGAGGCTGGTACCGCTGGCACGGTGAGCCGGTTCACCAGCCGCGGGCCGGTGGGGGCTGGTCGTCTTGCGGGTCCCGCGCCCCTTACGGAGCTCGCAGTACGCCGGTAGGCCCGCCCCCACCCGGGGGAACGGGCCTACCGGCGTATGTCACGCGGTTGTTCAGCCGGCCAGGATCTCGCGCGCCAGCTTCGCCGTCTCCGTCGGCGTCTTGCCGACCTTGACGCCCGCGGCCTCCAGGGCCTCCTTCTTCGCCTGGGCGGTGCCCGACGAACCGGAGACGATGGCGCCGGCGTGCCCCATGGTCTTGCCCTCCGGCGCGGTGAAGCCCGCGACGTAACCGACGACCGGCTTGGTCACGTTCTCCTTGATGAACGCGGCCGCACGCTCCTCGGCGTCGCCACCGATCTCACCGATCATCACGATCAGGTCGGTGTCGGGGTCGTCCTGGAACGCGGCGAGCGCGTCGATGTGCGTGGTGCCGATGATCGGGTCGCCACCGATGCCGACGGCGGTCGAGAAGCCGATGTCGCGCAGCTCGTACATCATCTGGTACGTCAGCGTGCCGGACTTCGAGACCAGGCCGATCCGGCCCGGCTTGGTGATGTCGCCCGGGATGATGCCGACGTTCGACTGGCCCGGGGTGATGATGCCGGGGCAGTTCGGGCCGATGATGCGGGTCTTGTCGCCCTTCTTGCCGGCGTACGCCCAGAAGGCGGCCGAGTCGTGCACGGCGATGCCCTCGGTGATCACGACGGCCAGCGGGATCTCGGCGTCGATGGCCTCGTCGACCGCGGCCTTGGTGAACTTCTCCGGCACGAAGATGACGGAGACGTTGGCGCCGGTGGCCTCGATGGCCTCCTTGACGGTGCCGAAGACCGGTACCTCGGTGCCGTCGAAGTCGACCTTCTGACCGGCCTTGCGCGGGTTGACGCCGCCCACGACGTTGGTGCCGTCGCCGAGCATGAGCTTGGTGTGCTTCATGCCCGTGGCGCCGGTCATGCCCTGGACGATGACCTTGCTGTCCTTGTTGAGCCAGATAGCCATGGTGTGTTCTGTCCTCGTCCTGAGTGCTTACTTGGCGGCGTGGGCCAGCTCGGCGGCCTTGTCGGCCGCGCCGTCCATGGTGTCGACGCGCTGCACCAGCGGGTGGTTGGCGTCGGTGAGGATCTTGCGACCCAGTTCGGCGTTGTTGCCGTCGAGGCGGACGACGAGCGGCTTGGAGACGTTCTCGCCGCGGTCCTCCAGGAGCTTCAGGGCCTGCACGATGCCGTTGGCGACCTCGTCGCAGGCGGTGATGCCACCGAAGACGTTCACGAACACGGAACGGACGTCCGGGTCGCCCAGGATGATCTCCAGGCCGTTGGCCATGACCTGGGCGGAGGCGCCACCACCGATGTCGAGGAAGTTGGCGGGCTTGACACCACCGTGCTTCTCACCGGCGTACGCGACGACGTCCAGGGTGCTCATGACGAGACCGGCGCCGTTGCCGATGATGCCGACCTCACCGTCGAGCTTGACGTAGTTGAGGTTCTTCTCCTTGGCGGCGGCCTCGAGCGGGTTGGCCGCGGCCTTGTCGTGCAGCTCGTCCCAGTCGTGACGGAACTCGGCGTTGTCGTCCAGCGACACCTTGCCGTCGAGGGCGAGGACGTCACCGGAGACGACCTTCGCGAGCGGGTTGACCTCGACCAGGAGGGCGTCCGACTTGAGGAAGGTGTCCCACAGCTTGACCAGGATGTCGGCGACCTTGTCGGCGACGTCGGCCGGGAACTTCGCCGCGGCGACGATCTCCTTGGCCTTGGCCAGGTCCACACCGTCGATCGCGTTGATCGGGGTCTGGGCGACGGCCTCCGGACGGGTGGCCGCCACCTCCTCGATCTCCATGCCGCCCTCGACGGAGGCGATGGAGAGGAAGGTGCGGTTGGCACGGTCGAGGAGGAAGGAGACGTAGTACTCCTCGACGATCTCCGGGGCGGTCTCGGCGATCATGACCTTGTGGACCGTGTGGCCCTTGATGTCCATGCCGAGAATGTCCGTCGCACGGGCGACGGCCTCGTCCGCGGAGGCGGCCAGCTTGACGCCACCGGCCTTACCGCGACCACCGACCTTCACCTGCGCCTTGACGACGGACTTGCCGCCCAGACGCTCAGTGATCTCGCGCGCCGCCTCAGGCGTGTCGATGACTTCACCGGCCAGCACCGGTACATCGTGCTTGGCGAAGAGGTCCCTCGCCTGGTACTCGAACAGGTCCACGCGCTTCCGTCCCTATCAGTGATCTCGCGGTTCGTTGGATGCGTGGGCGTGCCGCGAAGGGCAACGTGACGTCCGCAATGTGTCACAAGGGGGGCGCACACGGTGTCCGAGCGCGCGGCATGTCCGTCTCGCAGATTATCGCCGCTCGCGGGGGGTCTCTAAATCAGGGGTCACACCTGAGCGGTGATACCTGTCACATGATGCCGGGTATCGGGGGTTCTCATGGCACGGCGTGCCGCCTTGCGGACGGTCTGCGAGGCCTCACCGGGCTGGGGTTGGCCCGGTGAGGCCTCAGGCCCCTTTTCAGGGGGGTGGGCGGCCGGTCCCCGCCCCAATGGAGACCGGCCGGCCCGAACCGAGGGGCCCCGGCCGGACGGAGCGACGGAATTCGGCCGTCCGGCCGGGCACCCCCCGGAGTCAGACGCAGTAGGTCCTGGCGGCCTGCGGGCCGTGGACGTACCCCGGGGTGACCGACTCGGCGGCCTGCCGCACTCCGGCGACCGCGTGCGCGGCCAGCGGAGTGCCGGTCACGTCCTCCGCGACCGGCCCGACGGCCGCCACGACCGGCCGCGCGTCGCCGACCACGCCGTACCCGAGCGCCTCGGCGCCCCCGACGACCGGGCCGGCCAGCCCCTCCGCACAGGCGGCCGCCTGTCCGGTCACCCCGTACGCGAGCGGCGGCACGGTGCCCACCACGGGCCGGACGTCGCCCACCACGCCGTACGCCAGCGCCCCCGCGTCCACCGCGGCCTGCCCGGCGACCGGCACGGCCCCGCGCACGACGGTCGCGGCGATGGGCGGCAGCACGGCGTCCACGGCGTCCTGCGCGACCTCTCCGGCCAGCCCGGCCGCGTACGGCGGCACGTCCGCAACAGTCGGGGAGACCTGGCCTACGGCGCCGGTGGCGACGCCCTGGACGCCGCCCACCGCTCCTGTGGCGGTGCCGTGCACGTCCGCGGCCACCATCCCGGCGGCCGGCAGCACCCCGGCGGCGGTACGGCTCGCTCCGGCCACCGTGTGCTGCGCCTTCGTGCGGATGACCCCGTCGACGCCCCGCACCTGCGCGCGGGCGGCCGCCTGGGTCGCCTGCAGCTTGGTCTGGGCGGCGGCGAGCGCCTGCTCGACCTCCGGGGCGAAGGAGGCGAGGGGGCCGAAGAGGTAGTCGACGTCGCCGCGGGGAACGGCCGGGGTGACGGTGTCCGTGACGGTCGCGGTGACCTCGGCGACCGCGTGGTGGACGGTGTGCACGGCGTGCGCGGTGTCCTCCGTGTGGGCCTCGACCTGGGCGCGTGCCTCGGTCTCGACGTTCGCCTTCGCCTGGGCCTGCGCCGCACGGGCCGCCCGGGCGCCCTTGATGGCCTCGGCGCCCCTGACCTTGGCGCCGACCGTGCGGCGAACCTGGTGGGTGGCAGTGGTCGGGGACTCGGCCGACGCCGACTGCTGGGTGTTGTGCACGGTGCTCGTCGCCTTCGCTGTCGTGTCCGCGACCGTCGAGGTGACGGTGCCGGTGACGTCGGACACAACCCCGCCGACCGTGTCGGTGAGGGTGCCCGTGAGGGATCCGGTGGTGGCGTCCGGGGTGGAGACGGACGTGGCGGGCAGTTCGTCGGCGCTGGCCGCGGCCGATCCGAGCGCCCACGCGCCGGTCACGCCGGCGGCTATGACGATGGAGCGGCGGATGTTCTTGTTCATACGTGCGTCACGATCCTTCAGGGCTCCGATGCGTTCGCCTCGCGAACGCGGAGCCGGGAGGGCTTCCGGTGCGACCGGAAGCACGGCCGGGGACAAGACCGTCCGGGAGGTTCGTAGGGATCCGAGGGAGGGGATCCGAAGGAGGGATCCGAAGGGGGATTCCTCAAGGGGTCCGGACGGACGGGCAGACCTGTTCCGCCCCCCGCGCGGCAGGTCAAGGGGCCGTCGGTCCTAGCCGGGGAAGAGCGGGATGCCCCGGTACCGGTCCCGGATGCCGGCCGCGTCGGCATCTGTGAAGGCGCCGGTCACCAGCCGCAACGGCGCCCGGTCGGCGAACGTCACGGCGTGCGCGTCACCGTGCCGGCAGGCGGCGTCGTCGACCGCCGCCTTGCCCAGCGCGCCGTCCGGGTCCCCGGTGGGCGCGGGGTGGGTCGGGGCGTCGACCGCACGGGCGGCACGATGGCCGCCGGCGTGCTTCACCTGCACGGCGCCGGGAGTTACGACGGTGAGCTGCGGCCCGGACGACTCGACGGCGTTCGCCACCGCCTTCGTACGGGACTTCTCGTGCCCGGCGTCGTGCCTGACCGGCGTCCGTGGCTTCGCGGGGTGGGGCGCCGATGTCACCGGCGCCGGGAGCAACTTGCCCGGCAGCCCGGAGACGATGGGCAGCTCCGGCACCTGCACCACCGGCTCGGTGGGCAGCGAAGGCACCTTCGCCGGCAGCTCCGACACCTGCTGCGCGACCGCACCGAGCGACCGGGTCACCGTCGAGGCCGTCGGGTCGGTCACCGACCCGACGGCCTTGTGGACGCCGTGCACCGCCGGCACCAGACGCTCGGCGGGCGCGGCCTCGGTGACGGGCTTTCGCGTCGGCGTCGCCGTCGCCTGCTGTCTCACCGCCGACATCGGCGACGGCGTCCCCTCGGCCGCCTGCGCCTGCTCCCCGCAGAGGAAGCCGAGCGCGAGCAGTCCGCCGACCAGCAGAGCCAGTTGCAGCGCACACCGTCCCGTCGTCGCACGCGACATGCGCACGGCGGCACCGGACGGAACTGCTGGCGAGGTCAAGGCGGGGAGGACCCTCCCGGGCGGCGAACAGAGCAGAGCAGAGGGAACGCGACGGCACGGAGGCCGACGGAGGCATTGATCCTTGCACGGGGCTCCCGAGGTTGCGCAAGCCTCGCGTTACGGATGGGTGGCCATGTCCCTTTTGACAGTGGGAGCCGGGTATCACCGAGTCGACAAGTCACCCTCCGGACAAGGCCTCACACGGCCTGCGGTACCGGAATCGGCCGCTTCTCCAGCGCCGCCGCCATCACCTCCGGGAAGAGATCGGGCGTGCACGCGAACGCCGGTGCTCCCAGCGCCGCGAGCGCGGCCGCGTGTTCCCGGTCGTAGGCCGGCGCCCCCTCGTCCGACAGCGCGAGCAGCGCCACGAACTGCACCCCCGACGCCTTCATCGCCGCGACCCGCTTCAGCATCTCGTTGCGTATCCCGCCCTCGTAGAGGTCGCTGATGAGCACGACGACGGTCTCGGCCGGCCGGGTGATCTGCGACTGGCAGTACGCCAGCGCCCGGTTGATGTCCGTACCGCCGCCGAGCTGGGTGCCGAACAGGACGTCCACCGGGTCGTCGAGCTGGTCGGTGAGGTCGACCACCGCCGTGTCGAAGACGACGAGCCGGGTGTCGATGGACCGCATGGACGCCAGCACTGCTCCGAACACCGAGGCGTACACCACCGAAGCGGCCATCGACCCGGACTGGTCGATGCACAGCACCACCTCCTTCTTCACCGACCGTGACGCCCGCCCGTACCCGATGAGCCGCTCCGGCACGATCGTCCGGTACTCGGGCAGGTAGTGCTTGAGGTTGGCCGCGATCGTGCGGTTCCAGTCGATGTCGTGGTGGCGCGGCCGGTTGATCCGGGCGCTGCGGTCGAGGGCGCCGGTGAGGGTGGACCGGGTGCGGGTGGCCAGCCGCTTCTCCAGGTCCTCGACGACCTTGCGTACGACCGCCCGTGCCGTCTCCTTCGTCGTCTCCGGCATCGCCTTGTTGAGCGAGAGCAGCGTGCCGACCAGGTGCACATCGGCCTCGACCGCCTCCAGCATCTCCGGTTCGAGCAGCAGGGAGGCCAGCCCCAGCCGGTCGATGGCGTCGCGCTGCATGACCTGGACGACGGAGGCCGGGAAGTACGTCCGGATGTCCCCGAGCCAGCGCGCCACCGACGGCGCCGAAGCCCCCAGACCCGCAGAGCGCTCCCGCCCCGGCTGCGGTCTGTCCCCCTTCCCGTACAGCGCGGCCAGCGTCCCGTCCATCGCCGCGTCCCGCCCCGACAGCCGGCATCCGGTCCCGTCGGCGGCCTCGCCGCCGAGCACCAGCCGCCAGCGCCGCAGCCGCTCCTGCGCCG
The DNA here is from genome assembly GCF_040629895.1 of Streptomyces sp. NPDC005866. Taxonomy (NCBI): domain Bacteria; kingdom Bacillati; phylum Actinomycetota; class Actinomycetes; order Kitasatosporales; family Streptomycetaceae; genus Streptomyces; species Streptomyces sp. NPDC005866. Next base: position 97,759 of record NZ_JBEXWP010000015.1, read on the forward strand.
CATCGTCGAAACCGGTGCCGCCGTCCGTCAGATCCGCTGTCATCTCCCGGCCCCCACAAGGTTGTTGTCGTCAACGGCCGCCGTGTCGTCCAGGCCGAGCAGCAGCCGCAGCACCGGCAGCACGGCGTCCGCGCGCTCGGTGTCCGGTTCGGCGCCGAAACCCGGTAGCCCGCCGGCCTGCCCCGCCCCTTGGGGCCGCTCCCCCGGGCCGCGGCGTACCAGCTCGCCGAGCGTTCTGCGCACCCCCGGCTCGTACGCCGAGAACGTCCGCCGCAGCAGCGGCAGTACGTCCGTGAACGCCTCCGCCGGCACCCCGGTCAGCCAGGCGTCGACCAGGCCGAGAAGCCGCTCGTCGTGCACGAGCAGCATCCCGCCCCCGCCGCTTCCCCCGACGAACCCCTCGATCCAGGCCGCCGCATCCGCCGGCGGGGTCCCCGGCGAGAGCACCAGCCCCATCAGCCGGGCCGCCGCCTCCGCCCCCAGCTCCGCTTCGTCCAGCAGAATCCGCACGGCCCGCCCCCGCAACACCCCGGGCACGGTGTCCCGCCCGGAGAGCACGCCCAGCACCGCCCGCCAGCGGCCACGCAGGTCACGGTGACCGAAGTTGGGATTGGGGTGGCGGTTGGGGTCGAGATCGGGGTTCGCGGTGGGGTTGGGGTTGGGGTTGGGACCGGCGGTGGGGTTGTGGTTGCCGCGAGGACCGGCACCCGGGCGAGGACCGGCATCTGGACCAGAGCCGCAGCCGGCCTCCGCGTCTGCCGCCGCCGCGGCTTCCGCGCCCGTCGCTGTCGGGATCTCCGTGCCCGGCACCGCCACGGTCCCCGCGCCCGACGCCGTCGCCGTCTCACCGAGCAGCCCCACCGCCGTGTGTACCGCGTCCACATGGCCCCGCATCTCCTCCGCCGCGTCCGCGTCGAGGGCGGCGCAGGCCGGCGGGAGCCCGACGAAGACCCGCTCGGCGAGGCCCGCGGCCACCTCGGCGAGCGCCCGGGTGTCGGTACCCCGTACATCGCCGTAGCGCAGGGAACGGACCAGAGCAGGGAGGGCCTGGGCGAGATGGCCGACGTCCGTGTCCAGCGCGGCCCGGTCGGCGAGCGCCCGCATCACCACCGGCAGCGCGTCCGCCAACCCGGCGAGCAGGCAGTGCTCGGCGAGCGCGGTGACGTCGGCGAGGGCGGTCGCGTGCACCGCGTCGGCCTCGGCCCTGGCCGTCGCCGCACCCTCGACGGTCGTCCCCCACACCCCGGCCTCCGCGACCCGCACCGACAGCTCCGGCTCCCAGCGCAGCCGCCAGGTCTCCCGGAACGTGCCCGTGCTCCCCCGCGACTGCACCGGCTCGCCCCACCCGACGCCGAGCAGCCGCAGCCGGTGCAGCAGCCGGCTGCGCCCGGTGTCGGTCTCCCTGCGCAGGTCGAGCTCCAACTCCCGCTCCAGCGCCTCCGGCTTGAGCCTGAGCCGGCGCTGTTCCCGGGCCAGGTCACGCTGCAACGGCACCGCGGGCGCCGCCTCCGGCACCTCCCCCAGCACGTCCCCGACCACCAGCCGGTCATGCACCAGCGCCAGCGGAACGTCCGAGCCCTCGCAGAGCACCGCCCGCACCGCATCGGTCGTCTCGCCGAGGCCCGGCAGCGGGCGGCCACGCATCACGGCGAGCGTCTCGGCCAGCCGTACCGCCTCGATGACATGGGCCGAGGAGACGATCCGGTCCTCCTCGCGCAGCAGCCCGGCCACTTTGGTGAGCCACCGCTCCACCGGCCGGTCGGGGGCCCGGAACAGGTGCCCGTACCAGCCTGGCGAGTCGATGCCCGCGCCGTATCCGCTCGCCCGCGCCAGCCGGCGGTTGGTCCAGGGCACCCAGGTCAGGTCCGCCTTGACCTTGGGCAGCCCCTTCAACAGCTCCTTGTCGGCCGCGACGGTGCTCCTCGTGCGCAGCGCCGGGACATGCCACGCCCCGCACACCACCGCGACATCCTCACCGAACTCCCGTTGCGTTGAACGTAGTTGGAGCCGCATATACGCCTCCCGCACCGGGTCCCGGTCGTGCCCACCGACCCCGTACGTCTCCCGCAGCACCTCCATCGCCTCCGCCACCGCGGTGAACGGCGCGAGCACGTCCCGCTCCCGCTCCCCGGCCCCGCCCCGGTGCTCGACGACGTCCTCCCACCAGCGCTCGGGGTCGTCGTATCCGGCGGCCTCGGCGAGGGCGGCGAGAGGGTCGACGCGCATCCGCTGCTCGGCGTCGGATTCACCGGCCCCGGCGTCGGATTCACCGGCCTCCCCGGCCTCGGTGTCGGGGGGCGCGGCCGCTTCCTCCTCCGCCTTCCCCCAGGCCAGCGTGTGCGTGGCCGGCAGGTCGATGAAGCGGGCCGGGACCTCGTGCTCCAGGGCCCAGCGGATGGCCACCCACTCGGGGCTGAAGTCGGCCAGAGGCCAGAACGCCGAACGGCCTGGCTCATCCACGGCGTGCGCGAGGAGGGCGACCGGGGGCCGCATCTCTGGGTCGGCGGCCAGCGGGATCAGCGCATCGGCCTCGGGCGGCCCCTCGATCAGCACCACCCTTGGCCGGGCGGCGTCCAGGGCGGCCCGTACCGCCCGCGCGGAGCCGGGCCCGTGGTGCCGTACCCCCAGGAGCAGCGGCCCGGGCCGCTGCCGTGCGGAGTCGCTCATGCGCTCACCTCCCGGCAGGCGCGGTAGAAGTCCTTCCAGCCGTCCCGCTCGCGGACAACCGTCTCCAGGTACTCCTGCCAGATGACCCGGTCGGCGGCCGGGTCGCGAACGACGGCGCCGAGGATGCCGGCCGCGACATCGCCGGCCCGCAGCACGCCGTCCCCGAAGTGGGCGGCCAGGGCGAGGCCACCCGTGACGACGGAGATCGCCTCGGCCGTGGAGAGCGTGCCACTCGGCGACTTCAGCTTGGTGCGGCCGTCGGCGGTGATGCCGTCGCGCAGCTCACGGAAGACGGTGACGACCCGGCGGATCTCCTCGATCCCCTCGGGCACGGCCGGCAGGTCCAGGGAGCGGCCGAGTTGGTCGACGCGGCGCGAGACGATGTCGACCTCGGCGTCGGCGCTCTCCGGCAGCGGCAGCACCACGGTGTTGAAGCGGCGGCGCAGGGCGCTGGAGAGGTCGTTGACTCCCCGGTCGCGGTCGTTGGCGGTGGCGATCAGGTTGAAGCCGCGGACCGCCTGTACCTCCTGTCCCAGCTCCGGGATCGGCAGGGTCTTCTCGGACAGGATCGTGATCAGCGTGTCCTGCACATCGGCCGGGATCCGGGTCAGCTCCTCGACTCTCGCCGTCATCCCCTCTGCCATGGCCCGCATCACCGGGCTCGGCACGAGAGCGTCCCGGCTCGGGCCGTTGGCCAGCAGCTGTGCGTAGTTCCAGCCGTAGCGGATCGCCTCCTCCGGGGTGCCGGCCGTGCCCTGCACGAGCAGGGTCGAGTCACCGCTGACGGCGGCGGCCAGGTGCTCGGAGACCCAGGTCTTGGCGGTGCCGGGCACGCCGAGCAGGAGCAGGGCGCGGTCGGTGGCGAGGGTGGTGACGGCGACCTCCACGATACGGCGCGGGCCGACGTACTTCGGTGTGATCACGGTGCCGTCCGGCAGGGTGCCGCCGAGGAGATAGGTGGCCACTGCCCAGGGCGACAGCTTCCAGCGGGCCGGGCGCGGACGGTCGTCCTGCGCGGCCAGCACGGCGAGTTCGGCGGCGAAGGCGTGCTCGGCGTGCGGTCGCAGGGCGTCCGGGGCAGCGGCGGCGCCCCCGGACGCGCCCCCGCCCCCGTCCCCCGTCGCGCCCCCGCCCCCGTCCCCGGGCGCGGAATGGTTCTGGTTCGGTGCGGTGGTCGTCGGTTCGGTCGGTTCCACGGACACAGTCATGGCTGAGGCCCCCTCCAGCTCGGCCGGTTCGGATCTGGTGTCCACCGTGCACCACGCCACTGACAATCACTCTGACCTGCAGAAATGCTCTCGCGGAGTCGATTGTCAGTGGCGGGATCTACCTTCGATGGCATGACTCAGCAGGGGGTGCGCTGGAGTGCGGACCAGGTGCTGGCACTGGCGCCTGACACCGCGTCACGCAAGGCGGGAAGCAAACTCGGAGCGGCAGGACCGTGGTCCGAGGCGGGGAGTTGTGCGGAGGGGACGGTATGGGGACTGTGCAAGGGCAGCGGCAGCAAGCCGTACCAGACGATCGTGGACATCGCGGGCGCGGCCGGCCCGGCGTACAAGTGCAGTTGTCCCAGCCGGAAGTTCCCCTGCAAGCACGCCCTCGGGCTGCTCTTGCTGTGGGCGGGCGAGGACGACACGGTGCCGACGGTGGCACAGCCGCCGGACTGGGCAGAGCAGTGGATCGCGGGCCGGCGCAGGCGCGCGGAGGACGAACGCCCGGCGAGCGGCGGGAGTTCCCCGGCCGCCGCTGATCCCGAGGCGGCCCGGCGGCGGGCGGAGCGGCGGGCCGAGCGGGTCACGGCGGGCGCCACGGAGCTGGAGCAGCGCCTGACCGACCTGCTGCGCGGCGGCCTGGCCGCGGCCGAGCAGACGGGGTACGGGTTGTGGGAGGAGACGGCGGCCCGCATGGTCGACGCCCAGGCACCCGGGCTGGCCGCGCGGGTGCGGGAGTTGGGTGCGATACCGGGCTCCGGGTCCGGCTGGCCGGTGCGGCTGCTGGAGGAGTGCGCGCTGCTGCACCTTCTCGACCAGGGCTGGCTGCGCCGCGACGGGCTCCCTGAGGGCCTCGCCGCCACGGTCCGTTCCCGCGTCGGCCTGCCCGCCTCGGCGGACGGCCCGCCGGTGCGCGACCACTGGCTGGTCCTCGCCCAGTACGACACGGCGGACGGGAAACTGACGACCCGCCGGATCTGGCTGCACGGCGCCGACTCGGGCCGTACGGCGCTGCTCCTCTCCTACGGCGCGGCCGGCCGCGCCCCGGAGCCGGCCCTGCCGGTCGGTCTCGCCCTGGAGGCGGAGCTGTCCGGCTACCCGGGCGCGGGCGGCCACAGGGCGGCGCTGGGCGAGCGGTTCGCCGCACCCGCGCCCGTCTCGGTACGGCCGCCCGGCATGACGACGGCGCAGGCGGCGGCCCGGTACGGGGAGGCGCTGCGGGAGGACCCATGGCTGGATTCGGTGCCGGTGACGCTGGGCCGGGTGGTGCCCGTCCCGGACGGCGACTCCTGGCAACTGGCCGACGCGGACGGGGAATCGGCTCTGCCACTCTCCGCCGCCATCCGCTCCCGGCCCGGTCTGTGGCGGCTGGTCGCGCTCTCCGGCGGGGCCCCGGTCAGGGTCTTCGGCGAGTGCGGTCACCGTGGCTTCACACCACTCACGGCCTGGCCGGAGCAAGCGGGCGAGGCGGTGCCGCTGTGCTGACCCGACCGACTCACAGAACCCGGCCGACACACGCAACCCGACCAACTCACAGAAAGGGAGCCCCGTGACCGCTTGGGAAGATCTTGTCACCACGGCCCTGCTGGGCACGGACCGGCGTCCGCCCGCGACCGACGGGGCCGGCCGCGAGGCCCCGGTGGCCCTGCTGGACGAGGCGGCCGTGGCGACCGTACGACGACGGGCCGGACTGCGGCCCGCGCGGGCCGCGCACCGCCCCGAACCGGCTCCCGAGGACCCGCGCCCCGCGCTGCCGGCCGCGGCGGCGCGCAGGCTCTCGATGCTGCTGTCCGACCGCCCCGGCACCGGGACCGGCGGCCGCCGGGGTACCTCGCCCGACCTCATGGAGCTGCTGCCCCAGTGGCTCACGGCGGCCAACGCGCGCGGGTTCGCCGCGCCCCCGCAGACGCTGCCCGCGCTGCTGGACGCGGCCCGGGGCCGTACCGACCTGCGGCCCGCCGCGCTGGCCTTCGCCGGACCGCGCGCCCTGTGGCTGGCCCGGCTCAACCAGGACTGGCGGTTCGCCCTGCGCGCGGCCCCGGGCGGCGGCGCGGCTCTGCCCGGCCCCGAGGACGGCGACGCGATACGGCGGTTGTGGCAGGAGGGGCTGTTCGCCGAACGGGTCGCGCTGCTGGCCGCTCTGCGGGCCCGTGCGCCCGAGTCGGCGCGCGAGCTGCTGGCCGGGACCTGGGCGAGGGAGCGGGCGGAGGACCGGTTGATGTTCCTCGACTCGCTGCGCACGGGACTGGCCGCCGGGGACGAGCCGTTCCTGGAGCAGGCCCTGTCAGACCGGAGCCGTAACGTGAGAACCACGGCGGCGGAGCTGCTGTCCGCGCTGCCGGGCTCGGCGCTGGCGGGGCGGATGGCGGTGCGGGCCGGGGCGTGTGTGGCCGTCGACCACACGGGGGACGGCCAGGTGATCGCGGTGGAGGCGCCGCCGGAGTGCGACCCTGGCATGGAGCGGGACGGGGTGGTGGCCAAACCGCCGACCGGGCGCGGTGAACGGTCCTGGTGGCTGGGGCAGTTGGTGGAGGCGGCCCCGCTCATCACCTGGTCGGCGCGGCTCGGCGGCCGTACGCCCGGGGAGATCGTGGCACTGCCGGTCGCGGACGGCTGGCAGGGCGAACTGCACGCGGCCTGGTGCCGGGCCGCCGTACGGCAGCGGGACGCCGAGTGGGCGAGAGCACTGCTCGGGGTCCCGGCGGCACCGGAGGCGGGCGGTCCGGGCGCGGTGTCCCTGGCCGAGCGGGCCATGCTGCTGGGCACGCTGGGGGATGCGGACCGGGCCGGATGCGTGGCCGGGTTCATCGCGGCGCACGGTCTGTCGGAGGCGTTCCAGCTGCTCGGCGTCTGCGCCGTACCGTGGTCCGCGCCGCTCGGCCGGGCCGTGGTGGACGCTCTCAACATCGCGCGGGACGCCGGGAGTTATCCCTGGAGTTTCAGCGGGGTGATGGGCTTGGCCGAGCGCTGCCTGGACCCCGCGGAAGCGAGCCGGCTGGACGCCTTGCTGGCGGTGCCGGACGAAGGGCAGGACGCGTCACCGGGTGCCGGCGGGTACTGGGCGGAGGCGTTCCAGCGGCTGGCGACGACACTGAGGTTGCGGGCGGTGATGCTGGAGGAACTGGGTCCGGCCTGCGCCTGAGCGTCCACTGCCGCGGCGGCTCCCGGGGGTGCGCCCCCGAACCCCGCCCAGGGTTAACGGCCTCGCGTTCGGGCGCGGCCCGGCCGCCCCGGCCCAGTCGCCGGGGTCGGTCCACCGCTGCGTGAACGCGGGCTACGCCTCCGAAGGCTGCCGGACGTTCTCCCGTACCCACTCCACGATCGACGCCATCGTCGCCCCCGGCGTGAAGATCTCGGCGACGCCCTTGTCCTTGAGGGGGGCGATGTCGTCCTCGGGGATGATGCCGCCGCCGAAGACGAGGATGTCCTCGGCGTCACGCTGCTTGAGCAAGTCGATGACCGCTGCGAACAGGGTGTTGTGGGCGCCGGAGAGGATGGAGAGACCGATCGCGTCGGCGTCCTCCTGGATGGCCGTGTCGACGATCTGTTCCGGCGTCTGGTGGAGCCCGGTGTAGATGACCTCCATGCCCGCGTCGCGCAGCGCCCGCGCGATGACCTTGGCCCCGCGGTCGTGGCCGTCGAGCCCCGGTTTGGCCACCACCACGCGGATCGGACCGGCTGCCACACCCATCACTGCCTCCATGACCATGAAAAGAACACGCCACCATGCGTGCGTACCGACAAGTACCGCACATTTGACGCGTTCCGCCACCCGTCTCCAGTGAACGAACGTTATCTCCAGCATCCCGCAACCGGCAGTTTCACGGAGGTTACCGAGGGGGAAATCACACACAGTGGGACACGTCAGGGAGCCGCAGCGTGGTCCGCGGGGCAACAGGGCACGCGACGCGGCCCGTCGTCGTACCCCCGCCACCACCTCCGCTCGGCCTCCCATGAGGGCACACGGGGACAGAGCCGTCCGCCGCGCGCCGACAGGAGGTCGGCCGATGAAGGTCACCGGAGTACTGGCGCCCTTTCTCCCGTTCTGCCGTCGTCTTCTGCCCGGCAGACTGGCCGGCCTGTCGGTGGCCTTCCTGAAGTCGACCGCGCTGGAGGCTGCGGTCCTGGCCGGGCATCTGCTGCTCTACCCGACCGGCCTCACCCCGGAGCGCCGCTCCCCCGCGCAGCCCGCGCAGCGTGACGGCACGGCCCAACTGCCGATCCGGGCGACTCCGCCGGTCGTGCTGCTGCACGGGTTCATCGACAACCGCTCCGTCTTCGTCCTGCTGCGCCGCACCCTCGCCCAGCACGGCGGCCAGCGTGTCGAGTCGCTCAACTACTCGCCGCTGACCTGTGACATCCGCACCGCCGCCGGCCTGCTGGGCCGGCACATAGAGGAGATCTGCCAGCGCACCGGCAGCCGCCGGGTCGACATCGTGGGGCACAGCCTCGGCGGTCTGATCGCCCGCTACTACGTCCAGTGCCTCGGCGGCGACTACCGCGTCCGCACCCTGGTGACGCTCGGCACCCCGCACTCCGGCACCAGGGTCGTGCCGCTCGCGGACGCGCACCCGATAGTGCGGCAGATGCGCCCCGGCTCGGAGGTGATCGAGGAGCTGACCCGGCCCGCGCCCGGCTGCCGCACCCGGTTCGTCAGCTTCTGGAGCGACCTCGACTCGCTGATGGAGCCGGTCGAGACGGCCCGGATCGACCACCCGGACCTCCTGGTGACGAACGTGCAGGTGACCGGGATCGGCCACCTCGCCCTGCCCGTCCATCCGGCGGTCGCGACCGGCATACGGCAGGCCCTCGACGAGACGCACCCGGAGGAGCGGATCGCCAGCGGTCTGACGGTGGCCTGACGGAGATGAGGACGAGCCGGGCGAGCCGGGTATTCGGGTCGGTTCGGGCGGGCAACGACCGCCCGGCACCTCCGACTTAGACGCCCGACCTGTCGAACACTTCTCGAACGCAAAGCCAAACCCGCGTCCGTCGTCCCCCGAAACACGGCCGAATGCCCGTTTCCCGAAACCACGAAACCTGCCGAAGATTGTCGCGCCCGCATACCGCCGGGTACAGTCGCCGCACTGCTCTGGCAGCCCCTGTTGTCGAGGCGAAAGAGAAGTTGGTGAACGACCGTCACCCGTCGGGGACCATGACCACCCCGGCCCCGGCTTCCGACGCCGACCCGGCGCACTACGCGCCGTATGGCACCCAGGAAGCCCAGTACGGCGACTTCACCACGTACGGCGACCACACTGCTACCGGCACCTCGTTCCACAGTGATCCGCTCTTCGGCCACCTCCCGGGCGAGGGCCAGGCCACCGGCGCGTACGACGCCACGCAGTGGCAGACGGTCGGCGACCAGTCGCTGAACTACGACCCCTACGCGGCCCAGCACCACGCCGTGTACGACTCCGGCGCCTACGACAGCACGGCCTGGACCGTCCCGGCACAGGGGACGGTCACCGATGGCAGCGGCCACTGGGACGCGAACGCCTGGATCCAGCCCGACCAGTCGGGCATGGCCGGCGCGACCCAGCAGTGGGAGTGGGGCACCCAGGCCTTCGACACCGGCGCGTACGACGCCACGCAGTGGAACTCCGACGGCACCCCGGCGCAGCCCGAGCCCGAGCCCGAGCCACAGCCCGCCGACCCCTTCGACCAGTCGGCGACCCAGATGTTCGAGCAGCTCCCCTACGGCGAGTTCGAGGAGTTCACGGAGGACTCCCCGGACGCGGGGACGTTGGCCGCGACCGGTGAGCTGCCTGCAGTAACGCCACTGCTGGAGGACCAGGAAGAGGTCACTCAGGTCGCTCCGGTCTCGCGGGCCGCGACACGCTCCGGCGCCCGCGCAGGGTCGCGTTCCCGCCGTCGTACGCCCCCCAAGCGGTCCGCGCTGCTGACCGTCGCCGTGCCCTCGGCGTGTGTGATGGGGGTCGCCGGGATCGCGGCCGCCTCCGTAGGGACCATGACCGAGGACGGCAAGGACACGACGGCCTCGGCCTCCGACGCACAGTCGGTGCAGCCGTCCGCCGCCAACAGCAAGCTGGACGCCCAGCTCAAGACGCTCTCGGCAGGCGCCGACGACTTCGCCGACCGGGCCAGCCGGACCCAGGAGCGCATCGACCTCAGGGCCCAGCAGGACGCCGAGAAGAAGAAGGCGGCGGCGGAGGCGGCCCGCAAGGAGCGGCTGCGCCCCAAGTACGCCCTCCCGGTCACGCAGAGAGGGCTCAGCGCCTATTTCGGCCAGGCCGGCGTGAACTGGATGTCCATCCACACGGGCATCGACTTCCCCGTCTCCTACGGCACGACGGTGATGGCCGCGACCGACGGCGTCGTCTCCACCAAGTGGAACAGCGCCTACGGCAACATGATGATCGTGACGGCGAAGGACGGCACGGAGACGTGGTACTGCCACCTCTCGTCGTACCGCGTGGCCTCGGGTACGACCGTGAAGGCCGGGGATCCGATCGCGTACTCCGGGAACTCCGGCAACTCGACCGGCCCGCACCTGCACTTCGAGGTCAGGCCGGCGGGGGGCTCCGCCATAGACCCGCTGCCGTGGCTGCGGAGCCACGGACTCGACCCGACCTGATCAGTGAGCCCCGCCCAGTGAGCCCCGCCCAGTGAGCCCCGCTCGTGGAAGCGGGGCTCAGCCTTCTGTGGGGCTACAGCTTCTCCACCGGCGCGTATCGCAGCAGCAGCCGCTTCGGCTTGGTGTCGCCGAAGTCGATCGTCGCCTCCGCGTTCCCGCCCGTGCCCTTCACCGCGACGACCGTGCCGAGGCCGAACTGGTCGTGGGTGACGCGGTCGCCGACGGCCACCGAGACCACCGGCTTCTCCGCGGTCCGCCGGGTGGCGAAGCCGGACGCGCCCGACGCCGAGGACCGCGAGCGGGTCGAGGAGAGCGAGGCCGCCACGCCCGACGCGGGCCCGGAGGACACCGGCGCCATCGCCCCGGTCCGCTTCCACTCCAGATACCCGGCCGGGATCTCCTCCAGGAAACGCGAGGGCGGGTTGTACGACGGCTGCCCCCAGGCGCTGCGCATCGACGACCGCGTGAGATACAGCCGCTCCCGCGCGCGCGTGATGCCGACGTACGCGAGGCGCCGCTCCTCTTCCAACTCCTTGGTCTGGCCGAGGGCGCGCATGTGCGGGAAGACGCCGTCCTCCATGCCGGTCAGGAAGACCACCGGGAATTCGAGGCCCTTGGCGGTGTGCAGGGTCATCAGGGTGATGACGCCGGAGCCGTCCTCGTCCTCGTCGGGGATCTGGTCGGAGTCGGCGACCAGCGCCACCCGCTCCAGGAAGTCGGACAGGCCGCCCGATGCCTCGTTCTCCCCGGACTCCTGCTCGAACTCCAGTGCCACGGAGGCGAGTTCCTGTAGGTTCTCGATCCGGGTCTCGTCCTGCGGGTCCGTGGAGGCCTGCAACTCGGCGAGGTAGCCGGTGCGTTCGAGGATCGCCTCGAGAACGGTGGCCGGTCCGGCCCCGGACTCCACGACCGTACGGAGGTCCTCCATCAGCGTGTTGAACCGCTTGACCGCGTTCGTCGACCGGGCGGCCATGCCGTACGCCTCGTCGACGCGCTTGAGCGCCTGCGGGAAGCTGATCTTCTCGCGCTGGGCGAGGGCGTCGATCATCGCCTCCGCACGGTCGCCGATACCGCGCTTGGGGACGTTGAGGATCCGGCGCAGCGGCACCGAGTCCTCGGGGTTGGCGAGGACCCGGAGGTAGGCCAGGACGTCCCGGACCTCCTTGCGCTCGTAGAAGCGGACCCCGCCGACCACCTTGTAGGGCAGGCCGACGCGGATGAAGATCTCCTCGAAGACACGGGACTGCGCGTTGGTGCGGTAGAAGACGGCGACATCGCCCGCCTTCGCCTCGCCCGCGTCCGTCAGACGGTCTATCTCGTCGGCGACGAACTGCGCCTCGTCGTGCTCGGTGTCGGCGACATAGCCGGTGATCTGCGCGCCCGCGCCCGCGTTGGTCCACAGGTTCTTCGGGCGGCGGGACTCGTTGCGCTGGATGACCGCGTTGGCGGCGGAGAGGATCGTCTGCGTGGAGCGGTAGTTCTGCTCCAGGAGGATCGTCGTCGCGTTCGGGTAGTCCTCCTCGAACTGGAGGATGTTGCGGATCGTCGCGCCCCGGAAGGCGTAGATCGACTGGTCGGCATCACCCACCACGCACAGTTCGGCGGGCTGGAGGTCCTGCTCGCTCGGCGGTGCGTCGGCCTCGTCGGCGCGCGCGCCGCTACCGACCAGCTCACGCACGAGCGCGTACTGGGCGTGGTTGGTGTCCTGGTACTCGTCGACCAGGACGTGCCGGAAGCGGCGGCGGTAGTGCTCGGCGACGTCCGGGAAGGCACGCAGCAGGTTGACCGTCGTCATGATCAGGTCGTCGAAGTCGAGGGCGTTCGCCTCGCGCAGCCGCGACTGGTAGAGGGCGTATGCCTGAGCGAGGGTCTTCTCGAAGCCGTCGCTCGCCTGGGCGGCGAAGTCCTCCTCGTCGATCAGCTCGTTCTTGAGGTTGCTGATCTTGGCGCTGAAGGACTTGGGCGGGTAGCGCTTGGGGTCGAGGTCCAGGTCGCGGCAGACCAGGGCCATCAGGCGCTTGGAGTCGGCGGCGTCGTAGATGGAGAAGGAGGAGGTGAAGCCGAGCTTCTTGCTCTCCCTCCGGAGGATCCGCACGCACGCGCTGTGGAAGGTCATCACCCACATCGCGTTCGCGCGCGGGCCGACGAGGTGCTCGACGCGTTCCTTCATCTCGCCCGCGGCCTTGTTGGTGAAGGTGATCGCGAGGATCTGGCCCGGGTGCACATTGCGCGCGGCGAGCAGATAGGCGATGCGGTGGGTGAGCACCCGCGTCTTGCCGGAACCGGCGCCGGCCACGATCAGCAGCGGGGAGCCGGCGTGCACGACGGCCGCCCGCTGGTTGTCGTTCAGCCCCTCCAGGAGCGCGGCCGCGTCCAGGGCCGGGCGGGCGGCGCCGCCGCGGTAGTAGGCGTCACGGTCCGGGGGCACGTCGAACTTCCCGCCGAACAGGTCGTCCGGAACCGGCTCCGGTACGTGCTCGTCCTCGGGCGGCGGCGGGGGTTCCTCCTCGTGGCCGCGCGGGGGCTGGAGGCTCGCCAGGAAGCTGTCGTCAAAGAGGCTGCTCATCGCTCTCCGAGTCTAGGGCGCCCCACCGACAACCGGCCCCCGCCCCGGAAACTCAACCCCGGCCACCCACCAGAATCATCCCCTCACAGTGGGTGATCACACGCCGTGAACATGTGCGCGCCCGTCCGCCCGGGGGCGCGGACCGCTCGACCGCTCAGGACAAATCATCCCATACCCTCCTTGATCAACCGATCCGAATGAGCCGCAACACTAAGGTCACGAAAATGTATGGGGCATATCGAACATCAACCTTCACACGGAGCACACGAGTTGGCTAGCGTGCCGGGCGGGCCGTACGACCCCCACCGGCGAACGTCGCCGGGCCGCACGGCCTCCGCCGAGTCCAGGGTGCCGCCGCGCATCCGGAGCCGGGGACCCACACCGACCCTGGGGTGAATCGGTCCCGACCCCCCACCGGGGGACGGACCGTAGGGCAACCCTTCCGAACCACCCGCCCGAACCCGACAGCTAACTCGGTAGGCGGAGCACGGAAGGAGTCGCCCCCGTTGGCGTCGCACCGCAAGTCGCGCCCGTCCGCAACGCACGTAGCAGGCATACGCACCCCCGCCCTGGCCACCGCCGCCCTCACCTCCGTGGCCCTGCTCACCCAGACGGCCAACGCCGCGCCCTCCGCGGACGGCAAGCCCAGCCTGGAGGAGGTCGAGAAGAAGGTCGACGCCCTCTACCGGCAGGCTGAGTCCGCCACCGAGAAGTACAACGCGGCCAAGGAGAAGACCGGCAAGCAGCGCAACCGCGTCGACACCCTGCTCGACGACGTCGCCCAGCGCACCGACCGGCTCAACAAGGCGCGTGAGGAACTGGGTGCGTTCGCCGCGGCCCAGTACCGGACCGGGGCCAGCGCCCCCGACACGGCGACCTTCCTGCTCGCGGACAGCCCGCAGGACTACTTCGACCAGACGCAGCTGATGAGCCGGCTGACCTCGCGTCAGAAGGACGCGGTCGACGACTACGTCACACAGCAGTCCGCGACCATGAAGAAGCGGCAGGAGGCCGCCAAGAGCCTGGAGACGCTCACCGAGACACAGGACGGCCTCAAGACCGCCAAGACCACCGTCCAGACCAAGCTGGCCTCCGCGCGGGAGCTGCTGTCGCAGCTGACGGCCCAGGAGAAGGCGCGGCTGGCGGAGATCGAGAAGAAGAAGAAGAAGGCGGAGGCGGTGCGCAAGGCGGCGGAGCTCGCGAAGCAGCAGGCGGCGGCCGCGAAGCAGGACACGTCGTCGTCATCTACGTCGACCTCCAGCGGCTCCTCCTCCTCGTCCTCGTCCTCCTACGCGACGAAGGCCGCCAAGGCGATCAGCTTCGCCCGCGCGCAGATCGGCAAGCCGTACGTCTGGGGCGCCACGGGCCCCGGCTCCTACGACTGCTCCGGCCTCTCCCTGGCCGCCTGGAAGGCCGCGGGCGTCTCCCTGCCGCGCACCACGTACGACCAGGTGAACGCCGGCACCACTGTCTCCCTCGCCGACGCCCGGCCCGGCGACCTGGTCTTCTTCTACGACGACGTCACCCACGTCGGCATCTACATCGGCAACGGCATGATGATCCACGCCCCGAAGCCCGGCACGTACGTCCGCGAGGAGTCGATCTTTTACGGAGGCGAGTCAATCATCCACAGCGTGGTGCGACCGGCCTGAGCACGCGGGCGCGGGCGCCGAGCGTAAGCGCTGCACGCGGGCGCCGGGCGTTGCTCGGGCGCCGGCGCGAGGCCTGGCCCCGCGCGGCGCGCATTTCGTGCGGCACGCGCGCGTGCCCCGCTCGCATGGCGCGCGAGGCTCCCTAGCATCAGGAGCATGTCCGGTATTTCACACCTTCGCGCCTGGTGGGCGCAGCGTTCGCCAGCGTCCGGGGCCGCGGTGATGGCCACCGCCATCGTGTCGGTGGGGTTGCATCTGGCGGGGGCGGAGACCGTGTCCCGGGTCGCGCTGGTGCTGGCCTGCGTGGCCTGGGCGGGGCTGGCCGCGGAGTTCGCCGTACGGCTGCTGGAGGACCGTCGGCGGTGGGTGACGGAGGCGGCGACGCCGGGCGCGCTCACCGCCGTGGCGGCTACCACGGTGCTCGGGACGCGGTTCTCGGCGCTCGGCTGGCAGCCCCTGGCCGAAGCCCTGCTGGCGCTGTCGGCGGTGCTGTGGCCGCCGTTGCTGGTCCTCGTCGTACGGCACCGGACGCGGCGCATGCCCGGTGCGGTGTTCCTGAGCTGTGTCGCCACGCAGGGGCTGGCCGTGCTGGGAGCGACGCTGGCGGCGGCCTTGACGACCGCGTGGCTCGCGCACACGGCGCTGGTGCTGTTCTGGCTGGGGCTGGTGCTGTACGGGTTCGCCGTGGCCTGCTTCGAGTGGCGGCAGGTCGTCGAGGGGCCCGGCGACCACTGGATCGCGGGCGGCGCGCTCGCGATCTCCGCGCTGGCCGGGGCGCAGCTGCTGGCCGCCGACAGCGCGCGGCTGTACCTGTGGAACAACGACGACCGGGGCGTCCTGCGCACGATGACGGTGGCGCTGCTCACCCTGGCCCTTGCCTGGTACGCCGTCCTGCTGGCCGCCGAGGTGGCACGGCCCCGGCCGCGTTACGACATGCGCCGCTGGGCGGCGGTGTTCCCGATGGGGATGACGGCCGCGGCGACGCTGTCGGTCGCGGCCGCGGTCGGCATCCCGTGGCTGAAGTGGCCGGGGCGGGTGCTGGTGTGGGTCGCGGTGGCGGCCTGGCTGGTGGCGGCCGCCGGCGCGGTGGCGGCCACCCGCGCCGCCCTCAGGAGGACTTCCTGAGGGTCACGTCCACAGCACGGCGATGAAGATGTTCACCACGGTCAGCAGGCCCACCAGGCCGAAGACCCCCTTCTCCACCTTCTCGTCGTCCCGTTTCACATAGACGAGTCCGAGGATCACGATCAGCAGCGCGAGCTTCACGCCGATCTTGACGGTGTTGACGTGGTGGTGGTCGGCCTCGTTGAGGCCGACCAGGATCACACCGGTCACGAGCATGGTGAACGCGCCGTGCAGCATTCCGGGGACGAACCGGGCCGTGCCCTGGCCCATCGCCTTCATCTGGGTGAGGAAGCCGCCGAGGAGCGCGGCGATGCCGATGATGTGCAGGCCGACGAAGAGATGGATGAGTACGCCCATGGCACCGGAGCCTAATCAGGGCCCCCGGGGGCGCCCCGCACCGGCCCCTCCCCGCGGCACCCGCGGCCAACGCCTCCACGGCGTCGCATATATGCACCCCATAGCACCCCGTGCCCCCCGCTCGCCCCCGGAACCGCCGCTTCGGTCATCACGCCCCGTGAAGCCGACGACTCCGGACCAGAATCCCGGTCACATACCGTCGGGTAACGATCCGGTCACACCAATTCCGTGCATCGCGTCACCGAGCCGACACGCTCCGGCCTAGCGTCCTCCCCCAGGTGACCGACTCCCCACCGCCGCCCGGGCCAGGGGCGGCAGTCGGGCACCACCGCCGAGAAAGTCCGGCGGCGGCCCTCTCCCCCTGTGCGGGCCGCCGCCGGACGCGCAATCCGCACCCCCGGCGGCCGCATGCGTGCTCTCCATGGCGCGCGTACGGACGACACGGCGGTCGTACGAAAGGACGTGACGAGTCCAGGTGGCAGCGCACCGCAAGCCCCGACAGCGCTCGCTCAGCGGCAATACGGCCCGCACGGCCGCAACCCTCGCCCTGGCGGGCGCGGCCACCGCGACGGGCTTCGAAGGGACCGGACACGCCGAGCCGCAACTGACACCGGCGCAGGTGAAGACCAAGGTGGACCAGCTGTACAAGGAGGCCGAGGCAGCCACCCAGAAGTACGACGGAGCGAGGGAGAAGTCCGATGCGGAGCAGCGGCGCCTCAATGCGCTGCAGGACGAGAGCGCCCGCAAGCAGGAGAAGCTCAACTCCGCGCGGGAAGCGCTCGGTTCGGCAGCGGCCGCGCAGTACCGCGCCGGCGGTATCGATCCGGCGTGGCAGCTCGCGCTCTCCAGCGATCCCGACCGGTACCTGGACGACGCCGCGTTCGCCGAGCGGGCCGGTGCCCGGCAGGCCGGCGCGGTGGCGCGGGTACGCCAACAGCTGCGGGAGATCGAGCGGTTACGCGGGGCGGCGCATGTCGAGCTGACATCGCTGCGATCCCGGCAGGCCGAGCTGAAGCGGCAGAAGACGGCCATCAGCGGCAAGCTCGGCGAGGCCCGGCGGCTGCTGGACCGGCTCGCGCCGCAGCAGCGGGCGGCGGTCACGGCCGGCCGCGCCTCCCGCTCGGCCTCCGACGCCCGCGCCACCCTGGCCCCGGGCAGCGTCGCCGCCCCCGATTCCCGGGCCGCGGCCGCCGTGGCGTACGCCTACGCCAAGCTCGGCAGCCCCTACGTCTGGGGCGCGACAGGCCCCAACGCCTTCGACTGCTCGGGACTCGCCCAGGCCGCCTACCGCTCCGCCGGCGTCTCCATCCCGCGTACCACCTACGCCCAGATCAACGCCGGCCGCCGCGTCTCGCGCTCCGAACTCCAGCCGGGCGACCTGGTGTTCTTCTACTCGGGCATCAGTCACGTCGGCATCTACATCGGCAACGGCCAGATGATCCACGCCCCCAATCCATCGGCCCCGGTGCGGATCGCCCCCATCGACGAGATGCCGTTGGCCGGGGCGACACGGGTCGTGTGACCCCATCGGCCTCCGTGCGTATCCGCCCCTTGCCGGAACGGCCTCAGACCAGGCGGCGCGCGGTCGCCCAGCGGGTCAGCTCATGCCGGTTAGACAGCTGCAACTTTCGCAGCACCGCTGACACATGGGACTCGACCGTCTTGACGGAGATGAACAGCTGCTTGGCGATCTCCTTGTAGGCGTAGCCGCGCGCGATCAGACGCAGCACCTCGCGCTCGCGCTGGGTCAGGCGGTCGAGGTCCTCGTCGACCGGAGGGGCGTCGGTGGAGGCGAAGGCGTCCAGGACGAAGCCGGCCAGCCGCGGCGAGAAGACGGCATCGCCCTCCTGCACACGGAAGATCGAGTCCACCAGGTCGGTGCCGGTGATCGTCTTGGTGACGTAGCCGCGGGCGCCGCCCCGGATCACCCCGATCACGTCCTCGGCTGCATCCGACACGGACAGCGCGAGGAAGCGCACCGGCCGGTCGGCGTCCGCCGTCAACGAGGCGCACCGGCGCAGCACTTCGACGCCGCCGCCGCCCGGCAGGTGCACATCGAGGAGCACCACCTCGGGCCGGGTCGTGGTGATCACCGAGACCGCCTGGTCGACGTCGGCGGCCTCGCCCACCACCTCCACGCCGGTCTGCTCGGTCTGGCCGATCTCGGCCTGGACGCCGGTACGGAACATCCGGTGGTCGTCGACCAGGACCACGCGCACCCGACGCCCGGCCTTCTCCGTGCCTTCCGCCGGGCCGTTCGCCTCGGTCGCGTCGCTCATGACGTCTTCTCCGCCCTCTCCATCTCCAGCTCGACCTCCGTGCCGCCGCCCGGCACGGACCGCAGCCGTGCCGTGCCGCCGTGGCGCTCCATGCGGCCGACGATCGATTCTCTGACGCCCATGCGGTCGGCGGGTATCGAGTCGAGGTCGAAGCCGGGACCGCGGTCGCGGACGGACACGAAGACCGTCTTGCCCTCGACTTCGGCGTAGACCTGGACTGCGCCGCCGTCGCCACCGTACTTGGCGGCGTTGACCATTGCCTCACGCGCGGCCTGCATCTGTGCGCTCGTCCGCTCGTCGAGCGGGCAGTCGCCGACCACCACGACCTCGATGGGGACGCCGTGCTTGTCCTCGACCTCCGCGGCGTTGCGCCGGACCGCTTCGGCGAGGGTGGCGGGCTCGTCGGCCTCGTCCTTGCCGGTGCCCTCGGGCTTGTAGAGCCAGGTGCGCAGATCGCGCTCCTGGGCGCGGGCGAGGCGGCGCACCTCGTTCGCGCTGTCCGCGTTGCGCTGGATCAGGGTCAGGGTGTGCAGCACGGAGTCGTGGACATGGGCGGCGACCTCGGCGCGCTCCTGCGCGCGGATACGCATCAGCCGCTCCTCGGAGAGGTCCTGGGTCATCCGCACGAGGTACGGCCCGGCGAGCAGCGTGATGCCGACGAGAACGGCGAGCGAGGCCTGGAGCACCGCCCCGATGTGCGCGGCGGTGCCCTGCATGACGAAGACGCCCGAGACGCCCGCGGTGACGAGCAGGACGCCGACGGCCGCGCGCAGCAACGAGAGCGTACGGCGCCGGCTGCCGACCTCGACCCAGCGGGCCCGGCGGGCGTTGTCCGCCTGGCGCCAGACGAGCGCCACACCGGCGGCGACCAGGACCGCGGGCAGGAGATAGGCCTTGGCACCGCTGGTGAGGTTGACGCTGCCCACGAACACCATGGACACGATGACCATGAGGAGCAGCGCGACGATCTGGCCTCGGTCGGGTTTGCGAGCGACGATTCTGCGGCGGCCGTCCGCCGAGGTCTCGGTGGTGACCAGGGAGGGCGGCTTCTGGCCGCCGACGCCGCCGACGCCGAGGGGTACGAAGAACCAGAACGCGGCATACAGCAGCGCGCCGAGGCCGTTGGCCATGAACAGGCCGACGAAGACGAGCCGCACCCACACGACGGGCAGGCCCACATGCCCGGCGAGGCCCCGCGCCACCCCACCGAGCCAACGGCCGTCGCTGCTGCGGTAGAGCTTGCGCGGCGGCCGCGGGTCGTCGAGAGGCACTGCTGCGGCTTCCGGCATGCCATCGATGTTCACACGCCGCGAGTCCCCGGGCATCAGGGTCGGCCCCCGAGACTCCCCTGATCTTCGGATTTCCACGCGCCGGGCCCGTTCTTCCCACAGCACACGGCCTCCGCCCGCAACACGTGCCCCTCCGCAGCCCGTACGCTCTTCCCGCGGCAAGCCCCCGCCTGCGCTCCCCACGGCAGGCGCCCTTCACCCGCGGCAAGCCCCCGCCCTGCCGTCCCCCGCGACGCTCGCCCTCCCCCTCGCGGCAAGTCCCCTCTCTCCGCGGCTAGTCCCGGGATTTCGGGCGGCGAGGGCCGGAACCTGCGGCGGTGAGTGGCCGGAGCGCGTCGCCGAGGCCCGGTTCGAACGCTTCCCGGCCGGCCTCGGGGCCGATTTCAGGGTTCGGCCAGGGTCATCCCGACTGCCGTTGCGTCGGCCCGGCCGTCACCATTGACTCATGACAGATCACGAGCACGCCGCGACGGGTCCGGGACCCGGCCCCGGCCCGCGGCCCGGCCCGGGCCCCGGGCCGTCGGATGCCGTGCCCGCCGCGACGGAGGCGACCGGGACGGGGGCCGACGCCACCGGCGCGGAAGCGGGCGCCGAGACGCTCCCCCGGTTCCGGCGTGAGCGCCGGCACAAGATGATCGCGGGCGTGTGCGCGGGGCTCGGGCGCCACACCGACCTGGACCCGGTGATCTTCCGCATCACCCTGGCCGTGCTGGCCGCGACCGGCGGCATCGGTCTCCTCTTCTACGGCTTCGCCTGGCTCTTCGTGCCGTACGAGGACGAGGAGGAGAACGAGGTCCGAAAACTGCTGACCGGCCGGGTCGACGGGCAGGCCCTGGCGGCCGTCCTGTTCGCACTGGTCGGCTGCGGAGTACTGCTGACGATGATCAGGAACGGAGGGGTGCTGGCGTTCGCCGTAGTCCTCTCCGTGCTGCTGGCGGGCGCCGGTTACTGGTCGCGGCGGCGAGGCGCCCCGGACCCCGACCCGCTGGCCGCGCAGGCGGTCGCCGACGCCCCTCCCGAGGCCCAGGCACCGCCGATCTCGATCACCTACCCGTCGTGGTGGCGCGACCCGATCGTCAAGGACGGCACGCATGTCGGGGGCACCGGCTATCTGTGGGGCCCGGCCGACACCCGTGGCCGGGACGTCCCGGGGCTCGACTTCCGTCTCAGTACCCCGTGGGTCCACGGTCAGGACATACGCGCCCGGCAGAGCGCTCCCCCGAAGCCGCGCGGACCGCGCTGGATCGGCGGCTGGATCTTTCTGCTCGCCCTGCTGGCGGGCGGCCTGGGCGCGGGCCTGACATGGGACACGCACCCGCTGGGCACCAGCCTCCAGGCCGGTCTGGCCTGCGCGCTGATCGTGTTCGGCCTGGGTACGGCGATCAGCTCGTTCCTGGGACGCACGGGGGCCGGCTCGCTGTTCCTGGCGCTCGTCACGGCGGCCCTGCTCGCGGCGGCGACGGCCCTGCCGTCCGACATCAGCACCCACTGGACGCGCGCGAACTGGACACCGGCCACGGCGGCGGAGGTGTCGTCGGCGTACGACCTCGGCACGGGCGTGGCCACGCTCGACCTGACCCACATACGCATCGCCGAGGGGCAGACGGTGCCGACGGCCGCCGAAGTCGGGGCGGGCCGGCTGAAGATCATCGTGCCGGCGGACGTGACCGTGCGGATGAGCATCGACGTGGGGGTGGGCGACATCCAGTTGCCCGGTGACGACAAGAAGGACGTGGACGTGCAGTCCGGCAAGCACAAGGACGTGACACTGCCGCCGACGAGCGGCGCGAAGAACGCGGGGACGCTCGACCTGAATCTCCAGGTGGGCGCGGGACAGGTGGAGGTGAGCCGTGCTGCGGCATGAGTTCCAGCCCGGACGACTGATCGTCGGCGTCTTCCTGACGGCGGCGGGAGTCGCCTACGCCGGTGACGCGGCGGGCCTGTGGAGGACCGAGTGGTTCGCGGTCATCCCCCTGATGGTGGTCGGCCTCTTCCTGGCAGGCGTGACCGCGACCCTGACCCGGACGATACGCAGGCGCCGCCGCGCACCGGAGAGCTAGAGGAGAGCTAGCGCAGGCCCCCGGACCGGTGTCGGCGTCGGGCACGGAGCATCGCGTCCAGGGAGAGGTAGGGGGCGCCGGCCAGGACCAGCGGCAGCCAGGCCATCAGGTAGGCGAGGTCGTTGCCGAAGTAGTAGGGGGACGTGGCCCAGCTCACGGTCAGCCAGAGGCTGAGCGAGATCAGCGCGCCGCCGAGGGCCGCCAGGCGGGCCAGCAGGCCGAAGAGGGTGCCGAGGCCTACGGCGAGCTCGCCGATGGCGATCGCGGTGCCGAAGCCGACGGGGTTCTTCAGGGCCAGGTCCACGAGGGCCGGGATCGCGGCGGTGTCACGGACCCCGCGCATGGTGTCGCCGATCGAGCCGGAGCCGCCGGACTTCAGGAAGGCACTGTCGGTCAGTTTGTCCAGACCGGCGTAGATGAAGGTGACCCCGAGGAAGATCCGCAGGGGAAGGAGGGCGTATCGGGTTGCGGTGTCCCGCAGACCGCGGTCGCCGTCGAGGTATGGGGGGTGCCTGTCCGTACGAATGCCGTGAGTCATCTTCAGTAGCCGCCTCTCGCCGCCGTACCCAGGGCCCTCAACAGACCATACGTACGACAGCCGCGACCCGCTCAATCCTGCACCGGACGATTTTCCGAAATTTCGGCCGGTCTTCGTCGCCCGTGACAGCGAAGAGGTGACCGCGCGGGGACATGGTCCGTCAGCCGCCCGCGGGTCTCCTCACTCGGTCACCTCGACCACGCAGCGATTGGTGGCCGCTCCGGCCGCCGTCACCACCTGGATCTCCACCCAGCCGGGTTCCACCTCGGCGGGTACGGGGACAGTGAGGACGTTGTCCGTGGGGTTGCTGAAGCCACCGGTGACGGGGACGAGGGGCACATGGACGTTGACGGCGCCGACGCGGACGACCATGCGGGAGAGACGGTCGGCGGTCTGGGCGCCGGGCGGGACGAAGCCGGCGCCGCGGATCTCGATGTCGTCGCCCGTGCGGATGGGGGCGTCCAGGTCACCGGCCTCGCGGGCGCGGACGACGGAGAGGATGACCGGGCGGCCGCCCTCGGCGTACTTGCCGGCGAGGTAGGTCGCGGCGGAGATCAGGACCACCGTCGCGAGGCCCCAGGGGAGGTCGGGGAGCTGGTCGGGGCGGCGGGCGAGGCGCACGCCGGCGAAGACGAGGGCCACGGCGCTGATCACGACGTACTGGATGTCGGCGAAGGTGCCCCGGCCGGAGTCGTCGGTGAGCAGGTCGGCTGCGCGGGGCCGGTGGGCACGCACCTTCTGCAGGCGCTGGCCGAGGATGCGCAGGCCGACCACCCGGCGCACCAGGACGGCGATGCCGCAGATCACGGCAAGGACCGTCACCACGCCGGCGCCGCGGGCGAGGTCGAGGCCGGAGATGAGGGCGTCCCGGTCGGCGGGAGAGGAGGCGGCGGCCAGGCGGCCGGCCAGGACGAGCACGGCGTAGGCGACGAAGAGAACCCAGGAGGCGGCCACGGTGCGGGAGGTGGACATGCGGTTGTCCTCGCCGATCACGGGGGCGAGCACTCCGCCGCGCGAGCGGTGGAACCAGGAGGCGGCGGTCAGCCCGAGGGCCACGACCACGGCGGCGACCAGACCGGCGGTGCGGGCGCTGGTCCAGCCCGCGCCGATCGCGGTGAGGGACTGGGTGAGCAGCATGACCACGACGGCTGCCCAGGCCGTGTACGTGGTGCGCAGCCAGAGGCGGGCGAGCCAGGCCTCGCCCTCGGCGTGGCCGCGTTCGGCGACCACGTCGGCGGACTGGGAGAGTTCCTCGGAGACCCACTGGCGGGAGGCGGAGGCGGAGTGGGCCACCGCCGCGGGCAGCCCTTGCCCGGCCGCGAACTCGTCACGTTTGAGGAGGAATTCGGCGACCGCCCGCCGGTGCCCCTCGCGTGCGCCGTGCGGACAGTCCCCGCAGGCGCACCCGCCCCCGTGGACACCCGATTTGGCGCCCTGCCTCGCCTCCTGCACCGCCACGCCCGACGCCTGCCTTCCCCACGCCCGGGGCACGCGCGCGCCCGCCCTTCCCCGGGCCGGACGACGCCGTGCAACTCCCTTGTGTCGAGAGCGAATTGTGCCCTACGCCACGCCGTTCGCGTTCAGCAGGTCGGTCACGACGAGTGAAGGTACCGCCGACAGGTTGACCCGGCTGCGAGAATTCCCCCATGGCCGAGATCATCCAGCGGGACGGGACCTGGGCCTTCGACGGCAGCACGGTCCGCATCACGCCGGGGCGCCACCGCTCCGTACCGCTGCTCCGGCAGACGTACGGGGAGATCGCCGTACCCCTGGAGGCGGTGTCGGGGGTCGTGTACGAGCCGGAGCGCAAACGGGGGCGGCTGAGGATGCGGCTGCGCGAGGGCGCGGATCCGTTGCTGCAGGCGACGGGCGGACGGCTGCCGGAGGCGGCGGATCCGTATCGGCTGACGGTGGACGGGGACCGCTCCGGGGTGGCGGAGTACGTCGCGGCGGAGATCCGGCAGTCGCTGCTGCTGGACCAGATCCCCACGGAGCCGACGAAGGCGTATCTGCTGCCGGGGCCGCCGGTGCCGGTGTCGGTGCGGTCCTCCGACGGCACGGTGTCGTTCGACGGCACGCAGGTACGGATCGACTGGGCCGACACCGCCGACCGGGTCAAGCGGGCGACCGGGCCGCGGATCATCGGCGTCGGCGATCTGGTGCAGGTGGAGTGGCTGCCCAACTCCGGGTACGAGGACGGCTTTTTGCGGTTCGTGACCCGGGAGACGGTGTTCTCGAAGCTGCCGGCGGAGCGCGACCCGTACGCCCTCGACCTGTGGGGCAGTGTCCGCCGCGATCTGCTGACGGCGCTGGTCGCGGCGGCGGTCACGGCCCGGCTGCCGCATCCCTCGGCCCGGGCGGGCGCGGAGTACGCCGACCGGGAGCGGCCCACGGCGGCCGTGCCGCGCCAGTCGGCCGACCATCACGACATACTGCTGCGCAGGCTGCGGGACTTGGGCGAGCTGCACCAGGACGGGGTGCTCACGGACGAGGAGTTCGCGATGACGAAGGCGGCCGTCCTCAGGAGTTTCTGAAGCTTCTAGCTCAGCAGGTCCGGTTCGGCGCGGCTGATGTCCTGCCAGAGGGGCTGGTAGTTGATCCAGGCGACCAGGTCGCCGCCGAGTTGTTCGCGGGTGGCGACGGCCATCTTGTGGTCGATGAGCAGCGGCCGGCCGGCCGCCTTCGCGGTCAGCTGGACCTGTGCGGACCGTTCCATCGACAGGAACCACCAGGCGGCCGCGTCCACCGAGTCGCCGACGGTCAGCAGTCCGTGGTTGCGCAGCACCAGTGCCTTGCGGGAGCCGAGGGCGTCGGCGATACGGCGGCCCTCCTCGGCGTCGACGGCGACGCCGCTGTAGGCGTCGTAGAGGGCGTGGTCCTCGTAGAAGGCGCAGCTCTCCTGGCTGATGGGGTCGAGCAGGTCGCCGAGGGCGGACAGGGCGCGGCCGTGCACGGAGTGGCAGTGGGCGACGGCGACGACGTCCGGGCGGGCCGCGTGCACCTGGGCGTGGACGGTGAAGGCGGCCTGGTTGACGTGGTAGCCGCCCTCGATCACCTGACCGTCCTGGTTGGCCAGGACGAGGTCGCTGACGGTGACGTGCTTGAACGGCATTCCGAAGGGGTTGACCCAGAAGCAGTTCGAGTACTCGGGGTCGCGGGCGGTGATGTGCCCGGACACCCCGTCCTCGAATCCGGCCCGGCCGAAGATCCGCAGCGCGCCCGCGAGCCGTTCCTTGCGATGCCGGCGCTCGTCGTCGAGCGAGTCGTACATCGGCGGCATCGCGAACCGGAGCTGATCGGTGGGCAGCGGCAGGGGCGGAGTCGGCCCGTGCATAGGTCCTCCAGCACTGGGTTTGTGTTACGGGCGGAAGTTACCGTCGGCCAGTGCAGGAGAACAGCGCTGTTCTGTAAAGATGACGCGGGCGAGCAAATCGCGACAGAAGATGTCGGGTATCGGCAGCACACTGCCTCGTATGACACTCACAAGCCGTACGGGCGGAACGGCCGGCGCCGACTGGGCCGCCTTCGCCACCACCGCGCCCGACCTGGCGCGATCCGTCGAGGAACGCTTCGCCGCCCACCGCCACCACGTCCTGGCCACCCTCCGTAAGGACGGCTCCCCCCGCACCTCGGGCCTGGAGGTGCGCTTCCTGAACGGCGAGCTCTGGCTCGGCATGATGCCGGGCTCGGTGAAGGCGCTCGATCTGCTGCGCGACCCGCGGTTCGCGCTCCAGGCCAATCCGGGGGACGGCACCGGCATGGGCGGCGGGGACGTACGGATCGCCGGACGGGCGCACGAGGTCGCGGACACGGCGGTGAAGGGGGCGTACAGGGAAGAGGTGGAACCGCCGGAGCCGTTCCACCTCTTCCGTACCGAGCTGACGGAGGTCGTACGGACCCACGTCGAGGACGACACGTATCTGGTCGTCGGGATCTGGCAGCCCGGCGAGCCCCTGCGCACTGTCAGGCGCAGATAGGGCCTACTCGCCTACTCCCACTCGATCGTCCCCGGCGGCTTCGAGGTGACGTCGAGGACGACCCGGTTGACGTCACGGACCTCGTTGGTGATCCGGGTGGAGATCTTCGCGAGGACGTCGTACGGCACCCGCGACCAGTCGGCCGTCATGGCGTCCTCGGAGGAGACCGGGCGCAGCACGATCGGGTGGCCGTAGGTGCGGCCGTCGCCCTGGACGCCGACCGAGCGGACGTCCGCGAGCAGGACCACCGGGCACTGCCAGATGTCGCGGTCGAGGCCGGCCGTGGTCAGCTCTTCACGGGCGATCGCGTCGGCCTCGCGGAGCAGGTCGAGCCGCTCCTTGGTCACCTCGCCGACGATCCGGATGCCGAGGCCCGGGCCGGGGAACGGCTGGCGCTGGACGATCTCCTCCGGCAGGCCGAGCTCCTGGCCGACCATCCGGACCTCGTCCTTGAACAGCTTGCGCAGCGGCTCGACGAGCTGGAACTCCAGGTCCTCGGGGAGCCCGCCGACGTTGTGGTGGGACTTGATGTTGGCGGTGCCGGTGCCACCACCGGACTCGACGACGTCCGGGTACAGGGTGCCCTGGACCAGGAACTCCACGGCCGGGCCCGCGTCCGCGATGATCTCGGCCTGGGCCTGCTCGAAGACCCGGATGAACTCGCGGCCGATGATCTTCCGCTTCTGCTCCGGGTCGGAGACGCCGGCGAGGGCCTCCAGGAAGCGCTCCTCGGCGTCGACGACCTTGAGCTGGACGCCGGTCGCGGCCACGAAGTCCTTTTCGACCTGCTCGGTCTCGCCCTTGCGCATCAGACCGTGGTCGACGTACACGCAGGTCAGCTGGGAGCCGATGGCCTTCTGGACGAGGGCTGCGGCCACCGCGGAGTCGACGCCGCCGGACAGGCCGCAGATGGCGCGCTTGTCGCCGACCAGCTCGCGGATCGCGGCGACCTGCTCCTCGATGACGTTGCCGGTGGTCCAGTTCGGCTGCAGGCCCGCGCCCCGGTACAGGAAGTGCTCCAGGACCTGCTGGCCGTGCGTGGAGTGCATGACCTCGGGGTGGTACTGGACGCCGTAGAGCTTCTTCTCGTCGTTCTCGAAGGCGGCGACCGGGACGACGTCCGTGGACGCGGAGACGGTGAAGCCCTCGGGTGCGGCGGAGCAGGCGTCGCCGTGCGACATCCACACGTGCTGCTCGGCCGGGGTGCCCTCGAAGAGGGTGGAGGACGGCTTGGCGACATACAGGTCGGTACGGCCGTACTCACGGGAGCCGGTGTTGTCCACCGTGCCGCCGAGGGACTGTGCCATCAGCTGGAAGCCGTAGCACATGCCGAAGACGGGGACGCCGGCCTCGAAGAGCGCGCGGTCCAGACGGGGGGCGCCCTCCTCGTACACGGACGAGGGGCCGCCGGAGAGGATGATCGCCGCCGGGTTCTTGGCGAGCATCTCGGCGACCGGCATGGTGCTGGGCACGATCTCGCTGTAGACCCGGGCCTCGCGGACGCGACGGGCGATGAGCTGGGCGTACTGCGCGCCGAAGTCGACGACCAGGACGGTGTCGGGGGTGGCGGCAGCGGGAGTCGCTGATGACACGGGGTGCCTTCCGGCGGTGGGGCGGGGGTCTGTGGTTCCGATTCTAACGGGGCGGGCGCGGACACCCCGACGAGGTGATGTGGCATACTCACCCCCATGCTCACGCAGACGACCTTCCTCTTTACCTATGGCAACCGGCCCGCCGGCTGCCATGGTCGTGCCGCTTGAGCAACTGACAAGCGACTTCCCCAGGCGCCCCGGGCCGACAAGGTCCGGGGCGCCTGGTGTTTTCCCGGATCGTGCCGGTCCCGGGGTCTCCCGCCCTTCCGGGCCCCCCGGAAGCCTCCGAGAACGAGGAGCCCCCGACATGACCGTCAGCCCCGCCGCGAACCTCAGCCCCGCCGAGAAGACCGGCGCCCGTACCGCCGAGGCCGCCGATGTGATCACCGGTGCGCGGGAGCGCATCGACGCGCTAGACGACCGGATCATCTGTCTGATCCAGGAACGGATGGCGGTCTCCGCCGTCATCCAGCAGGCCCGGATCACCTCCGGTGGCCGCCGTGTGAACCTGTCCCGGGAGATGGAGGTCCTCGGCCACTTCAGCGAGGCGCTGGGCAAGCCGGGCACCTCCCTCGCCATGACGCTTCTGGAGCTGTGCCGCGGTCGCATCTGAGTCGGGCGGACCTGAGTTCGGGGCCCTTCTCACCCGTACGGCGCGTGACCGGCACGCGAACCGCTTCGTTGGTGGGGTGTCCGCGTCAGCCAGGGGCGGGCCCGAAAGAACCCACGCGTGGCTCACTGGGGCGATGAGACGTACGGATCATGCTGTGCGTCGTGGGACCTCGCTCCAGTCATGTGATCGGACGGCAGGGGACAGCCGCCCGGTCACACCAGAGACGGTCGGCTCCGGGGACGCCCGGGGCCGACCGGCGGAAAATCGCAAAAATGCACAAGTCCTGGGTCAAACGGTTGCGGAGGCCGCGTACATCCAGCACGATGCCTAGCAGGCCCCCAAGGCCTTCACAGCTCCCAAGTCCCAGTTCAGGCAACGGAATTGCCGTGTGCCGACCGTCTGTCAAAGGTCGAGACCTGCCGTCTGCCCCCGAGCGCGCCGGGGCGACGACCCGGGGCACGGACGGTGTACAGGGCGCAGAGACCAGCGGCGCTACCCCCCGGCGCCGCTCCCCGGCACCGACGCAGCCCTGACGTCGGTGCTGACGGAAGAAGGGCCCCGCGGTTCCGTCCCGCGGGGCCCTTCGCCTGCCCGCAGACAGTTACAGGGCAGAGAGTTGCACGGCTACGTACGGCTCACCGTGCCGCACTCTGCCGGCTGCTTCCCGAGTTCACGGCTGCGGTCGTACGGGTCGATCGACGGGCCCGTCGGGGCGGCGCTGCCCGTGGGCGCCTGCGACGGGAACTGCGGGTGCAGATAGCCGTTTGATGTCGCAGGCCGAGTTGCCGGCGTCCTCGTCGTAGCTCAGGAGGGTCAGGCGGCCGGGGGTGACCCGGTAGCGCGTGGGGTCGGGGAGTTCGGTGTCGATGACCCGGCGCACGATGGTGCGGGTGACCTCGGTGGAGCCGTCGGCGCGGACGACCGGGTAGACGAAGGTGAAGTCGGCGTGCACGGCCACGCCCTCGAACTTGCCCTTCGCGAAGGTGATCCGGCCACGCGTCTTGATGACCTGGCCGGCCAGGTGAACGTCCTCGGGGTCGAAGCGGCTGAAGAGGGACAGCGGGTCGTGGGTCCCGCTCGGGGTGCGCGGCGCCGTGTTCAGGTCGTCGAGCAGGCGGGGCTGCTGGGGGTCGAGCAGGGCGAGGGCGGCATCGGGGTGAGCGCCGGCCACGACGTCGGGGTCGAGGTTGGCGGCGACCAGCAGCTTCTTGGTCTGCTGGAGGGCCAGTTCGGCGCGGTCCTTGGGGATCGACCCGAGCGCGGTGGCCTTCGGCAGCACGATGCCGGCCGCGCCGTCGGCCCAGCGCAGCGCCGGGGAACCGGCGAACGGGTGGGCGAGGGTGGGGGTGTCTGCGGCGACCGCGGAGCGCGGCGCGGTCGGGGCGGCGGTCTCGGCGGGGAGCGGCGGGGTGGCGGTGTCCGTACCGGAGGACGAACCGGACGACGAGCCGAAGGGATCGCCGGGGATCAGCGAGGGCCGCATGGCCACGACGGCCACGGCGATCGCCAGCGGCAGGCCGACGGCCGCCCAGATCCTGCGGCGGCGGACGGCCCGCCCGTCCATCTCCTGCCAGGCGGGCCCGGTCCGCCAGCCCTCGGGCTCCTTCTGCCCCTTGAGCCGCTCGGTCACCTGACGGGCCCGGGCGGAGGGCTCCTTCGGAGCGGACTTGCGGATATCGCGCTCGGTGTCGCGAATGAACTGCTCCCACACCTCGTCGGCTATGAAGGAGGACGACGGCGGTTCGTCCCCCGACGGCTGCTCGGACCGTCTGTCAGACATGACACTCTCTCGTTCGGCCGTTCGACGGGGGCGAGAACAACCTCGGATTCGGCTGTGGACAGGCCCACCCAGTCAACGGCCCGCGCCACCCGCCCCAGGGAGGACGCCCGGGCCCGTCATCTCCTCCCCCCATCAGCGGTTCGATGTCCGCGAGCACCGCCGGCACGAGGGTGACTGCGACGAGTCCCCAGGTTGAAGTGACGACCGTCACATAAAGATCCCGTCAATGCGGAGGCAACCATTCACAAGATTCACGGGTCACTTCACCGGAACCAGCGGTTACATCCGTTTGCCGCACCTGAGTCACGGGGGTCCTTATGAAGCTTCGCCGCGCCATGGCCGCGGCAGCCGCCACGGCTGTCATCGCGCCACTCGCCCTGCTGTCCGCACCGACCGCGTTCGCGGACGAGACGCCGTCGCCGTCCGCGTCCGAGAGCGCGCCCAACGAGATCCCGAGCGACACCGCCTCGGCCTCCCCGTCGGACTCCGCCTCGCCGAGCGACAGCGCCTCGGCGTCCGCGTCCGTGCCGGCGTCCGCCTCGCCCAGCGACAGCGCGAGCGCCAGCGCCAGCGCGTCCGTATCCGCCTCCGCCGAGCCGTCCCAGTCGGCGGAGCCCAGCGAGAACCCGTCCGACCCGGACGTCCCGTACTGCGAGGACCTCGACCAGAACTTCACCGACGCCAAGGTGTCCGCTGACATCAAGGGCCTGCCCGGCAAGATCGTCGCCGGCGACGGCTTCCACGGCTTCCAGCTGGTCGTGACCAACGAGTCCAAGACCGACGTCGAGGGCGTCGCCTTCTACGCCGAGATCGAGAACTACGCGCTCCAGGAGTCGAAGTACCTCAGCCCCTACGTCGACCTGGAGTTCAAGAACCCCGACACCGGCTCCTGGGACCGGATCGGCAGCGACGACTGGGCCGGCGACTACTTCTTCTACGTCGAGAAGCTCAAGTCCGGCGCCGGCGAGTCGGTCGACCTGCGTGTCTCCATCGACGCCAAGGCGCCCGCCGGTGACGCCTACTCCTTCGGCTCCGGCGCCTACCTCGACAAGGTCGACGGCCAGGACTGCATCGCCGAGGGCTGGGCCCAGTACGACTTCACGGTCCTCAAGGCCGGCTCGTCCAACCCGGACCCGGGTACGGCCACGCCCAGCGACAACGGCGGCAAGGACTCCGTGAAGAAGCCGCAGGGCGACGTCTCCGACCTGCCGACCGGCAACCTCGCCAACACCGGCTCCAGCTCGGCGCTCCCGGTCATCGGCCTCGTCGGCGGGGTCGCCGTGGTGGCCGGCGCGGGTGCG
This sequence comes from Streptomyces sp. NPDC005866, assembly GCF_040629895.1. NCBI lineage: Bacteria > Bacillati > Actinomycetota > Actinomycetes > Kitasatosporales > Streptomycetaceae > Streptomyces > Streptomyces sp. NPDC005866. The sequence continues at coordinate 129,364 of NZ_JBEXWP010000015.1, forward strand.
GTGTTCGTGGTGCGGCGCCGGAAGGCGGGCAGCACCGCGGCGGAGGCGTAAACACGTCCCGCACGGACGAAGAGGGACCTGGGCTCGGAGGGGGGCTCAGGTCCCTCTTTCACGTCCGGAGACTCCGGTCACTGCTTCGGCGGGACCGCCGGGACGCCGAGGAACGGCAGCCGCAGCGCGCCGAACGCGTCCGCCGGGACGGCCGGGTCGCGGGGCTCGACCGGCTTCAGCCGCTCGTATGCCTCGCCCTGCCGCGGACGCGGGTCCGCCTCGCCCTTGTTGGGCCAGTACGACATCGCGCGCTCGGCCTGCGCCGTGATGGTGAGGGACGGGTTCACGCCCAGGTTCGCGGAGACGGCGGCGCCGTCCACGACCGAGATGCCCGGGTGGCCGTACAGACGGTGGTACGGGTCGATGACCCCGGTCTCGCGTGAGTCGCCGATCGGGCAGCCGCCGAGGAAGTGCGCGGTGAGCGGGGTGCCCATCAGCTCGCCGACGTTGCTGCCGGCGAAGCCGTTGATCTCGGCGGCGAGCGCGGTGGCCGCCTCCGAGGCGGCCTTGATCTGCTTGGGGTTGGGGGCGCCGTGGCCCTGCCGGGCGGTGAGCAGGCCCTTGCCGACGCCGTCCGGTTTCAGGTACGTCGTCAGCGAGTTGTCCAGCGACTGCATCACCAGGCCGATGATGGTCCGCTCCGACCAGCGCCGGTTGGAGAGCGAGCGCAGGACGAGAAGGGGGTGGCGGGCCGCGTTCGCCAGCCAGCCGAGGACACGGGAGGAGCCTTCCGCGTACGGCACCTGGAGGATGGACAGGCCGCCCATGGCGTTGGAGCCCTTGCCGTAACGGACCGGCTCGATGTGCGTGTTCTCGTCCGGGTGGATCGAGGACGTGATCGCGACGCCCCGGGTGAAGTCCGCCCTGGCCGCGCCGTGCGCCTTGCGGTAGCGGCGGTTGTCGGTCTGGGCGCCGACCAGCGCCTCGGAGTTGGTACGGGTGAGGTTGCCCAGCCGGTCGGAGAGGTACGGCAGTTGGCCGCCGGCCTTCATCCGGTGCAGCAGGGTCTGGGTGCCGTAGGTGCCTGCCGCGACGACGACCCGGCGCGCCTTGAAGATCCGGCCCTTCGCCTTCTTCTTGTCGTCGGTGGGGAGGGTCGCGATCGCGTAGCCGCCCTGGGAGTCGTCGGTGACGGCGACGACGGTGGTCATGGCGTGGACGACCGCGCCCGCCTGCTCGGCGAGATGGAGGTAGTTCTCGTTGAGGGTGTTCTTCGCGCCGTGCCGGCAGCCCGTCATGCACTCGCCGCACTCGGTGCAGGCGTTGCGGGCGGGGCCGGCGCCGCCGAAGTAGGGGTCGGCGACCTGGTCGCCGGGCGCGGCCTTCGCCTCACCGTCGGCGTCCTTGCCGTCGCCGAAGAAGACGCCGACGGGGGCGAGATGGAAGCTGTCGCCGACGCCGAGTCTGTCCGCCGCCGCCTTCAGGTGGACGTCGGAGGGGGTCATCGTCGGGTTGAGCCGTACGCCGAGCATGCGCCGCGCCTGGTCGTAGTACGGCCGCAGCTCCTCCTGCCAGTCCGTGATGTCACGCCACTGGGGGTCGTCGAAGAAGGCCTTGGGCGGGACGTAGAGGGTGTTGGCGTAGTTGAGGGAGCCGCCGCCGACGCCCGCGCCGGCCAGCACCATGACGTTGCCGAGGAGATGGATGCGCTGGATGCCGTAGCAGCCGAGTGCGGGGGCCCACAGGTAGTTCTTGATGTCCCAGGAGTTCTTGGGGAGTGTGGTGCGGGTGAAGCGGCGGCCGGCTTCCAGGACGCCGACGCGGTAGCCCTTCTCCGTGAGGCGCAGGGCGGTGACCGACCCGCCGAAACCTGAGCCGACGACTATGACGTCGTAGTCGTAGGTGTCCTGGGGCACGGGTTCTCCTCGTTGAGTTTCGCGTGCGGGCCGTCTGTGGTTGATCGCGCGGTGCCCCGCGCCCCGGGGTCAGCGCAGTCCCAGTGCCTTCATCACCTTCAGGCTCGTGCTCATGAACTGCGCGTACTTCTCGTCGTCCATCCCCAGCGCGGGCGCCATCGGCAGCAGCCGCTGCTGGGCCACCGTCTGGGCCTCCGTGTACTTGAGGATGCCCTCCGAGCCGTGCCTGCGGCCCAGGCCCGAGTCCTTCATGCCGCCCATCGGGGACTGGACGCTGCCGTAGGCGGAGGCGTAGCCCTCGTTGACGTTGACCGTGCCGGTGCTCAGGCGGGCGGCGACCTCGCGGCCGCGGCCGCCGTTCTTCGTCCAGACGGACGAATTGAGGCCGTACGGCGTCGCGTTGGCGTGCTCGATGGCCTCCTCCTCCGTCTTGAAGCGGTAGATCGAGACGACCGGGCCGAAGGTCTCCTCCGTGCAGACGGCCATCGCGTCCTCGACGCCGTCGAGGATGGTCGGCTCGTAGAAGTAGGGGCCGATGTCGGGGCGGGCGGTGCCGCCGGCGATGACGGTCGCGCCCTTCTCCACGGCCTCCTCCACATGCCGCTTGACGGTCGCCAACTGCCGTTCGCCGACCAGGGATCCCATGTCGGCGCCGTAGGCGAGGGACCGGCCGAGGCGCATCGCCCTGGTACGGGCGGCGAATCGCTCGACGAAGGCGTCGGCGATCGACTCGTGGACGTACAGCCGCTCGATGGAGATGCAGAGCTGGCCGGCGGAGGAGAAGCAGGCGCGGACCGCGCCGGCGGCCGCCTTCTCGATGTCGGCGTCCTCCAGGACCAGCATGGCGTTCTTGCCGCCCAGTTCGAGCGAGACTCCGACCAGACGGGCGGCGGCGCCCTGGGCGACCTCGCGGCCGGTGCGGGTGGAGCCGGTGAAGGAGACGTAGTCGGCGTGCTTGACGAGCTCGGGGCCGACGACCGGGCCCTCGCCGAGGACGACCTGGAAGACGTGGGCGGGCAGCCCGGCCTCGATCAGCAGGTCACGTGCCCACAGAGCCGTCAGGCAGGTCTCGGTGTCCGGCTTCATGACGACCGCGTTCCCCGCGACGAAGGCGGGGAGCGCGTCGCCGACGGAGAGTTCGAGGGGGTAGTTCCAGGGGGCGATCTGGCCGACCACGCCCCGCGGGTGGCGCAGTTCGGTGACCTTGGTGAGGGTGGGCATGGCGCCCGTGTGCCGCTTGGGCCGCAGATAGGAGGGTGCCTTACGGCCGTAGTGGCGGGCGGCGACGGCTACGGCCTGCACCTCCTCGTGGGCGTGCAGGCGGGCCTTGCCGGTCTCCAGCTGGATGAGGTCGAGGACCTCCGCCTGCCGGGCCAGGACCAGGTCGTGGAAGCGGAGCAGGACGGCCGCGCGCTGCCGTACCGGCACCTTCGCCCACACGGCCTGCGCGGCGCGGGCCGCGTCGAAGGCCTTCGCCACGTCCTCGGGGGTGGACTCGGGCAGGTCGGCCAGCTTCTCGCCGGTGAAGGGCGTGTGGTTGGCCGTGCGTCCGGAGCCGACGACACCCTTGGTGAGCTGGGCGACCAACTCGGGCGTGACCACGTCGGCGGCCGTTCTGGCCCCTGCGGGGGCGGGGGCGAGGGGGTTCGTGCCGGTGTGGGCCGGTGCGTGCGCCGGGGCCTGCGAGTCCGTCATGAGCCGCAGGGTATTCGGGAGCGGGGCCTTTGGGTACCCGTCGGTAACCCGGTTTCACCGACCGCACACACACCGCCAGTGATCACTGGCGGGAAATGCACTGATCAGGAGGATGGACGGGGACGATTGGCGCCGGTCAGCCGCGTTCCGGTTTTTTGGCGAGGAGGAGGCCGAGGGCGGCGAAGGGGGTGAGGCGGCGCGGTTCGGGGGCTGTCGCGGGCGGTGCCGGCGGGGCCGGCGACGGTGCAGGCGCCGGTGCCATGGGCTCCGTGGCCCACTTCGGCAGACTCACCCCCGCGACCTCGGCGAGGACCTCGGCAGCCGCCAGGGCTGCCGGCCGGGCCTCCGGGTCGGGGGCGAGGAGCCACTCCAGAAGCGGGCCGAGGGGACCGGCGTCCTGTGCGGTGGCCGCCCGCAGCAGCGCGCCCAGGGACCACAGGTCGGAGGCGGGACCGGCACCGCGCCCCGCGGCACACTCGGGCGCGACAAAAGCGTCGGAGGCGTCGGAAGCGGAACCGTCGGAACCGGTGTGCCCCTGCTGCCCCGCGCCGATACCGAAGTCGGTCAGCACGACCCGCTCTCCCCCGGCCTCCAGGAGAACGTTGGACGGCTTGAGGTCACGGTGCAGGATGCCGACGCGGTGGGCGGCGTGCAGGGCACCGAGCACGGCGAGCCCGATCCGGGCGGCCTCGGCGGGCGCCAGGGGACCGTGGGAGGCCAGGACTTCCTGGAGAGACCGGCCTTCCACCAACTCCATGACGACCCAGGGCAGTTCCGCCTCAAGAAGTACGTCGTGAATGGCGACGGCGGCCGGATGGTCGACGCGGGCGGCGGCGCGGGCCTCGTGCAGCAGGCGGTGCGCGGCGCGCTGCCGCTCCTCGTCGTCCGGCTCGCCGGTCAGCCGGGGCTCCTTGACGGCGACGTACCGCTCGTCCTGTTCATCACGGGCGCGCCACACCGTCCCGGCCGGACCGGAGCCGATGCGCTCGCCGAGCCGGTACCGGCCACCGATCAGACGTCCGTCGGGCGGCCGTTCGCCGTCTGCGTTCATGGCACATGAGTACCCTGCGCACCACACCCTTGTCGAAGCGGCACGGTAAACGGGCCATGGACTGCCGCCCCCTTCCAGGATTTGCCGCTCGCCTGCATGCGCTCATGGTTGCTCTGCAAACGGTCCCGCCAAGGCCAGGCCGGGCCGGGCGAGTAAGGTCCCTGGAATGCCGAGAGTCAAGGTCAGCGTCATCGTCCCCGTCTACAACACCGGGAAGTACGTCGACGAGTGCGCGCCGTCGCTGCTGGGGCAGAGCCTGCCCTCCGACGAGTACGAGGTGATCTACGTCGACGACGGGTCGACGGACGACACCCTGTCCCGGCTGGAGAAGATCGCCGCCGAGCACCCGAACGTCCAGGTGCACACCCAGCCGAACTCGGGCTGGCCCGGCGCACCCCGTAACCTCGGCATGCGCCACGCCAAGGGCGAGTACATCCAGTTCGTCGACCACGACGACACGCTCGGTCCCGAGGCCCTGGAGCGGCTGTACGAGCACGCCAGGCGCAACGACGCCGACGTCGTGCTCGGCAAGATGTCCAGCACCATGGTCCGGCCCCGGCGGCTGTTCCGGCACACGGTAGACGCCTGCACCATCGAGAACGACGAGCTCATGCAGAGCCTGTCGCCGCACAAGATGTTCCGGCGGGCCTTCGTCGAGGAGCACGGTCTGCAGTTCCCCGAGGGACCGTGGATCCTGGAGGACCTGCTCTTCGTCAGCGCCGCCTACCTCAGGGCCGAGCGGATCTCCGTGCTCGCCGACTACCCCAGCTACTACTGGATGAAGCGGGACGACGGCGGCAACAACACCCAGCACCGCTTCAACCCGCGCCACGGCTTCTGGGCCAACGCCCGCACCATCGTCCGCCAGGTCAAGGACGGCACACAGGCCTCCGACGACCTCGACGCCCTGCAGAACCGCCTCCTGCACCGCCTCTACCACGTAGAGATCCTCTCCCGCGCCCGTGAACCCGAGATCCTCCGTGAGGACCCCGCCGAGCAGCGCCCCCGCTTCGAGGCGGCCCGCGCCCTGGCGCTGGCGGAGTTCCCGGCGGCCGTACGCGAGGGCCTTCCCGCCGTCTCCCGCCTGCGCGCCGAGCTCCTCGAACGCGACGACTTCGACGGGGCCGTGGCGCTCGCCGTGCACGTCCGCGAGGTGAAGGCGCGGAGCGAGGTGGGCCGGCCTCGCTGGGAGGACGGCCGCCTGGTCGCCGACATCACGCTGAGCCTGCTGCGCGGCGACGGTGCACCGCTGGTCCTGGTCGAACGGGACGGGAAGCAGTGGCTCGACCCGGAGCTGGTGACCGGGGTGCCGGGGGCGGAGGACGGCTGGGAGGTCCGCGATCCGTTCCGGCTGGCCTACGCGGAGCTGGTGGTCAAGGACCGGGACCGGGAGGACTGGTGGTACCCGGAGGGCGATCTGGAGGTGCGGCTGAGGCCCTTGGGCGAGGGGCGCTCGCAGCTCGTCGCGTCCGGGCGGCTGTGCCTGGATCCCGAACGGCTGGCCGGTGGGCGGCCGTTGGAGCGCGGGGTGCACGATGTGTGGGCGTTCGTGCAGCTGCTGGGCATCGACCGGATGGTCCGGGTGACGGGCGACGGCGGCCATGGCGCCCCGGCCGCCGGTCCGGCACTGACCGGCGGGCGGCTCGCGCTGCCGTACTGGACGGGCAGCGGGCAGTTGGCTCTCGACATCGACCAGCGGCAGCGGAGGCTGGGGCCGGACACGGCAGAGGCCGCGGCGGCGAACTCCGCACGGGGCACGGGTCCGTCGCTCACGCTGCCGTACATCGCGGCGACCACGGGGGCCGCGGCGCGCCTCAGGGTCACCGTGGCCACGGTGACGGTGAACGCGGAGCTGGTCCCCGGCACGGCGGCGGTCCAGCTGCGCCTCCCGGCCCGTCTGAAGCTGCCGTCGGGCCGACACCCGGTCGCCCTTCTGAAGGAACCGGACCCGGTCGCGTACGCAGTCGTACGGGACGGTGTCGTCCTACGCCTGGAGGGCCCGGCGTACCGGCCCGGCGGGGCACGCCGCCTCCTGGACACGGCGACGGACACCCTGCGACGCGTGCGGCGCGCCCCGTAGGGAAACGGGGCCGCAGAGAAGGCGAACCGGTCACGGACCCGTGCCGCACCCCCGGTCCTCAGCCACCCGCGAACGTGTCCACCGCGACATCGAAGTACTCCCGCGCCTCCCGCACCTTCCCGACCGGGGCCGACACCCACACGTCGTACATCCGGCCGCCCTCCTCCCAGCAGAGGTCGTACGTGTGGCGGGGGCCCTCCGTCGCGCTGAAGCCCTTCCAGGTGAACTCCCAGAAGGCGGCGGGGTGTCCGGAGTGGGTGGTGTCGGTGACCCGGCCGTCGTGGTAGCCGGGGTTCGTGCTCGGCCCGTCGACCGCCGCCCGCCGTATCGCCGTCCCCGGTCCGCCGGTCTGCGGCTCGGAGACCTTGATGCCGAGCCGGAAGGTCTGCCCCGGCGACAGGTAGAAGACACGCTCGCCCTGCGGGTCGCGGGTGAAGTCCTCCGGTACGGCGAGGGAGAAGCCGGCGGGGTCCTGCGTGAGGCGGTAACCGGACGGCGCGGTGCGGGAGTTGGTGGCCGGGGGTGAGGGCGAAGGGGACGGCAGGGACGGCGACGGGGACGAGGCTGTGGCCGTCGTGTGTGACGCGGTGACGGTCGTCGTACCCCCGGGGCCCGGGGCGCCGCCGCCTCCGCCGCCGTTGAACAGCAGCGCGGCCGCCGACACCCCGGCCCCGGCCATCGCCGCGACGAGCAGCGCGGCGACCAGCACCCCGCGGGGCGAGTACCGGGGTGGCCCGGCCGGTCTCGGAGCCGGTGGCCACGGCACGTCCCGCTGGGTCGGCGTGTACGAGGAGACACCGGCACTCTCCGTCGTACTCGCGACCGCGATCGCCCCCGTCTCCAGGAACCCGCGCAGCATCCGCTCGGCCTCCGCGGCGCCCAGCCGCCGCTCGGGATCCCGCTCCAGCAGCCCTCGTACGACCGGCAGCAGCGGCTCCGCCTGGGCCGGTGGCCGGATCTCGTCGGAGACCACGGCGTGCAGGATCCCGCCGAGCGAGTCGCGCCGGAACGGCGACTCGCCGCTGAGCGCCGTACACAGCAGCGCGCCCAGCGACCACAGGTCGGAGGCCGGACCGGACCGGGAGCCGGACATCCGCTCGGGCGCGGTGTACTCGGGCGACCCGACGAAGGAACCGGTCTCGGTGAGCGTGGTGGCGCCCGCGACCTGGGCGATCCCGAAGTCGGTGAGCACGACCCGCCCGGTGTCCGCCTCGACGAGCACGTTCGCCGGCTTGATGTCCCGGTGCAGCACCCCGGCCGTGTGCGCCGTCCGCAGCGCGCTCAGCAGGGCGATCCCGATCCGCGCGGCCTCGCCGACGTCCACCGGCCCGCTCCGGGAGATACGGTCGGCGAGCGAGCCCCCGTCGATCAACTCCATGACGATGTAGGGCCGTTCGCCCTCCTCCACCACGTCGTGCACGACGATGATGTGCGGGTGGTGCAGCTGTGCGACGGCCTGCGCCTCACGCAGGGTGCGGTCGCGGCGCAGCCGGGCGTCGTCGTCCGGGAGGGAGTCGTCGACGGTGAGTTCCTTCACGGCGACCTGCCGGCCCAGTAACTGATCGGTCGCGCGCCATACGACACCCATCCCGCCCCGCCCGAGCCGCGTTTCCAGGCGATAACGCCCCGCGATCAGACGGACGGCTTCCCCGTCGGTCCCCATGGCCCCATGATGCCCCACCGGACGCCCACGTTCCGGACGGTGACCGGCCAACAAACGCGCCCGTAGCGGCGCACGGAAGCGCGCGGCGTCAGCCGGACGTGCCCGGATCCCAGCTCTGCAGCACCCACTTGAACTGTTTGCTCGCGGTCGCCCAGTCCTTCGCCGGCGACGACATGTAGATCGCGTACTCGGCGCCCGCCCGTGAGTAGTAGGTCTCCTCGATCGCGCGGCGCGGCCCGGCGGCGTTCGCGCCGTCCTTCTTCAGCGCGGTCCAGGTGTACTCCCACAGCGACCCGTCCCGGTCCCGGTACAGGTTCTTCTTCATGGTCACGCGCTGGTAGTCGACCAGCCGCTGCAACTGCTGCTCCAGGTCGAGCTGGTGGGCGAGCGCGTCGGCGAAGTCGGGCGAGCTGTCGATGGCGATACGGACGAAGTGCCGGCCGTTGTCGGGCGTGTAGTCGATCTGCTTGAGGTCGCCGTCGATGCCGAAGACACTCCGCTTCCAGCCCTTGGGCAGCGTCAGCCTGAAGCCCAAGGGGTCGTCCACGGACTGCCAGCCGGCAGGCACCGCGCCGTCCGGCGCCGACGTCGAACTGCCGGAGGAGGAGCCGGACGTGGTCGGCGCGGCCACGCTGCCGGCGCCGCTCCGCTGCCCGGAGTCCCGCTTCTGCAGGGCGACCGCCGCGCCCCCGCCGAGCAGCGCGGCCACCGCGACGACCAGCGCGAGCGTACGCAGGCGGCGCCGCCTGGGCTGGGCGGCGCCGGAGGCGGACTGCGGGCCGATGGTCGTCGGCGCGCTCGTGGAGCCGCCCGAGGGGCTCCGGCCGTCGGGCGAGCCGCCGTACGAACCGCCCTGCGTGCCGCTGTACGGGCTGCCGTAGGACGCCGAGTCCCGCGAGCTGTCGTACGGGCCCTCGTACGGCGTCCCGGAGTCGGGCCGTGGACCCCCGGTGACCTGCGACCGCGTCGGTACGTACGCCTGCGCCCCGCTCGGCCGCCGTCCCTCCGCCGCCTCGGCGAGCATCTGCTCGACCTCTTCAGGGCTGGGCCGCTGGGCGGGTTCCTTGCGCAGCAGCGCGGTGATGACGGGCTCCAGCGCCCCGGCGTTCCGCGGCCCGGCGGCCTCGTCCTCGACGACGGCCTGCATGGTGGTCAGCGGCGAGGTGCGGCGGAACGGCGAGCGCCCCTCCACCGCCGTGTACAGCGTCGCGCCGAGCGCCCACAGGTCGGAGGACGGCCCGGGATCGTGCCCGCGCACGCGCTCCGGCGCGAGATAGTCGACGGATCCGACGACTTCCCCGGTACGGGTGATCGTCGTGTCGCCGTCGATCTGCGCGATGCCGAAGTCGGTGAGGAGGACCCGGCCGTCCCGGCCGATCAGCACGTTGCCCGGCTTGACGTCCCGGTGCAGCACCCCGGCGCTGTGCGCGGCGCGCAGCGCACGCAGCACCCACAGCCCGATCCGAGCGGCCTCCCGCGCCTCGACGCGCCCGCGCTCCTTGACCTCGTCGGCCAGCGAGTGGCCCTCGACCAGCTCCATGACGATCCACGGGCGGCCGTCGTGTTCGAACACGTCGTGGACGGTGACGACGGCGGAGTGGTTGATGCGCGCCGCGGCCCGGGCCTCGGCCCGGGTGCGGGCCAGCAGGATGGCCTGGTCGCTCTCGGAGACGTAGAGCGCGGCCGTCAGTTCCTTGATGGCGACCGTCCGGTGCAGCACCTCGTCGTGGGCGCGCCACACCCGGCCCATGCCGCCGCTGCCGATGGTGTCGGCCAGCCGGTAGCGGCCCGCGATGAGCAGGCCCTGCATCTGATTCACGTTGCCCCGCAATGCTCTTGTCAGGGTCAGACTAAGGACCACCCCGCGGTCATGGAACCGGTGGGGTCCCACGGAGACAGCACTGTGACGGTTTTCGCTTTTACCGCGGAAAGTGAACCGAATCCGTCCATCGGAGCGGGAACCATTCAGCCCGCACCGGCGTTGACCCTCAGCCCGTGTACTTGTACGTCGCCGACGCCTGCGCGTACAGCCGTGTGACCTCGTCCCGTTCCGACTCCGGGCCGCGGACCTGCACGATGTGGTACCGCCCGTTGATCAGGAACACCATGTTCCGCACGAACAGGTCGCCCTCCTGGCCGTCCGTCCAGGTGAACTGCCCCTCGGCCGACACCTGCCGGCCCACCGTGATGGTTCGCAGCCCGCCCGCCGTGGCCCAGCTGGAGTCCCGGTACGGCTGCAGCTCCGGCTCCTTGTCCCGCTGGTACGTCATCGGGTCGTTGCCGTACGTCGCCCCGCTGTCCCGCCCGGCCACGACGATCAGCTCGAACTTCCCGTGCGAGTAGATCACCTGGCCGCTGCCGTTGCGCGGCGTGCGGCTCCAGCCCTTGGCGACGGCGATCTGGAAGCCGTCCGGGTCCTGGCGCAGGGTGAAGCCGTCGGCGGCCGTGCCGCCGCCCGTCGAACCGGCGGTCGTCTGCGTCTCGGTGGACGGGGTCGACGTCTGCGCCGGTGTCGGCGTGGGAGTCGGGCTCGGCCTCGGCGCGGGGCCGGCCTCGCCGGCCGCACCCGTCCGGTCACCGCTCCTCGCGCCGCCGTTGTCCGCGCTGTCCTTCTTCGGCAGGAACAGCATGGCGTACGCGACCACGGCGGCCAGCAGGAGCAGCACCAGCAGAAGCAGCGTACGGCCCAGTCTGCGCGGGGACTTGGCCTCCTGGCGGGCCCGCTTGTGCCGGCCGTGCGGACTGGTCGCCGGGACCCCTGCCCGGCGCCAGCGCACCAGTTGCCCCCGCCGGCGGACGATCGGCAGCCGCGCCGGGTCGGCGGCGGGCGGGGCGGCGACGACATGCGCGCCGGCGTCCGGCTCGGGCGCGGAGCGCACCAGCGAGCGCAGCCAGCCGCGCAGCTCCTCGAAGTCCAGCCGCTCGGTGGGGTCCTGACGCAGCAACGACTCCACGACCGGCCTGAGCGACCCGCACTCCTCCGCGAAGGCGGGCGGCTCCGAGCACACCAGCTGCACCAGCTCGGCCGTGGACTCCTCCGGATACGGCGCGTGCCCCTGCACGGCCCGGAACAGCAGCGCGCCGAGCGCCCACAGGTCGGTGGCCGGTCCGATGGGTGCCGCCAGTTGCCAGTTCTCGTGCACGGGCCCGGCCTGTTCCGGCGCCCAGCGCTCGGTCACCGGCCCGACCACGGTCATCCGCACCTGCCGCGCCCGTTCGGCGGCGAGCGCGGTCGCGGGCCCCCGCCGCCCGGTCGTCACGGCGGCACCCGCCTCGCCGCCCCAACGGGGGGTCTGCGCGGGCACGACCGGTGGCGGGAGGTCGGTGCCAGGACCGACGGCCGGGAGGGCGGTGCGCTCCTGGCCGTGGCCGGCGGCCACCGCCGGAGGCGTACCGGGGTGGGGGCGAGGCACGGCCCCGTGCCAGGGCGACGGCGCACCGCCCACCCCGTACGGGTCGGCGATCTGACCGGGCACACCGCCGGCGGTCCGCTGATCACCGCCGGGCGCCTGCACCTGCGCCCGTCCATTCGCGTACGGCGGCTGGGCCGCCCCGTTGGCGTGTCCCGGGGCGTACGGCGTGGCGTGCCCTGGGGCATACGGCGGTTGGGCGGCGCCGTTGTCCTGCCCGGAACCGTACGGCGGCTGCGGTGCGGGCGTGCCGGTGTCGCCGTCGACCGGCGGCCGGGCGCCGGGCAGCGCGGCCCGCCCGTTCTGCTGGGCCTCCTGGACCCGGGCGGCGGCCCTGGCCCCCGCCCGGTACGCGGCGATCGCCCCGGCCCGCGCGGCCCGGATGTCCGCACCGGTCTCCAACGCCCGCCGCTCCACCGCGCCCGTACCGGCACCGCCCGAACCCTCGTCCGGCCCGCCCCCCGGCAACCCGCCGGCGGCCCGTGCCTGAATGGCGGCTCGCCGGGCGGCCTCGGGATCCGCCTCCGGGGCGTTGGGCGCCGTCCGCGCGCCTGTCGTACCACCCGACGCGCCACGAACGCTCCCGATGCCCCCGACGGCGAGCGCGCCGGAGCCTGTGGGGCCGGCCGAACCGCCGGGTGTGGCGGAACCTTCCGCCTCCCCGGATCGCCGACGGCCGTCGGCCTCCGCGCCGCCTTCTCCCTCCGGCACCGGCACCGGGTCGTACCCGCACAGCGCCTCTTCCGCCGCCCCGACCGCGAGGCCGGTCAGCATCACACGGCCGTCGTCGCAGACGAGGACCGTGCGGGCGGTGATGTTGCGGTGCACCCAGCCGTGCGCGTGCAGCACCCGGAGCGCCATCAGCACGTCGGAGGCGACCTCGGCCGCCCGGTAGGGCGTCAGCGGCCGCTCGGCGAGCAGTGTCGCCAGCGAGCGCGCGGCCACGAACTCGCTGACGATCCACAGCGAACCGCCCTCGGCGAACACGTCGAAGACCTGGTCGAGCCGGGGATGGTCGGGGATCCGGGCGGCGGCCTGCGCGGCCTCGACGGCGCGGCGCACCGCGGGATCGCTGGGCCGGCGTGTCGCGGTGCGGGCGGCCGGTGGCCGACGCGCGCCACGGTCACGCGCCGTGAAACCGTCGGGCAGTCCCTCCGCGTCGAGCACCTCCGCCTCGACGACCTCCGGCAACGGCACCTGCCGGACGTACACTTCCTGCCCGCTGTAGGTGTCGAAGGCCCGGGTCTCGGTGTGTTCGTACTCGTCGGAGGGGGGCAGAGGCAGGCGGTAGCGGTCGGCGAGTACCCGACCCGCGTAGTCGTCCACGTTGCCTCCCCCGGCCGCCCGGTGGTCAAATCCGTTCGTTTCGCGGCCCGTTCTGCGTACATACCTGGATGCGTACGGTCCGCAACCACTCACGATACGTGCCGGAGACATTTCGCATTGTGGGGATGCGAATTTGTCACTTGGGCTCGAAGCTCGCCGTCAGCGTCTTCCAGGTGTCCTTGCGCAGCTCACTGTTCCAGTCGGCGGCCTTCGCGGTGTACATCAGCGCGTATCCCTGCTTCGAGCTGACGACGAACCCACGGTCGACGGACCGGTACTCGGTGCCGCTCTCGACGTAAGTGAACTCCCAGTCAGCCGTGTTCCAGCTGCGATAGCTCACCTTCGCTATCCGGATCTTCTGGTACTGGGAGCGCACCATGTAACGCTCCTGGTTCTCCCAGTCCGCCACTGGGTCGTTCTTGGGCTTGCTGGTCCAGGCGATCAGCAGCTTCTGCCCGTCGGGCCCGGTGAACCGGTCCCCGGCGGAGCTGCCGGCCTGGAACTTCCAGCCCTTGGGCAGCCCGATGGAGTACCCCTGGCCTCCGTGGTACGTCTGGACCGCCGAGGCGCCGGCACCGTTACTGCCGCTGGATTTCGACGCCGAGGAATTGGGGCTGTCCGACCCGTCCGTGTTCCCTGCGCTCCCGGAAGCCGCCGCGGAGTTACCGTCCGCCCGCGTACCGCCGCTCGTGTCCTGCTTGGTGGCGGCCCCGGCGCCGGACCCCGAACCGGAACTCGCGCTCGCGCTGGGGCCCGAGGAGGCCACCGCCTTGGAACCGCCGCTCTTGCCGCTCTCCTTGGCGTCGCCGCCGCCCAGCGTGAGGGCGAGCACGGTCCCTAGGACCGCGAGCACCACCACCACGGCGATGAGCACCAGGGTCCGCTTCGGCACCACGTCCGTGAGCGGAGCCCGGGGCACCGGCCGGGGCGTCACGTCCAGATCCGGCGGCGGCACCACGGGCCACCCCGAACTCGCCTTGCCTGCGGCGGGCTTGGCCCCCACCGATCCACTGCCGGCACCGGCCCCTACGGCAGGGGCAGCGGGACGCTTACCGCCGGCAGAGCCGGAAGCCGGACCCGGGCCGGAAACCGAACCCGGGCCGGAAGCGACCGGACCCGCGGCGCCGACCGCCTCGGCAGGGGTGCTCTTCGTCCGGGTCGCGGACGCGGCACTCGCCGCTCCCGCGGCCTTCCGCACGGAGCGCAGCGCCCCGCGCAGCTTCTCCCCGGCCTCCTCAGGCCGCCTGGCCCCCGCGCCCTTCTCCTCCTGCGGCGCGTCCAGTTGCGCAGGCAGCGGCACGACCCGCGTGGTGTCCACGGGCAGCTCCGCCGGCGCGTTGATCACCGCGTTGAGCATCGCCCGCGCGCCGGCGTCGTCCAGCCGCTTGGCCGGATCCTTGGTGAGCAGCCCGTAGATGACGTCCCTGAGCGGCCCCGCGTTCTTGGGCTCCTCCAGCGGCTCGGTCATCACCGCGGTCAGCGTGGCGATCGCCGACCCCTTGTCGTAGGGCGGCGCGCCCTCGACCGCCGCGTACAGCAGGCCGCCGAGCGACCACAGGTCGGCCGCCGGGCCGGGCTTGTGGCCGCGGGCCCGCTCGGGGGAGATGTAGGAGGGGGCGCCGACGAGCATGCCGGTGGAGGTGATGGACGGGTCGCCCTCGACCTGGGCGATACCGAAGTCGGTGAGCACGACCCGGCCGTCGCTCTCGGAGATCAGCACATTGGACGGCTTCACGTCCCGGTGCAGGATGCCCTCGCGGTGCGCCGACCGCAGCACGTCCAGGATCGCGAGCCCGACCTCGGCCGCGCGCCTGGGCTTGAGCACGCCGTCCTCCCTGATGACCTCGGCCAGCGACTTGCCCTCGACCAGCTCCATCACGATCCAGGGCCGGTCGTCCTCGTCGACCACGTCGAAGACCGTCACCGCGCTGTTGTTGCGGATCCGGGCGATCGCCTTGGCCTCGCGCAGGGTGCGCGTGATCAGGCGCCGCTTCTCCTCGTCATCGATGTTCGTCGGGAACCGCAGTTCCTTGACGGCCACCGTCCGGCCCAGGGTCTCGTCCTCGGCCCGCCACACCGTGCCCATGCCGCCGCGGCCGAGCACCCCTCCCAGCCGGTACCGCCCGGCGAGGAGACGCTCACTGTTGTCCCGACGAGTCTCCTGACGAGAAGTACCCGCCCGCTCCGCCTCCGACATGCGTCCCCTCATGCAACCCGCCCTGACAGAGCCTTCATTGTCCCTCACCCGACAAGTGCCCAACGCCCAGGGTGCCCCTGGCCGCGCATCGGGCCCGGCCGACCGGAACCCCCGGGTGACGAGGGCGTCGCACGGGCTTGGATGGTGGGCCGCGACAAGGGAGGAACCCGGATGCCGTCGCTTCGGACACTGGTGGCCATACCGGTCTCCCTCCCTCTGCTGCTTGCCCCGGTCACGGCGGGTTCCGCGTCCTCGGCGGAGGCCATGGACCCGCTCCTGTCACAGTTCTTCTCCAAAGGCCGGGTACCCGCCGCCGCCCTTCTAGACCGCGACGGCGACGATGTCCGCTACGCGGCCGCCGGCCGGCACATCGCCCGCGCCGACCACTTCCGCGCCGGGGCAGCATCACCAAGACCTTCAACCGCCACCGTCGTCCCGCAACTGGCCGCGGAACAAGGGCTGTCCCTGTCCCACACCGTGCAGCGGCGTCTGCCGGGGCCGCTCCGCAGGCGCGGCACCGACGGGCGCAGAATCACCCTGCGCGCCCTGCTCACCCACACCAGCGGACCCGCGGACTTCCCAACGGGGTCTTCCGAGCCACAAATTGGCGCGGCTTCACATTGGCGCGGCGAGACGTCCGCTTCAGAGTGGCACGATGTCCGGTGCTCCCAGCCGCGCCGCGTCCGCCGTCTGGTCGTCCGGCTGGCGTTGGGACTCCCGTTCCGCCTCCACCCGCTTCTCGTAGTGCTCGACCTCCCGCTCGATGTGGTCCTTGTCCC
Source organism: Streptomyces sp. NPDC005866 (assembly GCF_040629895.1). Taxonomy (NCBI): domain Bacteria; kingdom Bacillati; phylum Actinomycetota; class Actinomycetes; order Kitasatosporales; family Streptomycetaceae; genus Streptomyces; species Streptomyces sp. NPDC005866. The sequence goes on from NZ_JBEXWP010000015.1 coordinate 145,472, forward strand.
AGCCGAGGACCGGCGCCATCAGCTCGGCGGCCTCGCGGGCGCTGCGGGTGCCCCGGTCGAAGGTCTCGATGGAGATGCGGGTGCGGCGGGTGAGGACGTCGTCGAGGTGGCGGGCGCCCTCGTGGGAGGCGGCGTAGACGACCTCGGCGCGCAGATAGTCGTCCGCGGCCGAGAGCGGAGCGCCGAGGCCCGGGTCGGCGGCGATGAGGTCGAGGACCTCATCCGCCATCGAGCCGTATCGGTTCAGCAGATGCTCGACACGGACCACATGGATGCCGGTGCGGGCGGCGATCCGCGCCCGCGCGTTCCACATCGCCCGGTAGCCCTCCGCGCCGAGCAGCGGGATGTCCTCGGTGACGCACTCCGCGACCCGCATGTCGAGCCCGTGCACCGCCTCGTCGACGGCGTCCTTGGCCATCACCCGGTACGTCGTGTACTTGCCGCCCGCGACGACCACGAGCCCCGGCACCGGATGCGCGACCGTGTGCTCGCGCGACAGCTTGCTGGTGGCGTCGGACTCGCCGGCCAGCAGCGGGCGCAGTCCCGCGTACACGCCCTGGACGTCGTCGCGCGACAGCGGCACCGCGAGCACCGAGTTGACGTGGTTCAGCAGATAGTCGATGTCCGCGCTGGAGGCGGCCGGGTGCGCCTTGTCCAGGTTCCATTCGGTATCGGTCGTACCGATGATCCAGTGCCGGCCCCAGGGGATGACGAACAGGACCGACTTCTCGGTGCGCAGGATCAGGCCGGTCGTGGAGTGGATGCGGTCCTTGGGGACGACGAGGTGGATGCCCTTGGAGGCGCGGACGTGGATCTGGCCGCGCTCACCGACCATCGCCTGGGTGTCGTCGGTCCACACACCGGTCGCGTTGACGATCTGCTTGGCGCGGATCTCGTACTCCCCGCCGCCCTCCACGTCCTGCACCCGGGCCCCGACGACCCGCTCGCCCTCGCGCAGAAACCCGGTCACGCGCGCACGGTTGGCGGCCTTCGCGCCGTAGGACACCGCCGTGCGCACCAGGGTCGCCACATAACGGGCGTCGTCCATCTGTGCGTCGTAGTACTGGATGGCGCCGACCAGGGCGTCCTTGCGCAGGGCGGGCGCGACACGCAGGGCGCCACGGCGGGTCAGGTGGCGGTGGGCCGGCAGGCCCCGGCCGTGTCCGCGGACCATCGCCATCGCGTCGTAGAGCGCGACACCCGAGCCCGCGTACAGGCGCTCCCAGCCCTGGTGCTGGAGCGGGTAGAGGAACGGCACCGGCTTGACCAGGTGCGGGGCGATGCGCTCCAGGAGCAGGCCGCGTTCCTTGAGGGCTTCGCGGACCAGGGCGAAGTCGAGCATTTCCAGATAGCGCAGGCCGCCGTGGATCAGCTTGCTGGACCTGCTGGAGGTGCCGGAAGCCCAGTCACGGGCCTCGACGATACCGGTGTTCAGGCCCCGGGTGGCCGCGTCCAGCGCGGTCCCCGTGCCGACCACTCCGCCACCCACGACCAGCACGTCCAGCTCGCGCTCGGCCATGGCTGCCAAGGACTCCGCCCGCTGCTTCGGCCCCAGTGTCGCTGTCCTCACCGCTGCCTCCCGCTCTGCCGCCATCGGTCATAGCTCGTCGTCGGTCATCTGTCGCATGAGCCGCACCCGGCAGGCGAGGCCCCTGCCCAAATTCTGACCGCGTTGCCCGACTTCAGCCACCACGCGCCCCCAGCCTGTGGACAACGGTCAGCGAACCCCGGAAGACACACGTACACAATCCCGCATAACGTTCATATTTACTCCTAGTCTGACATTGCGCTTCGCTCATCCTGTCCACAGGGCTTGCGCACCTGTCCCGCTTCGGTTACTGGGAAGGACGGCCCACGCCATGCCCGCAGACCTCGCCGTCATGGGACTCGGTCCCTACGGCCTGCCCCTCGCCCAGGCCGCCGTGGCCGCCGGCATCCCCACGATCGGGTACGCCACCGGTCCCGAGGCGGGCTCGCTCAGCCCGGCCGAGCTGCGCCGGATGCTCTCGGGGGGCTTCCGGGTGGCCAAGGACCCGGCCGAGCTGGGGCGGGTGCGGACGGCCGTGATCTGCGCGCCGACCCCGCGCGGCGCCGACGGCGGCCTCGACCTGAGCCAGGTCGAGGCCGCGGCCCGCACCCTGGCCGAGCGGTTGCGACCGCACACCACGGTGATCCTGGAGTCGCCGGTCCGCCCGGGGACGACGGAGGACTTCCTGCGTCCCCTGCTGGAGAAGGGCTCGGGTCTGCGCGCCGGGCGCGACTTCCATCTCGCCTACTCGCCCAGTCGGGTGGATCCCGGCAACCGTGACTTCACCCCGGGCAACACTCCGAAGGTCATCGGCGGTCTCACGTCCGCGTGCACCGAGTCGGCCGCCGCGTTCTACGGCCGGCTCACCGACAAGGTGGTACGCGCGCGTGGCCCGCGCGAAGCCGAGACCGTGCAGGTCCTGGAGACCAACTTCCGGCACGTCAACATCGCTCTCGTCAACGAGATGGCCGTCCTCTGCCATGACCTGGGCGTCGACCTGTGGGACGTCATCCGCTGCGCGGAGACCAAGCCGTTCGGCTTCCAGGCCTTGCGCCCGGGCCCCGGTGTCGGCGGCCACGGCGTCGCCCAGGACCTGTCGGGCGTCGCCGGCCGCGGCCTGCGCATGGTGGAACTGGCCCAGCAGGTCAACAACCGGATGCCGGGCTACGTCGTCCAGCGCGCCGCCGCCCTTCTCAACGAGCACGGCAAGTCGGCCCGCGGCGCGCGCGTGCTGCTGCTCGGCGTCACCTACAAGCCCGACCTCGCCGACCAGCAGGCCACCCCCGCACGCGAGATCGCCATCCGGCTCATGGAACTGGGCGCCTCGGTCAGCTACCACGACCCGCACATCGCGTCCTGGAACGTCCTGGACCGCCCGGTCCCGCGCGCGGACTCCCTCTACGAGGCGGCAGCCGACGCCGATCTGACCATCCTGGTCCAGCAGCACCGGACGTACGACCTCCAGGGCCTGTCGGTGAAGGCACAGCTGCTGCTGGACACGCGCGGGGCGACACCGACGGGGGCGGCGCACCGGCTCTGAGCGCGTGGCGGACACGGCGGACACGGCGGGCAGGGCGGGCACATCGGGCACGGCACGCATGGCCTGCCTGGCCTGGACGGAAAACGGGATTTCTGTCATGAGCCAGTCAGCTCCACCGCCGCCGCAGTTCCAGGCCCAGCCGCAGCCGCAGCCGGCCGACGGCAACCCGTTCGCCCAGCAGCAGCCGCCCGGCACCGTAACCCCGCCCCCGGCGCCGCCCGCGCCGCCCCGCGGAAATGTCGCCCTCGGCCTGGTCGCCGCCGTCGTCGCGGCCGTGGCCGCCGCCGCCCTCTACGGCGTGGTCATAGGCCTCACCAAGCACGAGATCGGCTGGGCGGCGGTCGGCGTCGGCTTCGTCATCGGTCTCGCGGCCGGCAGGCTCGGCGGCCGCAGCCCGGTGCTCTCCGTCGTCAGCGCCGTCCTGGCGCTCGGCTCCGTCTACCTGGGCCAGCTGGTCGGTGAGGCGGTGATCGGCGCCGACCAGCTCGGCGTGAGCTTCTCCGAGGTGTTCTTCCAGCACTTCGGCGTCGTCCAGGACGCGTGGAAGGCGGAGGCCGACCCGCTGACCTTCGTCTTCTTCGCGATAGCCGGGTGGGCCGCGTTCTCGGGCGCGAAGAAGGCAGGGGCCTGACCGGCGTACGGCACGTGACAGGGCCGGTCACCCGCCTCGGGTTACCGGCCCTGTGCCTGTACTCGTCGTACGGCCTACCGCTTGTGCTGGCTGTCGGCCACCGTCACCTCGACGCGCTGGAACTCCTTGAGCTCGCTGTAGCCGGTCGTGGCCATCGCCCGCCGCAGTGCGCCGAAGAGGTTCATCGAGCCGTCCGGGGTGTGGGACGGGCCGGTGAGGATCTCCTCGACGGTGCCGACCGTGCCGAGGTCGACCTTCTTGCCGCGCGGGAGTTCCTCGTTGACCGCCTCCATGCCCCAGTGGTGGCCCTTGCCCGGTGCGTCGGTGGCGCGGGCCAGCGGAGAGCCCATCATCACCGCGTCCGCGCCGCAGGCGATCGCCTTGGGGATGTCGCCGGACCAGCCGACACCACCGTCGGCGATCACGTGCACATACCGGCCGCCGGACTCGTCCATGTAGTCACGGCGGGCCGCCGCCACGTCCGCGACCGCCGTGGCCATCGGGACCTGGATGCCCAGCACGTTCCGTGTGGTGTGCGCGGCGCCGCCGCCGAAGCCCACGAGCACGCCCGCCGCACCCGTACGCATCAGGTGCAGTGCCGCCGTGTAGGTGGCGCAGCCGCCGACGATCACCGGGACGTCGAGCTCGTAGATGAACTGCTTCAGGTTCAGCGGCTCGTGCGAGGACGAGACGTGCTCCGCCGAGACCGTCGTACCGCGGATGACGAAGAGGTCCACGCCCGCGTCCACGACCGCCTTGGAGAACTGGGCGGTGCGCTGCGGGGAGAGCGCGGCCGCCGTGACCACGCCGGAGTCGCGCACCTCCTTGATGCGCGCGCCGATCAGCTCCTCCTTGATGGGGGCCGCGTAGATCTCCTGGAGGCGGCGGGTGGCCCGCTCGGCGGGCAGCTCGGTGATCTCGTCGAGCAGCGGCTGCGGGTTCTCGTGCCGCGTCCAGAGGCCTTCGAGGTTGAGCACGCCGAGGCCGCCGAGCTCGCCGATACGGATCGCGGTGGCCGGGGAGACGACCGAGTCCATGGGGGCGGCCAGGAACGGCAGTTCGAAGCGGTAGGCGTCGATCTGCCAGGCGATCGAGACCTCCTTCGGGTCCCGCGTACGGCGGCTGGGGACGACGGCGATGTCGTCGAAGGCGTACGCCCGGCGGCCGCGCTTGCCGCGCCCGATCTCGATCTCAGTCACGTCTGTGGCCTTTCCCTCTGCGTTTCAGCGTCTTCCAGTATCGCCGACGGGTACGACCAGGGCGGCCCCGGTGTGCCCGGGGCCGCCCTGGAAAGTCCGTGGTGACTACTTGCGGCTGTAGTTCGGCGCCTCGACCGTCATCTGGATGTCGTGCGGGTGGCTCTCCTTGAGGCCCGCCGAGGTGATGCGGACGAACTGGCCCTTGGACTCCATCTCCTCGATGGTGGCGGCGCCCACGTAACCCATGGTCTGGCGGAGGCCGCCGACGAGCTGGTGCAGCACGTTGGAGAGCGGACCGCGGTAGGGCACCTGGCCCTCGACGCCCTCGGGCACGAGCTTGTCGTCGGAGGCCACCCCGGCCTGGAAGTACCGGTCCTTCGAGTACGACCTGGCCTGGCCGCGGGACTGCATCGCACCGAGCGATCCCATGCCGCGGTACGACTTGAACTGCTTGCCGTTGATGAACAGCAGCTCGCCCGGCGACTCCTCGCAGCCCGCGAGGAGGCTGCCCAGCATCACGGTGTCGGCGCCGGCGGCGAGTGCCTTGCCGATGTCGCCGGAGTACTGAAGGCCGCCGTCGCCGATCAGTGGGATGCCGGCGGGGCGGGCGGCGAGGGAGGCCTCGTAGATGGCGGTGACCTGCGGGACGCCGATGCCGGCGACCACGCGCGTGGTGCAGATGGAGCCGGGGCCCACACCCACCTTGATGCCGTCGACACCGGCGTCGATCAGGGCCTGGGCGCCGTCGCGGGTGGCGACGTTGCCGCCGATCACGTCGACGTCCACGCTCGACTTGATCTTCGACATCCAGCTCAGGGCGTTGCTGTTGTGGCCGTGCGAGGTGTCGACGACCAGGAAGTCCGCACCGGCCTCGGCGAGCGCCTGGGCTCGCTCCAGGGCCTCGGGGCTGGCCCCGACGGCGGCGCCGACGAGGAGCCGGCCCTCGGCGTCCTTGGCGGCGTTCGGGTACTTCTCGGCCTTGACGAAGTCCTTGACCGTGATCAGGCCCTTGAGGGCGCCCTCGTCGTCGACCAGCGGCAGCTTCTCGATCTTGTGCTTGCGCAGCAGCTGCATGGCCTCGGTGCCGGAGATGCCGACCTTGCCGGTGACCAGCGGCATCGGGGTCATGACCTCGTGCACACGGCGGGAGCGGTCGCTCTCGAAGGCCATGTCGCGGTTGGTGACGATGCCGAGCAGCTTGCCGGCCGGGTCGGTGACGGGCACGCCGCTGATGCGGAACTTGGCGCACAGGGCGTCTGCCTCGGCGAGGGTCGCCTCCGGGCGCACCGTGATGGGGTCGGTGACCATGCCGGACTCGGACCGCTTGACCAGGTCGACCTGGTTGACCTGGTCCTCGACCGACAGGTTGCGGTGCAGCACACCGACGCCGCCGAGGCGGGCCATCGCGATCGCCATGCGGGACTCGGTGACCTTGTCCATCGCCGCCGACAGGAGCGGGATGTTGACCCGGACGTTACGGGAGATGCGGGACGAGGTGTCGACCGCGTTCGGGAGCACCTCGGATGCGCCCGGCAGCAGCAGCACGTCGTCGTAGGTAAGCCCGAGTGTCGCGAATTTCCCGGGCACTCCGTCGACGTTTGCAGTCATGACACCTTCCCCAAATGGCCTTGAACGGTGCGGATGTCCATGCTAACGGGAACCACAGGCCCCGAATTCCACGGTACGACTCAGCTTCGGGCTTCGTACGTTCGTACGGAAATGTGCGCCCGCCTGTTCATCGGGGGGCGGGGACGCCTGCGGCTACTGCTCCGCCAGCGCGCGCAGCCGGCTCAGGGCCCGGTGCTGGGCGACCCGGACCGCGCCCGGTGACATTCCCAACATCTGGCCCGTCTCCTCGGCGGTGAGGCCCACCGCGATGCGCAGGAGAAGGAGCTCGCGCTGGTTCTCGGGGAGGTTGGCCAGGAGTTTCTTGGCCCATTCGGCGTCGCTGCTGAGCAGCGCCCGCTCCTCGGGGCCGAGGGAGTCGTCGGGGCGTTCCGGCATCTCGTCCGAGGGGATGGCCGTGGAGCCCGGGTGGCGCATCGCGGCGCGCTGGAGGTCGGCGACCTTGTGCGAGGCGATGGCGAAGACGAAGGCCTCGAAGGGGCGGCCGGTGTCGCGGTAGCGGGGCAGCGCGAGGAGAACCGCTACGCAGACCTCCTGGGCCAGGTCCTCCACGAAATGGCGGGCGTCGCCCGGGAGGCGGGACAGGCGTGTACGGCAGTAGCGCAGCGCGAGCGGGTGGACATGGGCGAGCAAGTCGTGCGTGGCCTGCTCGTCCCCGTCGACGGCGCGGTGGACGAGAGCGCCGATCGTCCCTATGGCAGTGACCGCCTCGTCGTCGCGCATCGGTCCATCGTGCCCTGCTGCCGTCGGCTGTGTGGCACCACGTCCGTCGTTGTGCACTGAAGCGTTATGAGCAGGTGCGCCGGAACTCATCCCTTGCGCCCTCCCCTTCCGCTCGAACGACTCGTCCCCGAGAGACTCCACACCTCAAGGATGCGGCATCCGCGCCGAAACGAGCAGCACGCCTCCGGCGCTCCGCCCTGCGGACCCCGCCCACCATGGGGTAGGCGGGGGCGTCCGGCAGGTCCGCGGTCCCGCTGCGGCGCAGCTCACCGCAGTGCTAACGGACCAGTCCCCAGCGGAAACCGAGGGCCACCGCGTGGGCGCGGTCGGAGGCGCCGAGTTTCTTGAACAGGCGCCGGGCGTGGGTCTTCACGGTGTCCTCGGAGAGGAACAGCTCGCGGCCGATCTCGGCGTTGGAGCGGCCGTGGCTCATGCCCTCCAGGACCTGGATCTCGCGCGCGGTGAGGGTGGGCGCGGCGCCCATCTCGGCCGAGCGCAGACGGCGGGGCGCCAGCCGCCATGTGGGGTCCGCGAGCGCCTGGGTGACGGTCGCGCGCAACTCCGCGCGCGAGGCGTCCTTGTGCAGGTAGCCGCGGGCGCCGGCGGCGACGGCCAGGGCCACGCCGTCCAGGTCCTCGGCGACCGTGAGCATGATGATGCGCGCGCCGGGGTCGGCCGACAGCAGCCGGCGCACGGTCTCGACACCGCCCAGTCCGGGCATGCGCACGTCCATCAGGATCAGGTCGGAGCGGTCGGCGCCCCAGCGGCGGAGGACTTCCTCGCCGTTGGCCGCCGTCGTCACACGCTCGACGCCGGGCACGGTCGCAACCGCGCGGCGCAGCGCCTCTCGGGCAAGCGGGGAGTCGTCGCAGACGAGGACGGATGTCATGACCGCCCTCCGCAGCTGATGCGCGTCACCTTGAGCCTCCAGGCTGGTACGGAATCGTCACCTGTGCGGTCGACCGTCTCGGACGCCTGCCCGAGCGCTTGTTGTTTCAACCGCCTCCGCACTCTCAACGACGGTCACTCGAAAGAGTTACGGGGCTGCGTGCCGTATTCGGCACTCTACGTGAGGGCGCGGACACGGTGCAGACATGAACGTCAGACTCTCAACTTTTCATCACATCCAATGCCCCATTTAGCCCTTTTTCTTCCCGTTTCACGGTGTCTGGGGCTAGATTCGCAATGAGTCATATTTTCATCTCTCTAGACCGGAGATGTACGGTCGTTGGCACCGTATCCGCTCAGAACGGCTACAAGGGGTCACGTAATGGCAGATTTCTCCCGCCTTCCCGGACCGAACGCGGACCTGTGGGACTGGCAGCTCCTCGCTGCCTGCCGCGGGGTCGACAGCTCGCTCTTCTTCCATCCCGAGGGCGAGCGCGGGGCGGCTCGGAGTGCCCGTGAGAACTCGGCCAAGGAGGTCTGCATGAGGTGCCCGGTCCGCGCGGAGTGCGCGGCGCACGCGCTGGCGGTGCGCGAGCCGTACGGCGTCTGGGGCGGCCTGACCGAGGACGAGCGCGAAGAGCTCATGGGGCGGGCGCGCAACAGGCTGGTCTCGGCATCGACGACCAGCGGCGACACCCTCCCGCACGCCTGAAAGAACGTTTCTTCAAACTATTGGCCATCTGCTGCCGACGGGCCGCCCGTCGCCCTAGGCCCGCCGGGCCGCCCGGCCCAGTTGTTCCAGCGTCGCCGCCACGGCCGGCACCTGTGCAAGGTCGGGCAGTGTGAGGGCGACGATCTCCCGCACCACCGCGGGTTCCAGCGCCACCGTGCGTGCCCCTCTCGGGCGTACCGACTCGATCGCCAACTGAGGCAGCACGGCGACCCCCAGACCCGCGCCGACCAGGCCGACCACAGCCGGGTAGTCGTCGGTGGCGAAGTCGATGCGGGGCGTGAAGCCCGCGCTTTCGCATGCCTGGACGAGCTGTCCCCGGCAGCGCGGGCAGCCCGCGATCCAGGGCTCGTCGGCGAGTTCCCCCAGGGCGACGGACTCCGCGCGGGCGAGCCGGTGCCGTTCGGGCACCAGGCCGACGAGACGGTCCGTCAGCAGCGGCCGTACCACCAGATCGTCCCACTCCTCGGCACCCGCCGCGCCTTCGTACCGGAAGGCCAGCGCGGTGTCGCAGTCGCCCGCGCGCAGCAGCTCCACGGAGTTCGGGGGCTCGGCCTCCTCCAGGGAGACGCGGGTGCCGGGGTGGGCGGCGCGAAGCGCGGCCAGCGCCGTCGGGACCAGGGTGGAGCTGCCGCTCGGGAAGGAGACCAGCCGGACCCGGCCGGCGCGCAGGCCGGCGATCGCGGCGACCTCCTCCTCGGCGGCGGTGAGCCCGGCGAGGATCCCGGAGGCATGCCTGACGAGGGCCTCGCCGGCCTGGGTCAGACGCATGTCCCGGCCGTTGCGCACCAGCAGCGGGGTGCCGACGGAGGTCTCCAGGGCCTTCATCTGCTGGCTGACGGCGGGCTGGGTGCAGCCCAGTTCGCGCCCCGCCGCCGAGAAGGAACCGGTGGTGGCGACGGCACGCAGAACGCGGAGATGACGGGCCTCTATCACCCTTCGAGCATAAGGTGCGCTTGGATACGGTGCTCGATAATGCGTCGACGCTTTGAGGCAGGTCCCGTACCGTCGGGGCATGGAGCTTCTCTCAGTGAACCTGGGACGCGCGCGTGCCGTGCCGTTCACGGACCATCCGGACGGTGTGACCGGCATCGGCAAGGAGCCCGTGGACATACCGGTGCGGGTGTCCGCCCCCGGGCCCAAGGGGACCGCGGGCAGTGGACTGGCCGGGGACTCGGTGTGCGACCTGCGCCACCACGGCGGTGACGACCAGGCGGTGTACGCGTACGCGCGCGAGGACCTCGACGACTGGGAGAACGAGCTCGGCCGGCCGCTGCCGAACGGCTGTTTCGGTGAGAACCTCACGACAAACGGGCTGAACGTTTCGGACGCGCTGATCGGCGAGCGCTGGCGGATCGGTTCCGGCGTCGTACTGGAAGTCACCTCCGGGCGCATCCCGTGCCGTACGTTTCAGGGCCATCTGGGCGAGCGGGGATGGGTGAAGAGGTTCACGCGGAAGGGTGCGTCCGGTGCGTACCTCCGGGTGATCGAACCGGGTGACATCCTGGCCGGCGACCCGATCGAGATCGTGTACCGGCCGGCGCACGGGGTGACGGCGGCGATGCAGTTCCGCGCGGTCACCACCGAGCGGGAGCTGCTGCCGCGGATTCTGGCGGCGGGCGAGGCACTGCACCCGGAGGCGCTGGCGCAGGCCCGGAAGTACGGAGCGGAGCGGCGGAACTGAACCGCTGTCAAGCATGGGCCGTTCACCGGCGCTTCATCCTTCGGGAGAGCTGGTGCGCTCAGCGGAATCTGTCAGCCCGGGTAACTACCCTTGGGCCATGACAACGGCTCTGATTACGGGATCGACCGCGGGGATCGGCGCCGCCTTCGCGCGGCGGCTGGCGGCTGACGGGCACAACCTCGTCCTGGTGGCGCGGGACACCAAACGGCTGCGCGAGCAGGCGACCGAGCTGCACGACCGGCACGGTATCGAGGCGGAGGTGCTCACCGCCGACCTCGCGGAGGACACCGGCATCGAGTCGGTCGCCGCCCGGCTCGGCGACCGCAAGAACCCGGTCGACCTGCTGATCAACAACGCGGGCTTCGGCAACAAGGGCCGCTATCTGGACGTCCCGATGGCCGACGAGCTGAAGATGCTCAAGGTGCACTGCGAGGCGGTGCTGCGGCTGACCTCGGCGGCGGCCGAGGCGATGCGGGAGCGCGGGCGCGGCGGTGTCGTCAACGTGGCCTCGGTGGCGGCCTTCGTGCCCCGGGGCACCTACGGCGCGTCGAAGGCGTGGGTCGTGCAGTTCACGCAGGGCGCGGCACGCGATCTCGCGGGCACCGGCGTCCGTCTCATGGCGCTGGCGCCCGGTTTCGTCCGCACCGAGTTCCACCAGCGGGCCGGGATGGGCACGGACAACATCCCGGACTGGATGTGGCTGGACGCCGACAAGCTGGTCGCGGCGGCGCTCGCCGACCTCGCGCGTGGCAAGACGCTGTCGATCCCGGACCCTCGGTACAAGGTGCTGACCGGCCTGGCCAAGCTGGCCCCGCGCGGGCTGGTGGGCGGCATTAGCTCGAAGACGGGACGCAAGTACGGGCCGCAGTGACGGCTGTGGTGCCGCCTGCCCCGGTGGGAAAATGGGCGTGACGGTACCGGACCCAGGGGGGCCGGAGGCGGCGGCATGACGTTCGTACAGCTCATCGAGTGCAGGACCAGCCGGCCGGACGAGATGGACCGGCTGATGGACAGGTGGTTCGCGCAGACCCAGGGGAAGCGGACGGCGACGCACGCGGTGGTCGGCAGAGACCGCTCCGATGCGTCGCACGTCGTCGAGATCGTGGAGTTCCCGTCGTACGAGGAGGCGATGCGGAACTCGAACCTGCCGGAGACCGACAAGGTCCTCCACGAGATGCTGGCCCTCTGCGACGGCATGCCGACGTTCACCGATCTGGACGTGGTGCGCGACGAGCGGTTGTACGCCGACACCGCGCGGCGGTTCTTCGAGACGATCGCCGCGGGCGGCCCGCTGGCTCCGCTGGACGGCTTGATCACCGAGGACTGCCACGACCACGATCCGGCCAACGAGCAGGCCACCATAGGCATGGACGCGATACGGCGCGAGTTCGGAGTCTGGCGGGACGCCTTCGACTTCTCGTTCCTCGTCGAGGACCAGATCGCCCAGGACGACCGGGTGTGCACCAGGTGGACCTGGACGGGGGTTCAGAAGGCGGAGTTCCTGGGACTTCCGAACACCGGACGGCAGGTCACCATGACCGGCATGACGATCCACCGCTTCGACGACGACGGGAAGATCGCCGAGATCTGGTGGCAGTACGACCGGCTCGGGCTGATGGGCCGGCTCGGAGCGCTGGACGCACTGGAGAACTGAGACGACAGCGCCCAAAAGGCAGTACGCGAACGGAAAAGGCAGTACGGGAGCGGAAAAGGTAGTACGGGAGCCAGAAGTAGTACGACAGTAGGAAGAGCCCGCGAGGGGAGAAGCCCCCGTTCCCGGCGGACGACCGGGGACGGGGGCTTCTTCGTCGACTGGGGCGTTGCCTCAGTGGGCGTGACCGTGGGAGTGACCGGCGGCCGGCTCCTCCTCTTCCTTCTTCTCGACGACCAGGGTCTCGGTCGTCAGGAGCAGGGAGGCGATGGAGGCCGCGTTCTCCAGGGCGGAGCGGGTGACCTTGACCGGGTCGATGACGCCGGCCTTGACCAGGTCGCCGTACTCGCCGGTGGCGGCGTTGAAGCCCTGGCCCTTCTCGAGCTCGGCGACCTTGGAGGTGATGACGTAGCCCTCCAGGCCGGCGTTCTCGGCGATCCAGCGCAGCGGCTCGACGACCGCGCGGCGGACGACGGCGACACCGGTGGCCTCGTCGCCGGTCTTGCCGAGGCCGTCCTCCAGCACCTTCGCGGCGTGGACGAGCGCGGAGCCACCACCGGAGACGATGCCCTCCTCGACCGCGGCGCGGGTCGCGGAGATGGCGTCCTCCAGACGGTGCTTCTTCTCCTTCAGCTCCACCTCGGTGGCGGCGCCGACCTTGATCACGCACACGCCGCCGGCCAGCTTCGCGAGCCGCTCCTGGAGCTTCTCGCGGTCCCAGTCGGAGTCGGTGTTCTCGATCTCGGCCTTGATCTGGGCGATACGGCCGGCGACAGCAGCGGGGTCACCGGCGCCGTCGACGACCGTGGTGTCGTCCTTGGTGACCGTCACGCGGCGGGCGGAGCCCAGCACGTCCAGGCCGACCTGGTCGAGCTTGAGGCCGACCTCCTCGGAGATGACCGTGGCGCCGGTGAGGGTCGCCAGGTCCTCCAGCATCGCCTTGCGGCGGTCGCCGAAGCCGGGGGCCTTGACCGCGACCGCGTTGAAGGTGCCGCGGATCTTGTTGACGACGAGGGTGGAGAGCGCCTCGCCCTCGACGTCCTCGGCGATGATCAGCAGCGGCTTCGAGGCGTTGGCCTGGATGATCTTCTCAAGCAGCGGGAGCAGGTCCGCGATGGAGGAGATCTTGCCCTGGTGGATGAGGATGTAGGGCTCCTCCAGGACGGCCTCCATGCGCTCCTGGTCCGTCACGAAGTACGGCGACAGGTAGCCCTTGTCGAAGGCCATGCCCTCGGTGAAGTCCAGCTCCAGACCGAAGGTGTTGGACTCCTCGACGGTGATGACACCGTCCTTGCCGACCTTGTCCATCGCCTCGGCGATGAGCTCGCCGACCTGCTGGTCCTGGGCGGACAGCGCGGCGACGGCGGCGATGTCGGACTTCTCGTCGATCGGGCGGGCCGAGGCGAGGAGCTCCTCGGAGATCGCGGCGACGGCGGCGTCGATGCCCTTCTTCAGGGCGGCCGGGGAGGCGCCGGCGGCGACGTTCTTCAGGCCCTCGCGGACGAGCGCCTGGGCCAGCACGGTGGCGGTGGTCGTACCGTCACCCGCGATGTCGTTGGTCTTGGTCGCCACCTCCTTCACCAACTGGGCGCCGAGGTTCTCGTACGGGTCCTCGATCTCGACCTCGCGGGCGATGGTGACACCGTCGTTGGTGATGGTGGGGGCGCCGAACTTCTTGTCGATGACGACGTTGCGGCCCTTGGGGCCGATCGTCACCTTGACGGTGTCGGCAAGCTTGTTGACGCCGCGCTCAAGGGCGCGACGGGCGTCCTCGTCGAACTTCAGGATCTTCGCCATGGCAGCGGGAGCCCTCTCGGAATTCTCGGGTGAACAAGACTGCGCCCCTGGCGCCCGGCTTCTCGGAGAATCGCGGGGGCCAGGGGCGCAGCTTCAAGCGGAGTGCTTGAGGTGGTAAGTCGCAGGCTTACTTCTCGATGATCGCGAGCACGTCGCGAGCCGAGAGGACGAGGTACTCGTCACCGTTGTACTTCACCTCGGTGCCGCCGTACTTGCTGTACAGCACGACGTCGCCGACCTTGACGTCGAGCGGCAGGCGCTCGCCGTTCTCGAAACGGCCCGGGCCCACAGCGAGGACGGCGCCCTCCTGGGGCTTCTCCTTCGCAGTGTCCGGGATGACCAGGCCAGAGGCCGTGGTCTGCTCGGCGTCGAGCGGCTGGACCACAATGCGGTCCTCGAGCGGCTTGATGGCAACCTTGGAGCTGGCGGTCGTCACGATCCGACCTCCCCCTTCGGAGATCTCACGGGGTTAACTGTCTGAGGTGGCGACCAGGTCGATCCGTCGTCGCGGGTGCCGGACCTGCCCGTCGCTTGTTGGCACTCTCATCTGCCGAGTGCCAATGCTGAGACTATGACCGCGATTAGCACTCGGTCAAGCGGAGTGCCAATTGCCTGCGGCGCGGCGCCGAAATTGGGTGACCGGAGCCGCGGCGACCGCCCCCGGGGGCTGCCGCCCCCAGCCCCCCGCTTCGGCCTGGACGGCCTCGTCCTCAAACGCCGGCGGGCTGATAGTTGCCGGACAGGCTGACAGTTGTGGCCGAGCGCCGTCCTCCGCTGACACCGGACGGCCGATGCTTGTGGCTGAGCGCCCTCCTCCGGGGACACCGAACCGGCTGATACGGGTGGCCAGCGGCATCGTCGTCGAAGGCGGGACGGGCCGACGCATGTGGCCGAGCGCCAACCTCCGCTGACACCGGACGGGCTGCTAGCCGTTGCTGAGCGCCATCGTCACCGAACGCCGGACCGGCCGGCGCTTGTGGCCGAGCGCCAACCTCCGGGGACACCGGGCGGGTCGATACGCGTGACCGAGTGCCGTCCTCCGCGAACACCAGACCGGCTGATACGCATGGCTGAGTGCCATCCCCCGCGGGCGCCGGACCGGCCGATGGTCGTGGCCGAGCGCCGTCCTCCGGGGACACCGAACCGGCTGATACGCGTGGCTAGCTCCATCGTCGCCGAACGCCGGAGACGGGCCGATCCTCGTGGCTGAGCACCGTCCTCCGCAGACACCCGACCGGGCGATGCTCGTGGCCGAGCGCCGTTCTCCGCGGGCGCCGGACCGGGCTGATATGCCATGCAGAGCGCCCTCGCGGCGATCGGCTGGTCGGCTGGTCTTGGTGTCGGGTCGCCTTCGGCTACAGGTAGTCCTCCAGGCGTCCCACCGTCAGGCCGCTTGCCTGTACGCGGCGGAGCAGGCGTGCCGTGCGCTCTCGTAGGGTCGGGCCGGTGGCCTCGTCCGGGCCGACCAGGACGATGTCGCCGGGGAGCAGGTGCTTCTCGCCATTTTCGTAGGTGATGCTGTCCGCCGTCATCGCCGCCCGCCACAGGACCACCGCCGTCACTCCGCAGTCGGCCGCCGCGCGGAGGGTGGTTGTGTCGTACGTGCCGTAGGGCGGGCGGAAGAGGCGCGGGCGGATGCCGAAGCGGGACTTCAGTTTGTCCTGCTGGCCGCAGATCTCGGCACGCTGGCCGGCGTACGGCAGGCCGGGGAGGGCCGCGTGGTCGAGGGTGTGGTTCTGGACGCTCGCACCGACCTCCTGGAGGCGGGCGAAGTGGCCGTAGCCGGGGCCGACCACGCTGTCCGTGAGGAACATGCTCACCGGGAGGCGCAGTTCACGGACCATGTCCACGAACCGGGGGTCCTTCTCGGCGCCGTCGTCGTAGGTGAGGAAGACGACCTTGTCGGCGGTGGGGATGTGGTCGACGACCGGGGGGAGAGTCGTGCGGAGGGAGAGCGGGTGAGGTGGGGGGTGCGGCGCCGGAGGGAGGGGCGCGCTCAGGCCCCAGTGACGGTACCGCTGTTCGCCGGCCGGGCCGTGCGCTCGTACCCGGTCGGCCGCCTTCTTGCCCAGCCGTTCGATCGGGTCGACGGACTGGGCGCAGCCCGACAGCAGGAGGGCGGCGGTCAGGATCGCGGCCGCCGCCCTCGGACGGCTCACAGGTAGTCCTCCAGGCGCGCCACCGCATAGCCCTCGCGCGTGACCTTGTTCAGAAAGCGGCGCATGTCGTCGACCATCGTGCCGTCCCAGTCGTCCCGACCGCGGAAGTGCGTGAGCACGATGTCACCGGGGTGCAGGCCGCGGTCCCACTCGCGGTACTCCCAGTGGTCGACGAACACCTCCTCGTCCCAGATCGGCGCGTACTTGATACCGCAGGCCTTGGCGGCGCGCAGGGTGTCGCCGTTGTAGTTGCCGTAGGGCGGGCGGAAGACCGTCGGTGCCTTGCCGAACTGCTTCTTCATGATCGCCTGCATGCCGCAGATCTCGTCCTTCTGCTCGTCGTAGGACAGGCCCGGCAGGTAGGGGTGGGTCAGGGTGTGGTTGTTGAGGGTGTGGCCCTCGGCCTGCATCGTGCGGAAGTAGCCGTAGTCGTCCTTGATCAGGTAGTTGCTGAGGAAGGCGGTGTAGGGGATCCGCAGGTCGCTCATCATCCGGAGGAACCGCGGGTCCTTGTTCCAGCCGTCGTCGATGGTGAGGAAGACGACCCGTTGTCTGGTCGGGATCGTGGTGAAGACCGGGGGCAGGTCCTCCTCTTCCTGCCCGTCCACCTCGAAGCCGCCGCGCGCGGTGATCCTCGGCTTCACTTTCGGCGGAGCCGGCGGCCGCAGCGGGACCGCGTCAAGGCCCCAGTGCCTGGCGGCGGCGACCAGGGCGGCGTGGGAGTCGGGGGCACGGTGCGGCTGCTGGCCGGCGGCGGGACGGGCAGTGGAGCCGGCGTCTGGCCCCGCGCAGCCGGACATCAGGGCGGCCGCGGCCAGCAGGCCCGCCGTGCCCACCATCAACCCTTTTTTGTCATTTTGTACGACTACTCGCATGGTGCCGGATCCTTCCAGGCCCTCCCCCGTAACCGGCGCCGACACCGCCGCCGGAGGCGAACCATCCACCGACTGGCCGACAATGACCCGGTGAACGACCTCCTCGCCCCCCTCCTCACGCCCGAGGGCCGCGCCCTCCTCGCCGAGGTGCGCGGCACCGCGCCCGCCGACGAACTCGCCGTGGCGACCCGGCTGCGCCGCGAGCACCCCGCCGAGCTGGTGTCGGCGGCGCTCACCCAGGCCCGGCTGCGGCAGCGGGCGGTGGCGAAGTTCGGCGACGCGGACGCGGACCGCATGTTCTTCACACCGAACGGGGTCGAGCAGTCGACGCGGGCGAGCGTCGCCTCGTACCGGGCGGAGCGGCTGAAGGAGCTCGGGGTGACCTCGGTCGCCGACCTGTGCTGCGGCATCGGGGGCGACGCCATCGCCCTCGCGCGGGCGGGGATCCGGGTGCTCGCGGTGGACCGGGACCCGGTGACGGCGGCCGCGGCGCGGGCGAACGCCGACGCGCTGGGACTCGCCGGCCTGATCGAGGTGCGGGAGGCCGACGTCACGGAGGTGAACACGGACGGCTACGACGCCGTGTTCGTCGACCCGGCCCGGCGCGGCGGCCGCGGCCGCATCTTCGACCCGGAGGCCTACTCACCGCCCCTGTCCTGGGCGGTCGAGGCGGCCCGCAGGGCCTCGCACACCGCCGCGCTGAAGATCGCCCCCGGCGTCCCGCACGAGGCGGTCCCGGCGGACGCCGAGGCGGAGTGGATCTCGGACGCGGGCGATGTGAAGGAGGCGGTCCTGTGGTTCGGGACGGCGCCGGGGGCGATCCGCGCCACCCTCCTGCCCGGCCCGCGCACGCTGCTCGGCAGGGGCCTGCCCGATCCCCGGGTCCGTCCCGTGGGGCGGTACCTGTACGAGCCGGACGGCGCCGTCATCCGCGCCCATCTGGTCGCCGAGGTCGCCGAGGAGCTGGACGGCGGGCTCGTCGACCCGACGATCGCGTACATCACCGCCGACGGACTCCGCGCCACCGCCTACGCGACGCCGTACGAGATCACCGACCAACTCCCCTTCAACGTGAAGAAGTTGAAGGCACTGCTGCGCGAGCGCGAGGTCGGCACGCTGACCGTGAAGAAGCGCGGGTCGGCGGTGGAGCCGGAGGAGTTGCGCAGGAAGGTCAAGCCGCAGGGGCCGAACGCGGCGACCGTGTTCCTGACCCGGGTGGCGGGGGCGCCGACCATGCTCGTCGGCGCCCCCGCACCGGCTACTGGTGCTGAGCCGTCCTGAGCGAGCCGAGTTTCGGCCCGGCCGCCGGCCGGCCGGACTTGGCGGCGGCCGAGACGGGGTCACCGGCGTCCGTGCGCAGCCGGAACGTGCTCGCGGTCGAGGCGACGCCGTTGCAGTACGGCCGGTGCACGAAGTCGTTCCCGCTCGCGCTGATCGACGAGCCGGCCGTGTTCAGCGCGCCTGTCGTGACCGAGCCGGTGTCACCGAAGGCGATCGCGGCCTGGGTGCCGGCGGACTCGCGCAGCAGACAGCTCTTGGCCTCGTCGGACGGGGCGGGCCGGGAGGTCCACAGCACGGGCCCGTAGATGTTCATCGCCGAGCCCGCGGAGACCGCGTCCCGCCAGGTGCCGGCGTCGGCTCCAGCGCTCTGGCCAGCAGCAACTCCCGCTCCCGCTCGTTGCGTGCCAGCCCCGCCGCCCTTTCGAACTCCGCGCGGGCCTCCGTCGTACGCCCGAGACGTGCGAGCAGGTCGCCGCGCACGCTGGGCAGCAAGTGGTAGTCCCGCAGGGCGGGTTCTGCCGTCAGCGGTTCCACGATCGCCAGGGCCGCCGCCGGGCCGTCCGCCATCGACACGGCCACCGCCCGGTTCAACTCGACGACCGGGGACGGGGACCGGGCGGCCAGCAGACCGTACAGGGTGGCGATGGCCGTCCAGTCCGTCTCCTCGTACGTGTACGCGTGCGCGTGGCAGGCCGCGATGGCCGCCTGGAGGACGTACGGCCCCGGGGCCCCCGTCGCGGTGGCTTCCGCGCGGGCGAGCGCCCTGATCCCGCGGGCGATGAGCATGCGGTTCCAGCGGCGGCGGTTCTGGTCCCTCAGGAGGACCGGCTCGCCGTCGGGGCCGGTGCGGGCGGCCGTACGGGAGGACTGGAATTCGAGGAGCGCGGTGAGGGCGTGGACCTCCGGTTCCTTCGGCATCAGGGAGGACAGGACGCGGGCCAGCCGCAGCGCGTCCTCGCACAGCGACGGGCGCAGCCAGTCGTCGCCCGCCGTGGCCGCGTACCCCTCGTTGTGGATCAGGTAGATGACGTCGAGGACGGAACCGAGCCGGGCCTCGCGGTCGGGGCCGTACGGCACCTCGAAGGCGATGTTCCTCGCGGCGAGGGTGCGCTTGGCGCGGACGATGCGCTGGGCGATCGTCGGCTCGGGGACGAGGAAGGCGCGGGCGATCTCGGCCGTGCTCAGACCGCCGAGGAGGCGCAGGGTGAGGGCCGTGCGGGCCTCCGGCGACAGCACCGGGTGGCAGGTGGTGAAGACCAGGCGGAGCAGGTCGTCGTCGATGTCGTCCGGGTCGGCGGGCTCCTCCGGCGGGGCGGCCGTCTCCATGCCGCGGCCGATCTCCGCCAGCTTGCGGGCGTAGTTCTCCCGGCGCCGGACCAGGTCGACGGCACGATGGCGGGCGGTGGTCATGAGCCAGGCGCCCGGGTTGTCGGGCACCCCGTCCCGCGGCCACTGCTCGAGCGCGGCGACCAGCGCGTCCTGCGCCAGTTCCTCCGCGATGCCGACGTCCCGGACGATCCGGGCGACGCCGGCGATCACGCGGGGCGACTCCAGGCGGAAGACGGTCTCGATGGCGTGCCGGGGATCGGCGTCGGCGGAGGGCTGTGGTCTCACAGCCCCCCATTCGACACCCCCGGACGGCGGTACGCCAGGAGGGTCAGCCCTCCGCGATCTCCCGCACCTCGCAGGTCACCGTCCAGAACTCCTCGTGCACCTTGAGGAACCGCTTGGTCCACTCCAGGGCCTCGGCCCTGTCCTTGCACTGCATGATCGCGTAACCGCCGATGACCTCCTTGGACTCGGTGAACGGCCCGTCGGTGACGGAGATCTTCCCGCCCTCCCAGTGCACCCGGGTGCCCTGGGCGGTGGGCGTGAGCCCTGCGGTGTCCAGCATCACGCCGGCCTTGGTGATCTCCTCGATCAGCTCGCCCATCCGCTGCATCAGCGCCTCGCTGGGCCCCTCGGCGGGGGCGGCGGCCTCGTCGATCCGCACGAGCGACAGGTAACGGGGCATGGTGACTCCTCGGGTTCCTGCGGGGTCTCTCCCCGCATCTCACCCTTGCGTCGAACGACCCGCCCCGGGATCGACACGCACGCCGAATTCCCCGAAGTATTTTTCCGGCGAGGATCCCGCTACTTCAGCGAGTCCCACAGTTCGCTCGCCTCCGGCTCCTCCGCCACCACCCTGTTGGGATCGGAGGGAGCGGTCCGCACGGGCATCATCACCGTCCTGACGTGGTCCGAGGTCAGGCCCTTGAGGCTCTGGCCGAGGCGCATCAGTTCGCTGAGCGAGTCCAGGCCCGTGTCGGTGGTGAGGCTGGAGGTGACCGCGTCGGCGACCTCGTAGAGCTTGGCCGGGTTGCTCAGGAGACTGATGGAGGCCATCTGGTCCAGCAGGGCCTTCACCAGTTTCTGCTGGAGGCCTATCCGGCCGAGGTCGCTGCCGTCGCCTATGCCGTGCCGGGTGCGGGCCAGCGCCAGGGCCGTGGTGCCGTCGAGGTGGTGGGTGCCCTTCTTCAGGTGCAGATGGCTGTCGTTGTCGTCGATGTCCTGGTCGGTGGTCACGGTCACCCCGCCCAGCGCGTCCACCAGCTTCGCGAAGCCGGAGAAGTCGATCTCCAGATAGTGGTCCATCCGTACGCCGGTGATCGACTCGACCGTCTTCACCGCGCACACCGCCCCGCCCATCGAGTAGGCGCTGTTGAACATCGCGTTGTGGGCGACGGACGTCGAGCCGCCGGAGGACAGCGGGCAGGCAGGGCGGGTGACCAGCGTGTCGCGCGGGATGCTGACGACGGTCGCCTCGGTGCGGCCCGCGTCGATGTGGACGACCATCGCCGTGTCGGAGCGGGCGCCCGAGTTGTCGCCGCCGCCGAGTTTCTGGTTCTCCTTGCCGCTGCGCGAGTCCGAGCCCAGCACCAGGACGTTCACGGAACCGGTCGGCAGCGGCGAGGCGGACGCGGTGGCCGTCGGCGTGGTCACCGCCTTCGCCGGACGGTCGTCGCCGAGCGCGCTGTTGATGTCGACGCTCTTGATGTTGTCGTTGAGGTGCCAGTAGACCCACCCCGCGCCCGCGATCCCCAGCGTCATGACCCCCGCCAGGGCGAGGCCGACGATCTTCAGCCCTCTGGACCGCCGGCCCACCCGCATGCCCGCGCCGCCTTGCTCCTCGTGTCCCGTCACAAGACAGGAACGTAAGTCCGAATTATTAGGGGACTGTTAGCACGAGCACGGCAAAGACGTTTTCTTCGGAAAATCTCACTCTTCTGAGGCCGGATTCAGGCCAAGGTGACGGGCGGCGTTATAGGCGGCGTTCGCGCCTTCCGAAAGTTTCGGTCGCGCAACCGATTGACTTCGGAGGAGTGTGGAGGTGGCCACGCCGCCCGTCAACACGCCGGCTTCCGGCCGCCGGCGTCACTTCCCGGCCGGCGCCGTCGTGCTCGACCGCACCACCAGGCTGGTCGCCAGCTCCACCCGGGTCGCGGTGGTGGCCTCCTCGGCCCGCCCCATCTCCAGCACCAGCCGCGCCGCCGCCTCTGCCATCTCGGTGAGCGGCTGCCGTACGGTCGTCAGCGGCGGGCCCACCCAGCGGGCCACCGGCAGATCGTCGAACCCCACGACGCTCACGTCCTCCGGGATCCGCAGCCCCAGCTCGCGCGCGGCCTCGTACAGCCCCATGGCCTGCAGGTCGTTGCCGGTGAAGACGGCGGTGGGCCGGTCCGGCATGCGCAGCAGCTCCAGGCCGAGCCGGTAGCCGGCGTCGTGGTGGAAGTCCCCGGCCTTGACCAGGCTCTGGTCGACGGGCAGCCCGGCGGTCTCCAGCGCGGCCCGGTACCCGTCCACCCGGGCCCGGCTGCACATCATCCGCGAGGGCCCGCTGATGGCCCCGATGCGCCGGTGCCCCAACTCGACGAGGTGCCGGGTGGCGGCCAGGCCCCCCTGCCAGTTCGTGGCCCCGATCGACGGGACGTCGGGCCCGGGGTCCCCCGC
Organism: Streptomyces sp. NPDC005866; assembly: GCF_040629895.1. Classification (NCBI taxonomy): domain Bacteria; kingdom Bacillati; phylum Actinomycetota; class Actinomycetes; order Kitasatosporales; family Streptomycetaceae; genus Streptomyces; species Streptomyces sp. NPDC005866. Next base: position 167,774 of record NZ_JBEXWP010000015.1, read on the forward strand.
CGGATCCATCACCACGAACGGAATGGACCGGCTCATCAGCAGCGCCCGCTGCGACTCGTCCAGCCCCGACAGCACCAGCACCACGCCGTGCGGCCGCCGCGCTGCGACTTGGTCGGCCCAGGTCCGCCCCGGAGTGAGCCGCCCGGCGCTCTCACTGAGCACCACACTCAGCCCGGCGTCCCGGGCCACGTTCTCCACCCCCCGGATGACCTCCATCGCCCAGGCGCTCTCCAGCTCGTGGAAGACCAGGTCGATCAGCGGCGACCGGGAGGCCTCTGCGCGGCGCCGCCGGTAGCCGTAGGCGCGCAGCAGGTCCTCGACACGGGTGCGGGTCGCGGGGGCGACGTCGGCGCGGCCGTTGAGGACCTTCGAAACAGTCGGAGCGGACACGCCGGCCTCACGGGCGATTTCGGCGAGCGTCGCCGTCTGCGTTTCTGCGGGCTTCGGAGGCGTCATGCCCGCGATCGTATCCCCGCACTCCCCCTTGACGAAGACCTGCGCACGCCATAGGTTCCCGGAACATTCGGTGTGTTGTACGAAACATTCGGGACGGGAGTTTCATGACCACCGCTCCTTGGCGAGACCCCGCACTGCCCGCCGCCGCCCGGGTCGACGACCTGCTCCCCCGGATGACCCTGGAGGAGAAGACCGCCCAGCTCTACGGCGTGTGGGTGGGCGCCACCACGGACGGCGACGGAGTCGCCCCGCTGCAACGCGAGATGACCGCCGACGACGACTGGGACGAGCTGATCACCCTCGGCCTCGGCCAGCTGACCCGCTCCTTCGGCACCGCCCCGGTGGTCCCGGCGCTGGGCGCGCGAGCGCTGGCCCGCGCCCAGCGCCGGATCACCGCCGCCGGCCGTTTCGGTATCCCGGCGATCGCCCACGAGGAGTGCCTGGCCGGCTTCACGGCCTGGCAGGCGACGGCCTACCCGGTCCCGCTGGCCTGGGGCGCGGCCTTCGACCCGCCGCTGGTCGAGGAACTGGGCCGGAGCATCGGTGCTGATCTGCGCTCGGTCGGCGTCCACCAGGGCCTGGCCCCCGTCCTGGACGTGGTCCGCGACCCGCGCTGGGGGCGGGTCGAGGAGACGATCGGCGAGGACCCGTATCTGGTGGGCACGATCGGCACGGCATACGTCCGGGGCCTGGAGTCGGCCGGGATCATCGCCACGCTGAAGCACTTCGCCGGGTACGCCTCCTCCGCCGGAGCCCGCAATCTGGCCCCGGTCCGGGCGGGGGTACGGGAGTTCGCGGACGTCACCCTGCCCCCGTTCGAGATGGCGCTGCGCGAGGGCGGGGCCCGTTCGGTGATGGCGGCGTACAACGAGACGGACGGGGTGCCGGCGTCCGCCGACCCCCGTCTGCTGACCGAACTGCTCCGCGAGGAATGGGACTTCACGGGAACCGTGGTCGCGGACTACTTCGGCATCGGCTTCCTCCAGACCCTGCACCGGGTGGCGGGCACGGAGGCGGAGGCGGCCCGTCTCGCCCTCGCGGCGGGCATCGACGTCGAACTGCCGACGCTGAAGTGCTACGGCCGCCCGCTGGTGGCGGCGGTGCGGGAGGGCACGATCCCCGAGTCCCTGGTGGACCGGGCGGCCCGCCGGGTCCTGCTCCAGAAGTGCGAGTCGGGACTGCTGGACGAGGACTGGGACCCGGAACCGGCCGGACCCGTCGATCTCGATTCTGCGGCGAACCGCGGCCTGGCCCGCCGCCTCGCCGAGGAGTCCGTGGTCCTGCTGGACAACCCCGACGGCGTGCTCCCCCTGGCCCCCGACACCCGCATGGCGGTGGTGGGCCCACGGGCGGCCGATGCCCTGGCCATGCTCGGCTGCTACTCCTTCCCGTCCCACGTCCTGACCCACCACCCGGAGGTGGACCTCGGCATCTCCGTCCCGACGCTCCTGCAGTCGCTGCGCGCCGAGCTCCCGGACGCGAAGGTGACGTTCGCCGAGGGCTGCGATGTCTCCGGCCCGGACACCGCCGGCTTCGAGGAGGCGGTGGCACACGCGGCGGAGGCGGACGTGTGCGTGGCGGTGCTCGGCGACCGGGCGGGCCTGTTCGGGCGGGGCACCTCGGGCGAGGGCTGCGATGTCACCGACCTGTCGCTGCCCGGCGTTCAGGCCGACCTGCTGGACGCGCTGCTCTCGACGGGCATCCCGGTGGTCCTGGTCCTGCTCACCGGCCGGCCTTACGCGCTGGGCCGCTGGCACGGCCGGCTGGGCGCGGTGGTGCAGGCGTTCTTCCCCGGGGAGGAGGGCGGCCCGGCGGTGGCGGGAGTGCTGTCGGGCCGCGTCAACCCGTCGGGGAGGCTGCCGGTCAGTGTCCCGCGGGTGCCCGGAGGCCAGCCCTGGACCTACCTTCAGCCCCCGCTCGGCCTGGCGGGCGAGGTCAGCAATCTGGACCCGACCCCGCTGTACCCGTTCGGGCACGGCCGCTCGTACACGACGTTCGCGTGGGAGCTGGTGTCGCGGGGCGCGGCCGAGATCGGCACGGACGGTTCGTACGACCTGACCGTGGCGGTCCGCAACACGGGCGAGCGGGCCGGCGCGGAGGTGGTGCAGCTGTACCTGCACGACCCGGTGGCGTCGGTGACCCGCCCGGACGTCCGCCTGATCGGCTACCGGCGCGTGGACCTGGCCCCGGGCGAGACCCGCCGGGTGACCTTCCGCTTCCACGCGGACCTCTCGGCGTTCACGGACCGGGAGGGGACACGGGTGGTGGAGCCGGGCGCCCTGGAGCTGCGGGCGGGAGCTTCGAGCGCGGAGGTCCGGGGCGCGGTACGGCTGCGACTGACGGGTCCGGTAAGGCGGTTGGGGCCGGACCGGATGCTGCGCTGCGAGACGGAGGTGGTCTGAGCGCAATCGGGGCGCGCTGGGCGACGGACCCCGCTAAGCGGATGGAGTTATCCGACCGACACCCGGATCCGACGGACGTGGCCGAGGCGCCAGGGCCTGTCCTAGTCGACGCCGGCCGACTCGAACCGCCAGCGGTGCACCGGGCGGGTCACCAGATCCTCCGGCGGGTCCTCGAGTTCGGGGAGGCCGGGGTCGTCGTACGACCCGTCCCACCAGGTGATCACCAGTACCCGGTCCTGCGGCGCCCGGAAGGTCTCCCGTCGCAGCGGAGCCTTCGGGAGGCTCTGTCGCCGCGCCCACGTCAGCAGCTCCGCGCCCCGGCCCGCCACCGCCCGCGCCTCCCACATCAACGCGACCGTCACGAGTAGAGGTTCTCCTTGCTGACCTCGTGCACATGGTCGTGGTCGTGGCCCGGGACGTGCGGGTCCGTCACCGGCAGGGAGCTGTCCGCCGAGAGGTCCCAGCTGGACGCGGCCCGGTTGCGCGCGACCAACTCGGCGCCGAGGGCGGCCACCATCGCGCCGTTGTCCGTGCACAGCTTGGGGCGCGGCACCCGGAGCCGGATGCCGGCGTCCTCGCAGCGTTGCTGCGCCAGGGCGCGCAGCCGGGTGTTGGCGGCGACACCGCCGCCGATCATCAGGTGGTCGACGCCCTCGTCGCGGCAGGCCCGTACGGCCTTGCGGGTCAGCACGTCCACGACCGCCTCCTGGAAGGAGGCCGCCACATCGCGGACCGGCACCTCCTCGCCGGCCGCCCGCCTGGCCTCGATCCAGCGGGCCACGGCGGTCTTGAGACCGGAGAAGGAGAAGTCGTAGAGCGGGTCGCGCGGGCCGGTGAGGCCGCGCGGGAAGGCGATCGCCGCCGGGTCGCCCTCGCGTGCGTAGCGGTCGATGACCGGGCCGCCGGGGAAGCCCAGGTTCAGCACGCGGGCGATCTTGTCGAAGGCCTCGCCGGCCGCGTCGTCGATGGTCGCGCCGAGCGGCCGTACGTCGGAGGTGATGTCCGAGGAGAGCAGCAGGGAGCTGTGCCCGCCGGACACCAGCAGGGCCATCGTCGGCTCGGGCAGCGGACCGTGTTCCAGCTGGTCGACGCAGATGTGGGAGGCGAGGTGGTTCACGCCGTACAGGGGCTTGCCGAGCGCGTACGCGTACGCCTTCGCCGCCGAGACGCCGACCAGCAGCGCGCCGGCCAGGCCGGGGCCGGCCGTGACCGCGACGCCGTCCAGGTCCTTCGCGCTCACGCCGGCGTCCTTCAGCGCGCGTTCGATGGTCGGAACCATCGCCTCCAGGTGCGCCCGGGACGCCACCTCGGGCACCACTCCGCCGAAGCGGGCGTGCTCGTCGACGGACGAGGCGATGGCGTCGGCGAGCAGGGTGGTGCCCCGGACGATGCCGACGCCGGTCTCGTCGCAGGAGGTCTCGATCCCCAGAACCAGGGGTTCGTCAGCCATTGATCTCGGTTCCTTGTTCGGAGGTGGGTCCGTCGGCGGGGCCACTGCCTGGTTTCGTCGTCAGGCGCATCACCAGGGCGTCCACGTTCCCCGGCTGGTAGTAGCCGCGTCTGAACCCGATGGGCTCGAAGCCGAACCGCTCGTAGAGCTTCTGGGCGCGGGTGTTGTCGACCCGGCACTCCAGCATGACCTCGGCGCACTCGAAGGCGGTCGCGGCCCGCAGCAGCTCGGTGAGGAGCTGTCCGCCGAGGCCGGTGCCCCAGAGGTCGCGGGCGACGGCGATGGTCTGGACGTCGCCGAGTTCGCCCTGGGCGGCGAGCCCCGCGTACCCGACGACCCGGTCGTCCTCCAGGGCGACCACGTACCGCCGGGTCGCCTCGGGGCCTCTCGCGTGCGCCAGCTCGGACCAGAACATCCCCCGCGACCAGGCGTCCTCGGGGAACAGGCTCTTCTCCAGCTCCAGGACCTGGTCGATGTCCCACCAGCGCATCTCGCGCAGCTGTGCGGTCACTTCGGCGTGACCACCTTGTAGTTCTTGGGCACCTGGGCGTCCGGCCGGCGCAGATACAGCGGCCGGGGCGCGGACAGCTCCTCGCCCGCGGCCAGCTTCTCGACGGCGAGCGAGGCGAGGGCGGCCGCGGAGACGTGCTCGGGTTCGCGCACCACCGGGAAGGTGGCGGGGTAGAGCATCGCGCCGGCCCCGACGGCGGGCAGGCCGGAGACCTGCTCGGCGATGTCGGCGGGCCGGTCGACGGCCGGATCCGTGAGCCGGGTGCGCGAGTCGGCGTACGTCGCCCAGTAGACCTCCTTGCGGCGGGCGTCGGTCGCCACGACGAACGGACTCTTCTCGACGCCGGCCGCGTAGGCGAGCCCGTCGAGCGTGCACAGTCCGTGCACGGGCACGCCCAGCGCGAGCCCGAAGGTGTCCGCGGTCATCAGACCGACCCGTAGGCCGGTGTAGGGACCGGGACCGACGCCTACGACGATCCCGGTGACGGCGTCCAGCTTGACCCCGGCCTCGGCGAGAACGCGGTCGACGGCCGGCAGCAGCAGCTCGCCGTGCCGGCGCGCGTCCACCTGGCTCGACGAGGCGATGACGGCCGCACCGTCGTGCAACGCGACGGTGACGGCGGGGGTGGCGGTATCCAGAGCGAGCAAGAGCACGCGAACAGCCTACGGCTCCGGCGCCGTGAGCACGGCCGCCGGGGACGGACGGTCACTGGCTGCTACGGTCTGCACGAAGTACGACATATACGGCGAGTCAGAGGTGGCGCACGTGTCAGGGACCAGCTCGGGAATCGTGGCCGGCCTCACCGCGGCGGCCGTCGGGGCGGTCGGTCTCCTCGCCTATCAGGCCTCGGCCACCGTCCCGCCCGGCCTCGGCGGCAGGCCCGCGTCGAGCCCCGCCCCGGGGGCACCGGCGTCCAAGGCACCCCGGGACCAGCGCCACCCCTCTGCCCTGCCGAACAGCTCCGGAACGGGTGAACGGGTGGTGTACTCGGTGGACGACGACCGGGTCTGGCTCGTCAGCGAGCGCAACCGTGTCGAGCGCACCTTCAAGGTGCACCCCGGCACGATCGATCCGGCCCTGGGCACCTACTGGGTGACGTCCCGCTCCAAGGCGGTCACGGGCACGGACGGCCTCCCCATCGAACACGTCGTGCGCTTCACCACGACGAAGGACGGCTCGGCGATCGGCTTCAGCGCGGTCAGCGGCAACGGCAACGGCGCGACGGAAACCCCCGACCCGACGGTGAAAACAGGCGGCATCCGCGAGACCCGTCCGGACGGCGACGCGATGTGGATGTTCGCGACGATCGGGGTGAAGGTCGTCGTGATCCGCTGACCCGCCTACCGGCCGGCCCCACGCCTACGCGGCCTTACGGCCCTGCTCAGCCGGCCTCGCAGGCACTTCCGGCGTTTTCGGCGGCCTGGACACCGCGTCAGCCGCCGCACAGGACGCCAGAAGCTCGCGCATGGAAACTCCGGCGGCGGCGAAGGGCCGCCGCTCCTTGGACTGGGACGCGGGCATGGACGCCTCCTGAGGTGCGGGGGCGGACGAAGTTAGGTAGACCTAACTACGGGCTGGGTACCATGTGACCACGCCCGGGACGCGAAACGCAATATCTTGCCGACACCTCGTCGGAACGTTCACGCGGTTCCCAGCCCAACGCACCGCGCCGGCGGCCGCCCAGGTCGCCGCTCAGGCGGACAGCACCGTCAGATCCACTCCGGCCCAGCGCTCCCCGCGCCCCGTGAGGGTCACATGCCGTACCTCGTCGGTCGTGTCCCCGACCGCCCGGTGGATCTGGACCATGAGCCGGTCCTCGGTCAGTTCCTCGACCTTGCCCTCGCCCCACTCCACGACGATCACTGACTCGGGCAGTGAGACGTCGAGGTCCAGGTCCTCCATCTCGTCGAGCCCGCCGCCCAGGCGGTACGCGTCGACATGGACGAGCGGCGGCCCGTCCCCGAGGGACGGATGGACACGCGCGATCACAAAGGTCGGCGAGGTGACGGCCCCGCGCACACCGAGCCCCTCGCCCAGCCCGCGGGTCAGTGTCGTCTTGCCGGCGCCGAGTTCCCCGCTGAGCATCACGAGGTCACCGGCGCGTAGCAACTTGGCCAGTCGGCGGCCCAGATCCCCCATCTGCCCGGGAGAGTTAACGATCAACTCCGTGCCGTTGCCGGCCCCGGCCCCCGCCAGGTCGTCAGCCTGGCTGTGCCGTGCTGCTGGTGCTTCCATAGCCACTTACCGTAGCTCCTGCCGGCACGGCACCCGCGCGGGTGAGCAGGTCGGCGAGGCGGTCGGTGACCACCTCCGGGTGTTCCAGCATGACCAGGTGCCCGGCGTCCGAGACCAGCACCAGTTCCGCCTCGGGCAGCAGATCGGCGATGACCTCGCTGTGCTCACTGGGCGTGACGAGATCCTGCACCCCGGCCAGCACCAGCACCGGCATGTCCTGGAAGTAGGCGAGCGCGGCGGTCTTGTCGTGGTCGGAGAAGGCCGGGTAGAACTCGGCGACCACGTCGATCGGAGTGGACTCGATCATCCGCTCGGCGAACCGCTCGACGGCCGGGTCGATCTCCCGGGACGCGAACGAGTACCGCTTGATGATCCCCGCGAAGAGATCGGCCGTGAACCGCCGCCCTTTCTCCACCAGCGCGGCCTGCTGCCCCAGCGCCTTCAGCACGCCCGGCAGCGCCCAGCGGACCGCGTTGACCCCGGCGACCGGCAGCCCGAAGTTGACCTCGCCGAGCCGCCCGGACGACGTGCCGACGAAGGCGGTGGCGACGACCCGCTTCTGGATCAGTTCGGGATAGTGGGCGGCCAGCGCCATCACGGTCATCCCGCCCATCGAGTGCCCGACCAGCACGATCGGCCCCTCGGGCACGGCCGCGTCGAGTACGGCCTTCAGGTCCCGGCCCAGCTGGTCGATGGTGAGCGCAATGCCCTCCTCGTGCTGGGCGACACCACGCCCGGAGCGGCCGTGGCTGCGCTGGTCCCAGTGCACGGTGCGGACGACCCCGCGCAGGGCCTCCCGCTGGAAGTGCCAGGAGTCCTGGTTGAGGCAGTAGCCGTGGCTGAAGACGACGGTGACGGGCGCGGGGGCCTTGCGGCCGAAGAGCCGGCGGCGGCGCGGGGAGACGGCCGGGCCGAGGTCAGGTTCCACCTCGTCGACCTCGTAGTACAGCTCGGTGCCGTCGTCGGCGATCGCCTTGCCGGGCTTGCCGCGCAGGGTGCCGTACGGTCCCGCAGAGTCCAGGGCCAGCCGGGCCTTGCGGCGCATCCCGCGGCCGACGGTCATCCGCTCCAGGGCGACCCCCGCGGCCGCCCCGGCGGCGAGCACTCCTATGGCGGCCCCGGCGATACCGGTGACCTTGCGCCAGCTCCCGTCCACCCCCGCGGCGGAGGCGATCACCCCCGTGGCGGAGGCGACGGCCGCCGCGGCGTCGGCTACGGCCTCCGCACTGCTCTCGCTCACGTACCGCTCCTCTTCGCCGTACTGCAGTTCGCTCGTTCGGTGATACGGGTGATGCTGGCAAGGTGAATGTCGCTGCTGTTACAGGTGTAACCGGGTTGTGCCGCGGCCGAACCCCGGACGTCAGTCGCCGTCCCCTGGTTCTTGCCCACTCGGTTCCCCGTTCACATAGACGCGGGGAACCCGGGTTCCGATGCGGGTGACGATTTCGTATGCAATCGTGCCCGCGGCCTGGGCCCAGTCCTCGGCGGTGGGCTCGCCCCGGTCGCCCGGGCCGAACAGCACGGCCTCGGAGCCGACTTCGGGCTCGTCGCCGCCGAGGTCGACGACGAACTGGTCCATGGCGATGCGCCCGGCGGCCGTCCGCCACTTGCCTCCGACCAGGACGGGGCCGGTACCGGAGGCGTGACGCGGAATACCGTCCGCGTAGCCGACGGGGACGAGTCCGAGAGTGGTCTCGCCGGGCGTGACGTAGTGGTGGCCGTAGCTGACACCGTGGCCGACCGGTACGTGCTTCACCAGGGCGAGGGAGGCGGACAGGGTCATCACCGGGCGCAGGCCGAAGTCGGCCGCGCTGCCCATTTCGGGGCTGGGCGAGAGGCCGTACATGGCGATACCTGTGCGGATCAGGTCGAAGTGGGACTCGGGGAGGGTGAGGGCGGCCGGCGAGTTGGCGATGTGCCGCACCTCGGGGCGCGCGCCCCGCTCCTCGGCGTGCCCGAGCATCTCCCGGAACACGGTGAGCTGGGCGGCGATGGAGGGATGGCCAGGCTCGTCGGCGCAGGCGAAGTGCGACCAGAGTCCCGTGATCCGGAGCAGCCCCGCCGTCTGCGCGCGGAGCGCCTCTCCGACCAGCTCGGGCCAGTCGGCGGGCTGGCAGCCATTGCGCCCGAGGCCGGTGTCGGCCTTGAGCTGCACGCGCGCGGGGCGCCCGGCGGCGCGTGCGGCCGCGACGACCTCCCGCAGGGCCCACATCCCGCTCACCGACACGTCGAGGTCTGCCTCGATGGCCTCCCGCCACGGGCCGCCCGGGGTCCACAGCCAGCACATGATCCGTACGTCCGCGGGCAGCCCGGGGTCCGCGCGCAGCCGCAGGGCCTCCTCCGGGGTGGCCGTACCGAGCCAGCCCGCGCCCGCGCGTACGGCCGCGCGGGCACATCGGGCCGCCCCGTGGCCGTACGCGTCGGACTTCACCACGGCCATCAGGGCCGCGCCCGGCGCGAGGGCGCGCAGGGTCCGCACATTGGTCCGCAGGGCGGCCAGATCGATCTCGGCGCGGGCGCGCAGGGGCGCGGTCGGTGCAGTCGCTGTCTCACTCATCGCGCCCCCAGTGTCTCAGAGGCCTCTGGCGGCCCTCCGGTGCAGGGCCTGGTACGGGCCCCCGTCACCCTCGGGTACCCCAGGGCACCGGATCAGGTACCCGTCCGGTGCCCCCACACGTAAACCTTGTCGCCCTTCTTCAGCACGCCCCACAGTTTCTTCGCGTCGCCGAGCTTGAGGTTCACGCAGCCCCAGGAGCCGACGGTGGTGTAGATGGAGCCGTAGACGGCGTGGAAGGCCTGGCCGCCGTCGAAGAACTGGGCGTACGGCATGGGCGAGTTGTACAGCGTGGACCAGTGGTTCTTGTGCCGCCAGTAGACGGAGTGCCAGCCGGCCCGGGTCGCGTACCCCTTCTTCCCGCTGCGCATCTGCACCGGCCCGAAGACCACCTTGCTGCCCTTCTGCACCCAGGTGACCTGCCGGTTGAGGTCGACACAGGCGACCCGGTACGACTTCACGGGGCAGTTCTTCTTGGCGTTCGGGTTCTTCTTCGCCGACAGGAGCATCATCTGGTACCACGTCACGGGCCCCGCGAACCCGATCGTCGGCTTGATCTTGTACTTCTTCTGGAACTTCTGGATGGCCTTGCAGTCGGACATGGACTGCTTCCCGTCCACCTTCAGCTTCAGCCACTGCTCGATCTGCCGCTGGTACGGCCCGGTCAGCTTGCTGCAGCTCACCTTGGAGACGGCGTCGCTGAGCGGCACGTACTCGATGAGGTCGTACGCCCCCGGTGCCGCCGCCCTGGGCTCGACGGCGTCCTCCTTGGCGCTGGGCGTGTACACCTTCGGCGGCAGCATCTGGTCGGGGGTGTCGACCTGCCAGGGCTGCCCGGGGCCGGGCCCGACCCCCGGCACCAGATCCGACTCCGGGATGAAGGCGGGGGGTTGGGGAGCGGTGTCCGCGGCGACACTTCCGGCCCCGATGCAGAGAACGGTCACGGCGGCGACGAGGGCCCCTGCGGCACCACGCGCAAATCCGCGCCGATTACGCATGATTCGTCCACTAATCATGCAATCAGACAACCCCGCGTACCCGGAAATTCCGGGAAGCCGCGCGGCCAGGTCACCCGACGGATGCACCAGCCTCCGGCGGGACGGAGGACGCATGCGGCCGACGCGAGCCGAGCGCCCTCAGGGGCGCGCAGAACTGGGCGACCAGCCCCCGCTCACCCGCACCCGGGCCAACTTATGGGGTAGGGCGCGCGGCCCCGTGACGGTGAGGTATTGCCTCACCGAGTCGGGCGAGGGGGCGGGAAAACTCCCCGCCATGCCGCAGGCAACTCCTCAGCCACCGCATGCGCGACCGTCGGCGCCCCCTCCGACGCGAACCGCCCCGCGAGGCCGTGCAGATACGCCGCCACACTCCCCGCGTCCCGCCCGTCCAGCCCGGACGCCAGCAGCGACCCCGCCAGTCCCGACAGCACGTCTCCACTCCCGGCGGTGGCGAGCCACGGCGTCCCCGTCGCGTTCACCCGCACAGCCGCCCGTCCCCCCGGCTCCGCCACCAGCGTCGTCGACCCCTTGAGCAGCACCGTCGCCCGATACGCCGCCGCCAGCTCCCGCACCGCCGTGAGCCGGCCGGCCTCGACCTCCTCCCGCCGTACCCCCAACAGGGCCGCCGCTTCCCCGGCGTGAGGCGTCATCAGCGTCGGTGCCGTACGACCCCGTACCGTGTCCCGGTCGGCGAGCCGCAGGCCGTCCGCGTCGACCAGCACCGGCACCTCCGCCTCCAGCACCTCGGCGACGATCTCGGCCTGGTCCCCGACCCCCGGCCCGACCACCCACGCCTGCACCCGCCCGGCCTTGCGCGGCCCCCCGTCCGACACCAGCGTCTCGGGAAATCGGGCCAGCACCTCGCCGCCCGCGGGTCCGACGTACCGTACGGCCCCGGCCCCGCCCCGCAGCGCGCCTGCGACGGCGAGCACGGCGGCCCCGGGATAACGGGCCGACCCGGCCGCGACGCCCACCACCCCGCGCCGGTACTTGTCGCTCTCCGCGGACGGCACCGGCAGCAGCCGCGCCACGTCCACGTCCTGCAACGCCTCCAGCTCGGCCTCCTCGGGCAGTTCAAGGCCGATGTCGACCAGCCGCACCGAACCGGCGTACTCCCGCGCCGGATCGATCAGCAGCCCCGGCTTGTGCGTCCCGAAGGTCACGGTCAGGTCCGCCCGCACCGCCGCTCCCCGCACCTCACCGCTGTCCGCCTCCACCCCGCTCGGCAGGTCCACGGCGACGACGGCGGCCCGCGACCGCTCGACCACGGCGACCAGCGCGGCCGCCTCGGGCCGCAGGCCGCCCTTCCCGCCGATCCCCACGATCCCGTCGACGACGAGATCGGACCGCAGGATCAACTCCTCGGCGTCACCGGCGAGTACGGCCGTACCACCGGCCCGGCGCAGCGCCGCCAGACCGCCGGCGTGCGTGCGCTCGGGGGTCAGGAGTACGGCGGTCACCCCCGCCCCTCTCCTCGCCAGCCGTGCCCCGGCGTAGAGCGCGTCGCCGCCGTTGTCCCCGCTGCCGACCAGCAGCACCACCCGGCTGCCGTACACCCGTCCGAGCAAGTCGGCGCAGGCGGCGGCCAGCCCGGCGGCGGCCCGCTGCATCAGCGACCCTTCCGGCAGCCGCGCCATCAACTCCCGCTCGGCCGCCCGTACCGTCTCCACGCTGTAAGCAGTCCGCATGCCCCGAGTCTCCCCCGGAACCGGTGGGACGCGCATCCGCCCACCCCGCCCGGGTCACCCCTCCGCGATCACCACCGCCGACGCCACCCCGGCGTCATGGCTGAGCGACACATGCCAGGACCGGACACCGAGTTCCGCCGCGCACGCGGCCACGCTCCCCTTCACCCGCAGGCGCGGCCGCCCGCTGTCCTCCACGAACACCTCCACGTCCGTCCAGAGCAGCCCGGGCGGCGCGCCCAGCGCCTTGGCCAGCGCCTCCTTGGCCGCGAACCGCACCGCGAGCGAGGCGATACCGCGCCGCTCGCCACTGGGCAGCAACAACTCCCGCTCCACGAACAGCCGGCCGGCGAGCGCGGGAGTCCGCTCCAGCGACTCCCGGAACCGGTCGATCTCAGCGACGTCGATCCCTACCCCGATGATGCTCACCGGGGCACTCTACGATCCGCCCGGCTACCACGCGGAACCCCGTCGTGGCCCACGCTCAGCCCTGCTCCTCCGAGTCCGCTCCTCCGAGTCCGCGGCGAAGAGCTCCTCGGCCGACGTGGCGCTGAGGGAACGGTCGAACCAGACAACCAGCGTGTCGAGGTCGGTGCACGAGCTGATCCGCTCCCGCGTCTCCTCGGGAACAGGGATGCCGCGCTTCTCCAGCACACGCAGGATCAGCGAGGCACGGTCCTCGGCCTGGCCTTCGGCCCTGCCCTCCGCCTTGCCTTCTGCCTTGCCCTCCAGGTAGGCCGACTCACGGACCGCCCCGCGACCGGGGAAGAAGGTGATGTGCGACGTGATTTCCCTCAGTTTCTTTCCGGTGGGTTGTCCTGTCCCCTCACTCCACCGTCACGGACTTCGCCAGGTTGCGTGGCTGGTCCACCTCGTTGCCGCGGGCCGTGGCCAGTTCGCAGGCGAAGACCTGGAGGGGGACCGTGGCGACGAGGGGCTGGAGCAGGGTGGGGGTGGCCGGGATCCGGATCAGGTGGTCGGCGTACGGGACCACCGCCTCGTCCCCCTCCTCCGCGATCACGATCGTGCGCGCACCCCGGGCCCGGATCTCCTGGATGTTGGAGACGATCTTGTCGTGGAGGACGGACCGTCCGCGCGCGGACGGGACCACGACCACCACCGGCAGGTCCTCCTCGACCAGCGCGATCGGGCCGTGCTTCAGCTCGCCCGCCGCGAAGCCCTCGGCGTGCATGTACGCCAGTTCCTTGAGCTTCAGGGCGCCTTCGAGGGCGACCGGGTAGCCGACGTGCCGGCCCAGGAACAGCACCGTCTTCTTGTCGGCGAGGGAGCGCGCGAGCGCCCGTACCGGCTCCATGGTCTCCAGGACCCGCTCGACCTCGCCGGAGATGTGCGAGAGGTCCCGGATCACGGCGCCGACCTCGTCGCCCCACTTGGTGCCCCGCACCTGGCCCAGGTAGAGGGCGACCAGATAGCAGGCCACCAGCTGGGTGAGGAACGCCTTGGTCGAGGCGACCGCGACCTCCGGCCCGGCGTGGGTGTACAGCACCGCATCCGACTCACGCGGAATCGTCGAACCGTTGGTGTTGCAGATGGCCAGGACTTTCGAGCCCTGTTCCCGCGCATGCCTGAGAGCCATCAGGGTGTCCATGGTCTCGCCTGACTGGGAAATGGCGATCACCAGGCTCCGCGAGTCCAGGATCGGGTCCCGGTAGCGGAATTCGCTCGCCAGCTCCACCTCGCACGGGATGCGCGTCCAGTGCTCGATGGCGTACTTGGCGATCAGGCCGGCATGGAAGGCCGTACCGCATGCGACGATGACGACCTTGTCGACCTCCCGCAGCTCGGCGGCGCCGATCCGGACCTCGTCCAGGGTCAGGGAGCCGGCCGCGTCGATACGGCCCAGGAGCGTATCGGCGACCGCCTTGGGCTGCTCGGCGATCTCCTTGAGCATGAAGTAGTCATAACCCCCCTTTTCCGCTGCCGACGCGTCCCAGTCGACGTGGTACGCGCGGACGTGCGCCGGGGCGCCGTCGAAGCCCGTCACCGTCACGCCGTCCCGGCGCAGCTCCACCACCTGGTCCTGGCCCAGCTCGATCGCCGACCGCGTGTGGGCGATGAACGCGGCGACGTCCGAGGCGAGAAAGGCCTCGCCCTCTCCAACGCCCACCACCAGCGGGGAGTTCCGGCGCGCGCCCACCACCACGTCCGGGTCGTCGGCGTGCACCGCGACCAGTGTGAACGCGCCCTCCAGGCGCCGGCACACCAGGCGCATCGCCTCCGCCAGATCGGCGGTGACGGAGAACTCCTCCGCCAGCAGATGCGCGACCACCTCGGTGTCCGTCTCGGAGGCCAGGTCGTGCCCGCGCTCCGCCAACTCGGCGCGCAGCGCGGCGAAGTTCTCGATGATCCCGTTGTGGACGACGGCGACCCGGCCCGCGTTGTCGAGATGCGGATGCGCGTTGGCGTCCGTCGGCCCGCCGTGCGTGGCCCAGCGGGTGTGCCCGATCCCGGTCGCCCCGCTCGGCAGCGGCCGCTCGGTCAGCTCCTTCTCCAGGTTGACCAGCTTCCCGGCCTTCTTCGCCGAGGCCAGCCCGCCGTCCGCGAGCACGGCGACGCCCGCCGAGTCGTACCCGCGGTACTCCAGCCGCTTCAGCCCGGCGACCACCACATCGAGCGCCGACTGCGCCCCCACGTATCCAACGATTCCGCACATGAGCGGCAGCCTAAGTGCCGACGCCCGCCCGAACACGGCTCAGCGTGCCCGAATTCGGAAATTATGGCGCCGATCCACGCCAGGGCAGCGGGCTTCGCCTACGTCACCGCCCAGGCGGCCGTGGACGCGGCGAACTCCGCCGCGCAGGTCGCCAAGCCCGCCAACGACGCCGTCCAGTTGGGCTCCCCGTACCTCACCACGGACTCGGCCGCGAGCCTCGTGGTGCTGTCCGGGCACCGTCGAAGACGATCGCCGAGCGGCAGAAGGCCGTCGCCGAAGCGCACGCGAAGAACGCAGCGGAGGAGGCCGCCGCCGCGAGGCCCATCGCCGACCAAGATCTTGCTGTCCGCGGGAGTCATGGCGACGCTGGAAAACGACGCCAGCAACCCGGAAAGGCTTCTGGTGTTCGGCATGATGTCCGATTTGCCGCCCGCGCTGAGACCCACCTTCGTGTCACCGGCGGTTTAGCAGCTTGGACCTGCCTCCCGAAGCCCCGCCGGGGGTCATCGCCGAGCGCAACACACTGGCCGACGAGGTGTGCCGGGAGCCGGCCCGAGCTGGGCTCCCTGCCCATCGGGGCGACCTCGACGATGCAGAGCGGAAGCCCGGGGCGCGTGTGCACGTGGAGCCCTTCGTCGAAGACGGGGTCTTCGTGAACTGGCACGTGGACGCCGAGCTGAGAGACCCCGCCATCGAACTCTTCGCGCAGGGCATCGACTACTCGCACCCACCTCCCGTGGTCCGCCATTAGAACAGCGTCCTCCACTGCATGCGGGACGCTCCGCTGACTCGCCTCGGCGGGATTCCCGGTCGAGACACCGGACCGACAGGCACACGGGAGCATGGCCCACGTAACGGGCTTCCGCCCCTGATCCCACCCACGTAACGGGCTCCGCCGCAGCCGACCGGGTTCGGCTGCGGCGGAGCCCGCCCTGCTCCCCACGTGACCCACCCCACCCCCCGCCCAGTTCAATCTCCGTTAACAATGGACTGTGATCTCTCCGGTCTCCCCGATGCCCCGGAGCGCCCACCGGCACAGGCCGGAGGCGACTCCCTACGTCGACCTCACCCGTTCCGAGTGGAGCGCGCTGCGCGACAAGACGCCGTTGCCGCTCACCGCCGAGGAGGTTGAGAAGCTGCGTGGCCTCGGCGACGTCATCGATCTCGACGAGGTGCGGGACATCTATCTCCCGCTGTCCCGGCTGCTCAATCTGTACGTCGGTGCCACGGACCGGCTCAGAGGCGCCCTGAACACCTTCCTCGGCGAGCAGGGCTCCCAGTCCGGCACCCCGTTCGTGATAGGCGTGGCGGGCTCGGTGGCCGTCGGGAAGTCGACCGTCGCCCGGCTCCTGCAGGCCCTGCTCTCCCGCTGGCCCGAGCACCCGCACGTCGAGTTGGTGACGACGGACGGCTTCCTGCTCCCCACCAGGGAGCTCGAAGCCCGCGGTCTGATGTCACGCAAGGGTTTCCCCGAGTCGTACGACCGCCGGGCCCTGACCCGCTTCGTCGCGGACATCAAGGCCGGCAAGGACGAGGTCACCGCCCCCGTCTACTCCCACCTCATCTACGACATCATCCCGGACCGGAAGCTCACCGTCCGGCGCCCCGACATCCTGATCGTCGAGGGGCTCAACGTCCTCCAGCCCGCCCTCCCCGGCAAGGACGGCCGCACCCGGGTCGGCCTCGCCGACTACTTCGACTTCAGCGTGTACGTCGACGCGAGCGCCGAGGACATCGAGCGCTGGTATCTGAACCGCTTCCGCAAGCTGCGGGCGACCGCCTTCCAGGACCCGGACTCGTACTTCAGGAAGTACACCCAGGTCTCCGAGGAGGAGGCCGTGGACTACGCCCGCGGTCTGTGGCGCACCATCAACAAGCCCAACCTGGCCGAGAACATCGCCCCCACCCGCGGCCGCGCCACCCTCGTCGTCCGCAAGGGCCCCGACCACAAGGTGCAGCGGCTGAGGCTGCGCAAGCTCTGACACACCCACCTGTTAAAAAGGCGACATGCTGCATCTGCGCCTGATCACCCCGGCGGACCGCACGGACGAAGTGGTCCGGCTGATCGAGGGAACGGTCGGCACCGCCCACCTCGTGGTCCTGCCGGGCGCCGCCCGCGACCCCGTCGGGGACGTCGTCATGTGCGACGTGGCCCGTGAGGCGGGCGACGAACTCATCAGCGCGCTCCGGGAGTTGGGCCTCGACCGCACCGGCTCGATCGCCGTCGAGGACATCGACCTGAGCCTGTCGCAGCGGGCCGACAAGGCCGAGGAGGAGGCGCCGGGCGAGGGCGTGGACGCGGTGCTGTGGGAGGGGCTGACGGAGGCGACCCACGAGGAGTCGACGCTGTCGGTCACCTATGTCGCCTTCATCACGCTGGCCACGATGATCGCGGCCTGCGGTGTCGTCCTGGACAACGCGATCCTGATCGTGGGGGCGATGGCGGTGGGCCCGGAGTTCGGCCCGCTGGCCGGTCTCTGCACGGCGCTGGTACGGCGCCATCCCCGCCTGGCCCTGCGTTCCCTCACCGCACTGCTCGTCGGCTTCGCGGTGGCGATGCTGGTGACGGTCGGCTTCACCTACTTCATGGACGGCGTAGGCCTGTTCACCAAGGTGCAGCTGGAGGCGGAACGCCCGAACACCAACTTCATCTACCAGCCCGACGCGTTCTCGTTCGTGGTGGCGGTGCTGGCCGGCATCGCGGGCATACTGTCCCTCACCTCGGCGAAGTCGGGCGCCCTCGTGGGCGTGGCGATCTCGGTGACGACGGTCCCGGCCGCGGCGAACGCGGCGGTGGCCTTCGCGTTCAGGGAGTACCAGCAGGCGTGGGGCTCGACGGAACAACTGCTGCTGAACCTGCTGGGGATCGTGCTGGCAGGAGCGGCGACGCTACTGAGCCAGAAATGGCTCTGGAGGAAAGCGACCTGAGGCACGGCGCCCCTCCGGGGGCGCGAGGCTGTGACATGTGCGGCTCCCCCGTGTGGGCGCGACCACCCAGACGCGCCTGCGGCCCGCACCGCACATCCCCGCCACCCCGAACGGGGAAAACGGCTACCCCAGCGCGGACTTGACGGCGTCGGCCAACCGCCCCGCCACCGACCGGGCCTGTTCGATATCCGCGGCCTCGACCATCACCCGTACCAACGGCTCGGTGCCCGAAGGGCGCAGCAGCACCCGTCCGGTCTCCCCCAGCTCCCGCTCCGCCTCCGCGACCGCCGCCGCCAGGTCCCCGGACGTCTTCACCCGGGACTTGTCGACGTCCGGCACGTTGATCAGCACCTGCGGCAGCCGCTCCATCACGCCCGCCAGCTCCCGCAGCGACCGCCCGGTCTCCGCGACCCGCGCCGCCAGCAGCAGCCCGGTCAGCGTGCCGTCTCCGGTCGTCGCGTGGTCGAGGATGATCACGTGCCCGGACTGCTCGCCGCCGAGGGCGTAGCCGTGCTCCTTCATCTCCTCCAGGACGTACCGGTCGCCGACCGCGGTCTGGACGAGGTGCAGCCCCTCCCGCTCCAGCGCCAGCTTGAAGCCGAGGTTGGACATGACGGTGGCGACGACGGTGTCGGCGCGCAGCGCGCCCCGTTCCCGCATGGCCAGCGCCAGCACTGCCAGGATCTGGTCGCCGTCGACCTCCTCGCCGGTGTGGTCGACGGCGAGGCACCGGTCGGCGTCACCGTCGTGCGCGATGCCGAAGGCTGCCCCGTGCTCGACGACCGCGGCCTTCAGCTTGCCGAGGTGCGTGGAGCCGCAGCCGTCGTTGATGTTGAGCCCGTCCGGCTCCGCGCCGATCGTGACGATGTCCGCGCCGGCCCGGCGGAACGCCTCCGGCGAGACCCCCGCGGCCGCGCCGTGCGCCTCGTCCAGGACGATCTTCAGCCCGTCGAGCCGGTTCGGGAGGACGGAGAGCAGATGGGCGATGTACTGCTCGGAGCCCTCGTCGTACGACCGCACGCGGCCGACGCCCGCGCCGGTGGGCCGCTCCCAGGGCTCGCCGTGCCGGTGGGACTCGTAGACCGCCTCGATCCGGTCCTCCAGATCATCGGCGAGCTTGTGGCCGCCGCGGGCGAAGAACTTGATGCCGTTGTCCGGCATGGCGTTGTGGCTGGCGGAGAGCATGACACCGAGGTCGGCGGCCAGTGCGCCGGTCAGATGGGCGACCGCCGGGGTGGGCAGTACGCCGACGCGCAGGACGTCGACGCCCGCGCTCGCCAGGCCCGCGACCACGGCCGCCTCCAGGAACTCCCCGGACGCGCGCGGATCCCGTCCGACGACCGCCTTCGGCCGGTGGCCCTCGAACGTGCCCGCCTCGGCCAGCACGTGCGCCGCCGCGACCGACAACCCGAGCGCCATCTCGGCCGTCAGGCCCGCGTTCGCGACGCCGCGCACGCCGTCCGTGCCGAAGAGTCGTCCCACTTGTCCTCCTGAAGAAGCGTCCTTGCTGCCAGGAAATGATGACAGGCGTTTAGTCATGCGATCACACCAGCCTCTGAGCGTCTTGTGTCGTTATACGCCCTTGGCTGGGATAAACGAACGCCCCGGCGGCACGTGTGGCGTGCCGCCGGGGCGTTCGGAGTACGCGCCGAGCCAGAACCCGTATATGCGGGCCAGGCCCGCATATACGTACGAGCAGGCAGCGGGCGATTAACGCTTGCTGTACTGCGGGGCCTTACGGGCCTTCTTCAGACCGGCCTTCTTGCGCTCGACCGCGCGGTCGTCGCGCTTGAGGAAGCCGGCCTTCTTGAGCGGGCCGCGGTTGTTGTCGACGTCGGCCTCGTTCAGCGCGCGGGCGACACCGAGACGGAGCGCACCGGCCTGACCGGAGACACCGCCACCGGCGATACGGGCGACGACGTCGTAACGGCCTTCGAGCTCCAGCACCTTGAAGGGCTCGTTGACTTCCTGCTGGTGCACCTTGTTGGGGAAGTAGTCCTCAAGGGTGCGACCGTTGATCTTCCACTTGCCGGTGCCCGGGACGATCCGGACGCGGGCGATGGCGTTCTTGCGACGGCCCAGGCCGGCGGCCGGCTGGGGCTCGCCGAAACGGGACGCGAGGGACTCGGAGGTGTACTCGCCCTCGACGGGGACGTCCGTCTCCGTGGTGTAGCTGTCGATGTCAAGCTCTTCGAGCGGCTGCTCGGCAGTGGTCTCGGCCACGATTCTCCTCAGATTCTCTTCAGTCTTAGGGGGTGGCCGGACTTACTGCGCGACCTGGGTGATCTCGAACGGCACCGGCTGCTGCGCAGCGTGCGGGTGGTTCTCACCGCGGTAGACCTTCAGCTTGGTGAGCATCTGACGGCCCAGGGTGTTCTTGGGGAGCATGCCCTTGACGGCCTTCTCGATGGCCTTCTCGGGGTTCTTGTCAAGCAGCTCGTCGTAGCGGACGGAGCGCAGACCACCCGGGTAGCCGGAGTGGCGGTACGCCATCTTCTGGGTCCGCTTGTTGCCGGACAGGTGCACCTTGTCGGCGTTGACGATGATGACGAAGTCACCGGTGTCGACGTGGGGCGCGTAGATCGGCTTGTGCTTGCCCCGCAGGAGGGACGCGGCGGTGGTGGCGAGACGACCCAGGACGACGTCCTGAGCGTCGATGACGTGCCACTGGCGCGTCACATCGCCGGGCTTGGGGCTGTACGTACGCACGGTTCGTAGCCTTCGCTTCGAGTGAATGGTCCTGAACAGGTCACCGAAACGATCACGACAGCCTGGACCGCACGGCGGCGACGCATACCGCGTAGTGGGGTCGCTGGTCATCGGCCCGGTGGACCGGTGTAAGGGCCCGTCCCGTGAGAATGAGCAAGCCAATACACAACGAACAGTCAGAGTACCGGGACGCCCCCGGACGGGTCAAAACGAGCTCCCACAGACATTCGGAGGCGCGCGATGCCGCCGGGATGCTCCCCCGTGCCCCAAAGGTCCATTATCACCCTTCGTACTGTCGCACCGGCACCCCTCGGCCCCCGTCTAAGATGCGCCCCATGAGTTATGGGCAGGGGGGACCCCAGTCCCAGTGGGATCCCTGGAAACCGCAGTCGCAGCAGCCCTGGAACGGCGGCACCGACCAGACCCCGGACTGGGCCGCGCTCGCCGAGGCCTCGGAATCGCGGAACAAACGGCGCAGAGTGCTGTTCATCGGCGGTGGCGTGGTCGCCACCCTGGCGATCGGCACCGCCGTCGCCATGGCCGTGGTGTCCGCGAACGGCGACAACAACGCCTCCGGCACGCCCAGCAACCTGCCGGCGAGCGCCTCGCTGCCGAGCGACTCGGCCGATTCGGCGCCGTCCTTCGCGCCGACCAGCGCGCCGCCGCCGCTGGACCCCGAGGACTTCATATCCAGCGTGAAGAAGGACACAGCGCCGCTCAGCGCCGAGACCCTCTTCCCTGGCACCCAGCTGACCATGGGCGAGACGGTGTACAAGAAGGGCGCCACGGCCGACACCAAGAAGTGCGCCACGGCCGCCGAGGGCACCCTCCCGAACATCCTCACCAAGAACGCCTGCACCCGGCTGCTGCGCGTCACCTACTTCAAGGACGGCGTCGCGGTGACCGTGGGCGTGGCCGTCTTCGACACCAAGGCGCAGGCGGCCAAGGCCAAGACCGAGGCCGACAAGAAGGGCTTCGTCAGCGCGCTGGCCGGCTCCGGGGCGAAGGCCTTCTGCGCCTCCGGGGTCTGCCGTACGACGACCAACTCCTACGGCCGGTACACCTACTTCACCACCGCCGGTTTCCTCAACGGCAAGGACGTCACCACCAAGGACACCAAGGTCTTCCGGACCGGCGACGACCTGGCCGAGTTCACCTTCCGGCAGATCCGCAGGCGTGGCGAGGCCCAGGCCTCGGCGGCCGCCGGCCAGTGATCCGGGACACGTACGGTCAGGTGCGCTCCCAGGTGGCCTGGAACACGGCCTCCTGGGGCTCGCCGCGCATGACCGGGATCGTGTGCGGCGAGGAAGCTGGGGCGGTTCTGAAGACCCAGGTGCGGTAGGACCAGAAGCGGAACAGAGTGGCGATGCCGATGCCGAGGAACTTGCTGAGGTTGTAGGCGAGCGTGCCCTGCCAGCCGAACCCGTAAGTGGTCGCGTAGAGGACCCCGTTCTCGATGACCAGGCCGACCGCGCTGAAGAAGAGGAAGAGGCCCAGCTCCTTCCGGCCGCCGCCCTCGTCCCGGTCACGGTCCCGGTAGGCGAAGTACCGCAGTCCCACGTAGTTGCCCAGCACGGCACAGGCCGTCGCGACGACGCTGGCGCGCACCGGCTGCCAATGGGCGACGGCCCGGACGATGTTGAAGATCGCGAGATTGAGGACGAATCCCGTGAGCCCCACCAGGCCGAACTTCGCGATCTCGCGGTACAGGCTCCCCCACCGCGAGGGGAGCGCGTGCCGCCCGCTCACCGTCCCGAGCGGCTCTGCCGATGGCGCAGCCGCAGCCGCAGCGGCATCACCGCGGACTCGATCTGCGTCGCGAGGTTCATCTTGGACACACCTTCGGTCCGCTCCTCGAATCGGATCGGGATCTCGACGGCGCTGTGCCCGGCGCGGACGGCCTTGAACTTCAGCTCGACCTGGAAGCTGTAGCCCGCGCTGTCGAGGGTCGCGAGGTCCACGTCCCGCAGGGTGGCCGCCGACCACAGGTTGAATCCGGCGGTGATGTCGCGGATCTCGGTGCCGAGCACGGTTCGGGCGTAGCGGTTGGCGAACCGGGACAGCAGCACGCGGTGCCTGCCCCACTCCTCGTCCAGCGAGCCGCCGGGCACATACCGGCTGCCTACGACGAGACCCGCGCCCTCGGTCACGGCCGCGGCGAGCATCCGCCTGATCGCCTCGGCGGGGTGGCTGCCGTCCGCGTCCATCTGGACGACGTACGCGGCGCCCTCCGCCAGTGCCGCGGTCATGCCGGCGACGTAGGCGCGGCCGAGGCCGTCCTTCTCGGTGCGGTGCAGCACGCTCATGCGGCGCCGCCCGGCGGACTGGTCGGTGTTGTACTTCTCCGCGAGTTCCTCGGCGATCCGCCCGGTGCCATCCGGGCTGGAGTCGTCGACGATCTTCAGGTGCAGCCCGTCGACAGGCAGGCCGAGGACCAGTTCCGCCATCCGGGGCAGGTTCGCCGCCTCGTTGTAGGTCGGCATCACCACGGTGACCGGTGTGCCAGGGTGTCTGTCGAACTCCGTCATGGTTTTCTCTTTTCCTCCCCCAGGAGACCCGGGACGGGCCTCTCCCCAGCGGGCGCGGGTCTGCCCAGCGCCCGGAAATGCCAGCCCGCCGCGGTCCAGCGTCCCGCGTCGAGCACCGCCCGCCCGTCCACGATCCACGGCCGGGCGACCAGCGTGGCGGCGTACTCCGGGTCGATCTCCCGGAACTGCGGCCACTCCGTCAGATGCAGCACGAGGTCGGCGCCCCGCAGCGCCTCCTCA
The DNA here is from genome assembly GCF_040629895.1 of Streptomyces sp. NPDC005866. Taxonomy (NCBI): domain Bacteria; kingdom Bacillati; phylum Actinomycetota; class Actinomycetes; order Kitasatosporales; family Streptomycetaceae; genus Streptomyces; species Streptomyces sp. NPDC005866. The sequence goes on from NZ_JBEXWP010000015.1 coordinate 191,144, forward strand.
GCCGAAAGCGCGTAGCCGAGGAGCGGGAACGCCTTGCGGGCGTTGTCCAGCGCCTCGGGGTCGTAGACCGTGACCTCGGAGCCGTCGAGGCGCAGCCGTGCGGCCACGTCGAGCGCGGGCGAGTCCCGGATGTCATCCGAGTCCGGCTTGAAGGCCGCGCCGAGTACGGCGATACGGGCACCCAGCACGGCTCCCCCGCACAGCTCCCGCGCCAGTTCGACGACCTTGTCGCGGCGGCGCATGTTGATCGCGTCGACCTCGCGCAGAAACGCGAGCGACACCCCCAGTTCGCCGGCGCGGTGGGCGAAGGCGCGGATGTCCTTGGGCAGGCAGCCGCCGCCGAAGCCGACACCGGCGCGCAGGAACTTACTGCCGATCCGGTCGTCGTGGCCGATCGCCTCGGCGAGAACGCCGACGTCGCCGCCGGCCGCCTCGCAGACCTCGGCCATCGCGTTGATGAAGGAGATCTTGGTGGCGAGGAAGGCGTTGGCGGCGGTCTTCACCAGCTCGGCGGTCGGGAAGTCGGCTGTGACGACCGGGGTGCCGATGGCGAGGACGGGCGCGTAGACCGCTCGCAGAATCGATTCGGCGCGCTCGGAATCGACCCCGAACACCAGCCGGTCAGGCCGCAGCGTGTCCTCAACCGCGAACCCCTCGCGCAGGAACTCCGGATTCCATGCGACCTCGACGTCGTGCTCCGCCGCCAGCTGCCCCGCCGTCCCCACTGGCACCGTCGACTTGCCGACCAGCAGCGCGTCCGGCGCCGCGTGGCGCGCGATGGCCGCGAAGGCGGCGTCCACGTACGTCAGGTCTGCGCCCCCGGAGTCCGGGCGCTGCGGAGTGCCGACGCACACGAAGTGCACCTCGCCGAACGCCCCGGCCTCCTCGTAGGAGGTGGTGAAGCGCAGCCGCCCGCTCGCCGTGTGCTCGGCGATCAGCTCAGGCAGCCTGGGCTCGTGGAACGGCACCCGTCCGGCCCTGAGCGCGGCGACCTTGTCGGGGTCGACGTCCACGCCGAGCACCTCGTGCCCGAGCTCCGCCATGCAGGCGGCGTGGGTGGCACCGAGGTAGCCGGTGCCTATGACAGTGAGCCGCATCGGTTCGGCCTTTCTTGCTTCAGAGCGGATGCGCTCACGCGGTCCTGGTCCAGATCTGGTACCAACCGGAACCGCCCGAACTGAGCTTGAACGGGATCTTGCCGACCAGGCGGTAGTGTCCACTCTTGGTCGCTTCCTGCTCGAGGTACTTGTCGAGGTCGGGCGTCGCGACGCCGTCCAATACGATCAGGTCGAAGTAGCCGGCCTCGATGGCGAGCCCGTACCCCTCCCTGCCGTGGTGGATCTTGCCCTTCTTGTCCGAGTAGCCGATGCCGTACGTCGACGTCCACTGGTCCTGCTTCGTCTTGTCCCGCAGGTAGTAGACGGGCACCTCGTACGTGGCGCCGAGGTACTTGCCCTTGGGTTTCATGTACGGCTCGATCGCCTTTACGAGCGGTGTGGAGTCCGGCCACAGGCCGAACCGCCACTCGGACTGCGAGACGCCGACGCACAGTGCGGTGACCCAGATCAGGATGCCCAACTGCGGATAGCGGAAGTGCTTGCCGACCAACCGGATCACACCGACGCCCGCCATCGGGGCGGCGAAGAGCAGACCGAAGTCAAGGTGCTTGTACAGCGACACCGCAGTGCTCAGGTGGATCTGGTACGCCGGGGCCAACAGCGCGGTGCCGGCCAGCACCACACCGAGTAGGGCGCGCCAGCGCCAGCCGGGGCCGCCCAAGCCGTGGGAGCGCGGCGACTCGTTCATCCGACCGCGCAGCGCGTAGGCGACAGCACCCGCGACGGCGGCGACGAACATCACGCCGCCCCACTCTGCGGACTTCTCCACCAGCGACATCGCGCTGTCGGTGCCGTGGTCACGATTGGTGGTCGTTGCCTGAACACCGGCGAGCACGTCGGTGTACACCAGGCCGACTCCGACCAGCGCGGTGGTGCCGAGGCCGAGCAGGAACGCCCGCAACAGGCAGCGCCAGCCATTGTGGTGCCAGGCCGTCAGCGCGGCGAGTAGGACGAGGGTGGGGATGTACAGTGCGGACGCGTACTTCACCGCGACCGCCAGCACCATGACCGGTGCCGCGAGCAGCACCGCGATCGCGGGAGCCCGGTTGGTGCGGACGACAATCCACGCGGCCAGTGCCAGCAGGAAGATCGCCGGAGCGTCGTAGGTGGCGAACCAGCCGAGCACGATGGTCGGTTGGGTGACCGCGAACAGCGCGGCGGCGACCAGGGCCACCCGCTCGTTGAACATGCGTCGGCTGAAGGAGTACAGCAGCGCTGTCGCGCCCAGCATGCACACCAGGCTCAGTGTCCGGGCCCCGGACAGTCCGAAGTGACCGTCGACGACGGCCGCGGCGACCGGGTACAGCATCGGCGACCCGGAGAAGTACGACTCGTACCCGCTGTGCAGCGGGGTGCCGTTCATCCAGTGGTCGATGATGTTGTGGCCCGCCGCCAGGTACAAGGCCTCGTCCTGGAAGGCCGTGTTGGTCAGCCGGAGCGACAGCGCCGCCTGGATCACCAGGACGACCGCCAGAACACCACGGCTGACCCAGGCGCGCCGCCTGCTCGGGGCATCGTCCCAGCCGGCGTCCGGCGTCTCGGGAATGCGGTATTCAGGCTCGTCGTCCGGCACCTGCTGGTACTGGACCGTGCGCAGGGCGTAGGTCGGCTGGTCGTCGTGACCGCTCTGCGGCTGCTCCGGGATGCTCGCCGAGTACGGCGGCGGCTGCTCCTGGTAGGGGTACCGCCGGGTGTCGTACTCGTACCCCTGCTCCTGGTACTGCTGCTGCCGTGGGGTCAAGCCGTTGGAGTTGAACCAACCGCCGGCGTCCTCCTCAGTGTACGGATCGTAGGGCTGAGGCGTGTACTGATCGTGTTGGGAGGTCATCACGGCTTCCGTACGTCGAAGCCGAAACGGTCGTCCGCGGCCAGGTGTTTGAACTCCTGCAGGGCCAGCGGGCTCGCCTCCAACCGCCAATCGGCACGCTTCTTGTGGTTGAACCAGATGAAGCCGAGCATGTTGCCGTCGGCCTCCACACCCGCGAACAGGTTGCGGATGTCGGCCCGGCGCCGCTCACCCGCCATGGCCGCGGTCTCGAGAAGGATCATGGGCTTCTTGGTGAAGGCTCGGACCTCGTCGATGGTCGGCCCGAAGATGCTGTCGAAGGCGTTGTCCTCATCGAGGGTCCAGTAGCCGATCAGCCCGACCCAGTCGACGTAGGCGTCACCCGGGTAGTACGGCTTCAGCTGCACGCTCTTGACCGGGTTGATGATGTTGGGCGCCCAGGCCCAGATCACGTTCGAAGCGCCGGCGTCGATGAAGGTCTCGTGGATGTGCCGCCAGGCCGCCACGTACTGTTCGGGGGTCGTGTACTTCGTGCCCCACTTCTCCCAGTGGCCGTTGAACTCGTCCGCGAAGTCGATCACGACGGGCAGATTCAGCTTGCGGACCGCCGTCGCGTACTCCTTGATGTACGCGTCCGACTTGCCGGCCGCGATGTCGGCGACGCTGGTGTCGAAGGGCTCCCAGGACATCAACGTCATGGCGCCCTCGTTCCACGCCTTGCGCACCCCGCTGGCGTCGAAACCGTCGCCCCAGCCGGCGTAGTACTCAATCAGGTTGGGCTGCTTGCCGGTCATCTCGGTGTAGGCGTCGACACCCTTCATCGAGGTCGGCGCACCCGCTACGGCGGCTCCGAAGTACTTCTTCTTCGGCTTGATCAGCGGTACGACGTCATAGGGAACGTCCGACTCCGCGCTCTGCGACGGATCGGCTCCGGCCTCGGCCTTCCCGGCCGACGACGAGTTGCCCGCGTCGTCGAGCACCGAGCAGCCGCTGAGTGCGAGCGCGGTGAGCATGACGGCGGTCAGGGCCGTACGCGTGCAGGTGAGGAACTGCATCAGACGGCCGCCTTTTCCCGCGGCTGGACCAGTACCCGGCCCACGACGAGAGCGTAGAAGAGTCCGGAGGACAGGATCAGGGCGAAGTTCGGGGCGTCCATGGTGAACGTCCGGTAGACCGCGCCGACCACCCAGACCAGAGCGGTGCCGCCGCTCCAGGCCCACATGCCGATCCAGAAGCGGCGGGTCTTGTTCTTCTTGGCGCCGGAGGAGCCGGTGGGCTGCCAGCCCATGCGGTTCTTGCGCAGGATGTCCCAGATGGCGAAGACGTGCGCCCAGCCGTACATCATGCGCGCGGCCCAGGCCTCCAGGCGGTAGGGCGCCTTGTGCCACATCGGGAAGACGATCGTGGTGTAGACGATGCTGGGAACCACCAGGAGCAGATGCTCAACCTTCAGCTTGTCCGGCATCATCACCAGCAGCACGATCGGGATGACCGGCGCCGCGAAGGTGAACAGCGCCGTGTGGATGTAGTAGAAGAACCCGGACATGTAGCACAGGCGGCTGGAGAGCTTGATGTTGCGCTCCCAGAACTTCTTGCTGCCGAGCAGGCTCATCGAGCCGGAGCACCAACGGTACTGCTGGTTGAAGAAGGCGCCGGCGGTGTCCGGGCACACGCCCGTAGAGACGGCGACCGGCACATACCGCAGATCCCAGCCGAGGCCCCGCAGGTCAAAGCCGGTGTGGACGTCCTCGGAGTGCTCGATCAGCGTAGTACCGCCGTTGGTCTCCAGGGCGGCCCGCCGGTACACGGCGCAGGAGCCGACGCAGATCGCTCCGTCACTGCCCTGCCGGGAGACCTGCACGGACCGGTAGAACAGCTCCTGAACGGCGCCCGCGCCGCGCTCGATCCAGTTCTGCGAGTCGAGCACGCGGAAGTACTGCGGGGACTGGACAATTCCGATGGTCGGCTCGGACTCCATGTACGGCAGCAGCTCTTCGAGCAGGTCGGCGCGCGGGGTGAAGTCGGCGTCCAGGATAAGGATGTACTGGCCGTCGGACTGCCCGAACCCGAAGTGCAGGTTGCCGGCCTTCTTGAACCAGCCGCGGTTCTCCCGGGTGCCGTAACGGAACCCGAAGTCGCGGGCCATCGCCGCCAGTTGGGGGTCGGCGCCGTCGTCCAGGACGAACGGGACGCAGACGCCCGGGTAGTGGGCGGCCATCTCCCGCACGTGCCGCCAGGTGTTGTGCAGGACCTCGATCGGCTCACCGCACACCGGCAGGAACACGTCCACCGCGGGGTAGACCTCGGGCCGCCAGTCGTGGACCAGCTGCTTGTGGTACGCGATGTCGAAGTCTCTGGTGAAACCATTCACCCGGAGCGACACCAGGTAGTAGACGACTGTGAAGACCAGCAGCGGCGTGTAGATCCACAGCACCGGCGTGGACTGGGCCAGCTTGAACTGGCTCACCACGAGGCAGCAGAAGCTGACCAGCGAGCTGATCGTGAGGATCCACAACTTCCGGCGTGCGTAGGAGTATTTCTCCCTGTCCGTGGGCGGCAGCGGCAGCAGCCCCAACGGAGCGCGGTGATCTCGCCCGGTCTTGCGTCGCCCGCCGCTCTTACGCGCGGCGCGGTGCCCCCCGGCCCGTACCGAGCCAACTGAACTCATGAAGTAAACCGCCCCATGGACCTGACCGGTCCGTTGCCCCCGCCTTAGCCCGGCCTCCCCTGTCGATCTACTGGCCGAGCTGCGAAAGAATATACGAGAGATTGTGAAGGATGTAAGGGGCAAGAAGAGATTTACGCCCGGTAACTTCACAAGCGGGCGATATATTCCTTTAAAGTGTGGGTTACCAACAGGTTTCACTTCCGGATATCCGGGAGAGAACGCGGCTCCAGCGGCCGGTCGCCGTGCACGACCGCGCGGGCCGCCCGTATACACCTGATTCGTGGTGTAGTACGTCGCCTTCACATCCGGTCGTGTTGATCTCCGTCTTGGTCGGCCCGGAGAGCATGGCCGCGAGGAAGTCAGGGGCCAAGACCTACTGGAAGGCACGGATCCGGGGCTTCACCGTGGAGCCGGGGTACGGCTGATGGAAACTCGTACCCCCACGATCCCGGAGGCTGCGGCGCGGTTACCGAGGAAGGCAGGTGCCGGCGGGCAGAGCGCATGATTGCTTACACCAAGTGCTGGCAGCACCGTTGCGCTTAGCCACTGTTGATGGTGTCAAAGCTGCCTTCCTTGAGGTCGCGGCGGTGCCCATCGTCGCGGGCAAGCGCTCAGGATCCGCAGCTCGTCACGGTTGAACCAAACGCCCCAGGCAGTTTGGGGAACGTCAACCTCAGCCGAAACCGCCGCCGACTGCACCTGACCGCTGGCTCTGACCACACCATGAAGCACCGAAGGCGTACAGGCGGAACCACCCTCACAGCAAGATCTCCAGTGATCTTCTAGCCGCAGCACGCGCCCTGCAGCGGCAGTGACCGTTTGTTCCGCGCCTCCTTGTTCCGCGCCGCCAGCAGTTCGTCCGCCGGGTAGCCAACCTCTTCCAGGGTCAGCCCGTGCGGTCGTACGACGTGGACAGCCGAGTCCCTGACACCCGCAGCGAGCACCTTGCCCGGCCAGTCGGGGGCCCGGTGCCCGTCTCCCACGAACAGCAGCGCGCCGATCAGGGACCGCACCATGTTGTGGCAGAACGCGTCGGCCCGCACTGTGGCCGTGATGATTTCGTCGGCCCCGCGCTCCAGGCTCAGATCCTGAAGCGTCCGGATGGTCGTCGCCCCCTCCCGCCGCTTGCAGTACGCGGCGAAGTCGTGCTCCCCCAGCAGCCGGCCGGCCGCCGCGTTCATGGCGTCGACGTCGAGCGGCCAGTCGTGCCACAGGACGTGATTGCGGAGCAGGGGATCCACTCCCCCGGGGTTGTCGGTCACCCGGTACGCGTACCGGCGCCAGATCGCGGAGAACCGGGCGTTGAACCCGCTCGGCGCCTCCGTCAGCGCCCACACCCGCACATCCTTCGGCAACCGCCCCGCGAGCCGCTTCAGCAGCTTCTCGCGCTGTTCCTCCCACACCCCGACCGGCAGGTCGACATGCGCCACCTGCCCCCGCGCATGCACCCCGGCATCCGTCCGCCCGGCCACGGTCAGCTCGTACGTCGTCTCGTGTGACCGCGTGACGACCCGCAGCGCGTCCTCGATCTCCCCCTGCACGGTCCGCTTCCCCCCGGCCTGCTTGGCCCAGCCGTGGAATCCGCTCCCGTCGTAGGACAGGTCGAGGCGGATGCGGACGTGACCAGGGGAGACTTCGTCGCTCACTCAAGAATCCTCTCAGGACAGGAAAGCGGGCCCGCCCCTGGAAGGAACGGACCCGCTGACGCGCCCTGACAGGGGCGCGGGGCTCTGCCGGATATGCGGCTCCGCCGCGCGAGCGCGACCAGCCACTACGGCTCCGCAGTCAAAGGACGGCCTTACGCCTCCTTCGACTCCTCGGCCTCGTCGGCCTTGGCGGCCTCGGTCTGCTCGACCTCGGTCTCCTCGGCCTTGACCTCGACAGCGGCCTCGGCGTCCTTGGCGGCACGCTTCGTCGCAGCCTCGGCCTCACCCGTCGCCTGCTGCGCGACCGTCAGCGCCTCGACCAGCTCGATGACAGCCATGGGCGCGTTGTCGCCACGACGGTTACCGATCTTGGTGATACGGGTGTAGCCACCCGGACGGTTCTCGTACCGCGGGCCGATCTCGGTGAAGAGCGTGTGCACGATGCTCTTGTCCGTGATGACCTGGAGCACCTGGCGGCGGTTGTGAAGGTCGCCCCTCTTCGCCTTGGTGACCAGACGCTCGGCGTACGGCCGCAGACGGCGGGCCTTCGCCTCGGTGGTGGTGATACGGCCGTGCTCGAACAGCGCCTTCGCAAGGTTCGCGAGGAGCAGCTTCTCGTGCGCGGCGCTGCCGCCCAGACGGGCACCCTTGGTGGGCTTCGGCATGGTTCTTCTCCTGTGTGTCTGCCCCGGCCGTGTCAGGTACCGGGGTCAGTATCCGAGCAGACGGTTGTCTGTCGGAGATCCGGGGTCCGCCGAAGCGAACCCCGGAGATGGTGGAGATCAGTACTGCTCGGTCTCCACGAAGCCCGCGTCCGCGTCGTCGTCGGCGCCGAAGGCGTCGGCGGCGGCCGTGGGGTCGAATCCGGGCGGGCTGTCCTTGAGGGCCAGGCCCATGCCGGCCAGCTTCGCCTTGACCTCGTCGATGGACTTCGCACCGAAGTTACGGATGTCCAGGAGGTCGGCCTCGGAGCGCGCCACGAGCTCACCCACGGAGTGGATGCCCTCACGCTTGAGGCAGTTGTAGGAGCGGACGGTCAGCTCGAGCTCCTCGATCGGGAGCGCGAGGTCGGCCGCCAGAGCCGCGTCCGTCGGGGACGGGCCCATGTCGATGCCCTCGGCGTCGATGTTCAGCTCGCGGGCGAGACCGAACAGCTCGACCAGGGTCTTACCGGCCGACGCCATGGCGTCACGCGG
>NZ_JBEXWP010000016.1:0-184785 GCF_040629895.1 Streptomyces sp. NPDC005866
ATGTCACCGGTCGGCGCCTCCAGCTTGACGACGTCCGCGCCGAGCCAGGCGAGCAGCTGGGTGGCGGACGGCCCCGACTGGACGTGCGTCATGTCCAGTACACGGACACCGTCCAGTGCCTTGGTGCCAGTGGTGGGTTTGCTGATCGCGGTGGTCACCGGGTCACCTCACTCGTTCGTCGCGGACCGCGACAGGGCGGCAACAGGAAGTGAATACTGTATGCAGTGGACGGGACATTAGCTCCTTCGTGATCCAAGTGACCCGGGCTGGAAGTTGAGGTTTTCCCTAAGAAACAGCAAAGAGACAGTATGAACACCCAGAGGCGATGGCATACAGTATGCAATCTACGAGGGGAGGCTCAGCAGGCTCCCCGCTCGCCCGGACTTCAGGGAGCCGCTCCATGTCGTACCGCTCCGCTCTCTCCTACGTCTTGAGCAGCACCATCGACCCCTCCGCCGAGCAGACCAGCGCAGGCGAGAGGTTTCCCCGCGCCTCCGTGGTCGCCCTCGGAGACGCAGGACTGCTCGGACTCACCGCCTCCGCCCACCTCGGCGGCGGGGGCCTCGGACTCGTCGAGGCCACCGAGGTCGTGACCGTGGTGTCCCGGGCCTGCCCGGCCACGGGCGCCGTTCTCCGGTCCCACTACGCCGCCGTCGCCCTCATGGAGGCGTACGGCACCCCGTGGGTGCGCCGGAAGGTCGCCGCCGGCCATCACCTCAGCACCCTCGCCCTGACCGACGTCGGCGACGGCTACGGACCGGGCGGCGCGGCTTCGCCGGCGGGTTCGACGGCGACGCGTACCGGCGACGTGGTGGCCCTGCGCGGCCGGAAACGCGATGTCGTCGGGGCGGGCGAGGCCGACAGCTACATCTGGTTCTCCGGGCCGGCGTCCGGCAGCGACAGGCCGACCCTCTGGCTGGTCCCGGCAGATGCCCCCGGCCTGTTCGTGCCGGCTCGGCCCAACGGCGCGGGCCCGCGCGGCAGCGGCACGTCCACTGTCTGCGCCGACCCCGTGCTGGTCCCGGCGAGCGCGGGGCTCGGACGGGACGGCGGCAGGCGCGTTGACGCGCTGAGCACCGTCCTCGCGTGGCTGGCCACGCTGCCGGTCGCGGGCTCGGCGGCCGCCGAGCCGGTCAGCGCCGACGCGCTCGCCTGACCTTCCACACGCTCCCGACGGTGGACGGAGGCGTGCCGACTGCATACAGTATTCGATGAGTTGGGACAACCACAGGGGCGCTCATGCCGTACGAGCAGGACGGCCGGGGGCCGGGCTCGTCGATCACCACCCCGTGGATCCATCCGATCAAGCCAAGGGATTCACACATGCACCAGGATCAGGGGGAGGAACCATGACGACGAGCGTCAGTGACGTGACGACGCAGGCCGCCATCAGTGCGATCGTGGCCGCCCATCGCGGGCAACGCGGCGCGCTGCTGCCGATACTGCATGCCATCCAGGCCGAACTGGGGCATGTACCGCAGGAGGCCGTTCCACTTCTCGCCCGGGAGCTCAACCTCTCCCGGGCGGACGTGCACGGGGTGGTCTCCTTCTACCACGACTTCCGCAGCGAGCCGGCCGGCCGTACGACCGTGCGCATCTGCCGTGCCGAGGCCTGTCAGGCGCTCGGCGCAGGCGCCCTGGTGACCTGTGCCCGCGACCGGGCGGGCGTCTCGCTCGGGGAGACGCGCGCCGACGGTTCGGTCACCGTGGAGCAGGCCTTCTGTCTCGGCAACTGCGCGTTGGGGCCGTCCGTCGAAGTGAACGGCGAGGTCCTGGGACGTGTGAGCGCGGATCGCCTGCGCTCGATCCTTGACGAGGCGGTCTCATCGTGACTCAGGATTCGAACTCCCCGGTGCGGGTGTACGTCCCCCGCGACTCGGCGGCCCGGTCCGTCGGCGCGGACAAGGTCGCGGAGGCGATACGGAAGGCGGCCGCCGATCGGGGCCGGCAGATCGAGCTGGTGCGCAACGGATCCCGCGGCATGCTCTGGCTGGAGCCGCTGGTCGAGGTGGTCACGCCCGAGGGTCGGATCGGCTACGGCCCCCTCGCACCCTCGGACGTCGCGGACCTCGTGGACGCGGGCCTCCTGGACGGGGCGGACCACCCGCTGCGGCTCGGCACCGTGGACCGACTCCCGTGGCTGGCCCGCCAGAACCGGGTCACCTTCGCCAGGGTCGGGATCACCGACCCGCTCTCCCCGGAGGACTACGAACGCCACGGCGGCCTGGCCGGACTGCGCAAGGCACTTCGGCTCCCGCCCGCCGACGTGGTCGCCGCGGTCACCGAGTCCGGCCTGCGCGGCAGGGGCGGTGCGGGATTCCCGGCCGGCATCAAATGGAAGACCGTGCTCGGCTGTGCGGACGAACTGAAGTTCGTCTGCTGCAACGCCGACGAGGGCGACAGTGGCACCTTCGCGGACCGCATGGTCATGGAGGGTGACCCGTTCATGCTCATCGAGGGCATGACGATCGCCGCCCACGCGGTCGGTGCACGCGAGGGCTACGTCTACATCCGCTCGGAATACCCGGACGCGGTGGCCACGATGCGCGCGGCGATCGAGATCGCACGAGAGAACAACTGGCTCGGCGAGCGGATCCTCGGCTCGGACCTCACCTTCGACCTGCATGTCCGCGTCGGTGCCGGCGCGTACATCTGCGGCGAGGAGACCTCCATGCTGGAGAGCCTGGAGGGCAAGCGGGGTGTCGTCCGCGCGAAGCCGCCGATCCCCGCGATCGAGGGGCTGTTCGGCAAGCCGACCGTCGTCAACAACGTCCTCACCCTCGCCACCGTCCCGGTGATCCTCGCGGACGGGGCGAAGGCGTACCAGGAGCTCGGCGTGGAGCGCTCGCGCGGCACGCAGGTCTTCCAGCTCGGCGGCAACATCGCGCGCGGCGGCATCGTGGAGACGGCGTTCGGCGTCACCCTGCGCGAACTGATCGAGGACTACGGCGGCGGCACGCTCACCGGGCGCCCGGTGCGCACGGTGCAGGTGGGCGGGCCGCTCGGCGCCTACCTGCCGACGTCGATGTTCGATCTGCCCATGGACTACGAGGCGTTCGCGGCGGCGGGCGCGATGCTGGGCCACGGCGGCGTCGTGGTCTTCGACGACACGGTGGACATGGCCGCACAGGCGCGCTTCGCGATGGAGTTCTGCTCCGCGGAGTCGTGCGGCAAGTGCACGCCCTGCCGCGTGGGTTCGGTACGTGGCGTCGAGGTGATCGACCGGATCGTGGCAGGCGAGCAGCGCGAGGAGAACCTCGCCCTGCTCGAGGACCTCTGTGAGCTGATGACCGACGGATCGCTGTGCGCCATGGGCGGGCTGACCCCGATGCCGGTGCGCAGCGCCGTCACACACTTCTCCGACGACTTCCTCGCGAGGGGGGAGAGCACGGCATGACACTGCTCAAGGAGCCCGACTTCGGAACCCCGGAACGGCCCGGCGGAGCGACCGTCTCGGTCGAGGTCGACGGACTGCCCGTCACGGTGCCGGACGGCACCTCGGTGATGCGCGCGGCGGCGCTCGCCGGCGTCGACATACCCAAGCTCTGCGCCACCGACAGCCTGGAGCCGTTCGGATCCTGCCGGCTGTGCGTGGTGGAGATCGACGGCCGCCGCGGCACTCCGGCGTCCTGCACGACACCGTGCGCCGACGGGATGGTCGTACGGACCCAGACGCCCAAGGTGGAGAAGCTCCGCCAGGGCGTCATGGAGCTGTACATCTCCGACCACCCGCTGGACTGTCTCACCTGTTCGGCCAACGGCGACTGCGAACTGCAGGACATGGCGGGCGTCGTCGGGCTGCGCCAGGTGCGGTACGGCTACGAGGGCGAGAACCACCTCGACGCCGCCCCGGACCTGAGCAACCCCTACTTCGACTTCAACCCGTCCAAGTGCATCGTCTGCTCCCGCTGCGTCCGCGCCTGCGGTGAGGTGCAGGGCACCTTCGCGCTGACCATCGAGGGCCGCGGCTTCGACTCCAAGGTCTCCGCCGGCGCCGGTGAGTCGTTCATGAACTCCGAGTGCGTCTCCTGCGGCGCATGTGTGCAGGCCTGCCCGACGGCGACGCTGCAGGAGCGCTCTGTCGTCGAACTCGGCATGCCGTCCCGCTCGGTTATCACGACCTGCGCCTACTGCGGTGTCGGCTGCTCCTTCAAGGCCGAGCTGCGCGGCGACGAACTGGTCCGGATGGTGCCGTACAAGGACGGCGGGGCGAACGAAGGCCACTCCTGCGTCAAGGGCCGCTTCGCCTTCGGCTACGCCACCCACCCCGACCGTCAGCTCAAGCCCATGGTCCGCGAGAAGATCACCGACCCGTGGCGCGAGGTCGAATGGGAGGAGGCCATCCAGACGGTCGCCCGGAAGATGGGCGCCATCCAGGAGACGTACGGCCCCGCCTCGATCGGCGCCATCAGCTCCTCGCGATGCACCAACGAAGAGGTCTACGTCGTCCAGAAGATGGTCCGCGCGGCGTTCGGCAACAACAACATCGACACCTGCGCCCGCGTCTGCCACTCCCCCACCGGGTACGGGCTGAAGCAGACCTTCGGGGAGTCCGCCGGCACGCAGGACTTCAAGTCGGTCGCCGAAGCCGACGTCATCGTGGTCATCGGCGCCAACCCCACCGACGGGCACCCGGTGTTCGCCTCGCGGATGAAGCGCCGGCTGCGTGAGGGCGCACAGCTCATCGTGGTCGACCCGCGCCGTATCGACCTGGTGCGCTCGCCGCACATCGAGGCCGCGCACCATCTGCAGCTCAAGCCGAGCACGAACGTCGCCGTCATCAACGCCATGGCGCACGTGGTCGTCACGGAGGGTCTGGTCGACCGTGGCTTCGTCGCGGACCGGTGCGAGGGGTTCGACGAGTGGGCCGAGTTCGTGGCACTGCCGGAGAACAGTCCGGAGGCCACCGAGCCCATCACGGGTGTGCCGGCCGACGAACTGCGCGGCGCCGCCCGGCTGTACGCGGCGGCGCCCAACGGGGCCATCTACTACGGCCTCGGCGTCACCGAGCACAGCCAGGGCTCCACGATGGTCATGGGGATGGCGAACCTGGCGATGGCGTGCGGCAACATCGGCCGCGACGGCGTCGGCGTCAACCCGCTGCGCGGCCAGAACAACGTGCAGGGCTCCTGCGACATGGGCTCGTTTCCGCACGAACTCCCCGGCTACCGCCATATCTCCGACGACGCGGTCCGCACCGTGTTCGAGGAGCTGTGGGGGCGCTCGATCCTGGGCGAGCCGGGGCTGCGCATCCCGAACATGTTCGACGCGGCGATCGACGGTTCGTTCCGGGGCCTGTTCGTACACGGCGAGGACATCGCCCAGTCCGACCCGAACCTCCAGCACGTCAGCTCAGCGCTGGCGGCCATGGACCTGGTCGTGGTGCAGGACCTGTTCCTCAACGAGACGGCCAAGTTCGCGCACGTCTTCCTGCCCGGCGCGTCGTTCCTGGAGAAGGACGGCACCTTCACCAACGCCGAGCGCCGTATCAACCGGGTGCGGGCGGTGATGAAGCCGAAGACGGGCAAGCACGAGTGGCAGATCGTCTGCGAGATCGCCACCGCCATGGGCTACCCCATGGCGTACGACCACCCGAGCCAGATCATGGATGAGATCGCCCAGGTCACACCGACGTTCACGGGAGTCTCCTTCGAGGTGCTGGACAAGCTCGGCAGCGTCCAGTGGCCGTGCAACGAGCAGGCACCCGAAGGCACACCGACGATGCACGTCGACGCGTTCGTCCGCGGCAAGGGCAAGTTCGTGGTCACCGCCTATGTGCCGACGGACGAGCGCACCACCTCGCGCTTCCCGCTGGTGCTGACCACGGGCCGTATCCTCAGCCAGTACAACGTCGGGGCCCAGACGCGCCGTACCGGCAACGTGGCGTGGCACCCCGAGGACGTGCTCGAGTTGCACCCGCTGGACGCCGAGAACCGCGGCATCACCGACGGGGACGTGGTGACGCTGGCCAGCCGGGTCGGCAGTACGACGCTGCGCGCACGGGTGTCCGACCGGATGCCGCCGGGCGTCGTCTACACGACGTTCCACCACCCGGTGACCGGCGCCAACGTGGTCACCACCGAGAACTCGGACTGGGCGACCAACTGCCCGGAGTACAAGGTGACCGCCGTACAGGTCGGACTCGCCCACCCGCTCGGGCGGCACACCACCGAGTCCGTGGAAACCGACCTGCTCGCGGGGGTGGACTGAGATGGCCGACGCCGTGCCGCCCGAGCAGCGGATGGCGAACCAGATCGCCGCGAACTTCCGGCAGCTCCCCGGCGACCGGGCCGCCGAGGCGATCGCGGGTCACATCCGCCGGTTCTGGGACCCGCGGATGCGCACCCGGCTGCTGAACCTGGCGGACGCCGGGGCGGACGGCCTGGATCCCGTGGTCCTCGCCGCCGCTCAGCTGCTGCGGCAGCCGCAGGAGGCCTCGGCCGGCTGACCCGGCCCGGGCGCACGACACCGCCTCATCTCGCCTCTGTCCGAGGCGAGATGAGGCGGTGTCGTGTGCACAGAGCCTGAGCGGCTCAGGCGGCGGCGGTGCCGTCCAGGCCTCGGCTGGTGACCATGCGTACCCGTCCGTCACCGAGATGGTAGGAGAGGCCGACGACCGCGGTCTGCCTGCCGAGGAGCGCGGGAGAGCGGTCCAGCAGCAGGTCCACGGTGTGCCGTATGTGCTCGTCCACGATGTCGGGCTCCTCGCTCAGCCCCGCCGCACGCGCGGCCAGCACGCTGGGCGTGACGCGCTCGACGACATCGCGCACGTACCCGGCCGGAGCCAGGCCCTCCTCCAGGGCAGTGCGCGCGGCGCGGATCGCTCCGCATGCGTCGTGTCCGAGCACCACCACGAGCCGGCAGCCCAGTTGGCCCACGCCGTACTCGATGCTGCCGAGCACCTCGGGACCCAGCACATGGCCGGCGGTACGCACCACGAAGAGGTCCCCGAGACCTCGATCGAAGATGATCTCTGCGGCCAGTCGTGAGTCGGAGCAGCCGAAGAGCACGGCGAAGGGGTGCTGACCGGGCGCCAGAGCGACGCGGTGTGCTGCGCCCTGGTTCGGATGCTGCGGGTCTCCGACGACGAAGCGCTGATTGCCCGTCAAGAGGATGTCGAGGGCCTGGTCTGCGGTGGGCGCCTGGGTGATAGCCATGGAATCAGCATGCGCAGACTCCATACAGTATGCAATACGCCTGCAGAGATCGGATGCTCACGCGGGTGCGGCCCCGGACCCGGCCCCGACACCGGCAGCACTTTCGGCATTGCGGCACGCGAGCAGGTCCGTCGCCGCGTGGACGGCACGCAGTGTGGGCGCCTCCGCGCCGGTGATGTCGGCGATCTCGACCACCGCCGTCACCACGGCGTCGAGTTCGAGCGGCTTGCCGGCCTCCAGGTCCTGCAGCATCGAGGTCTTGTGGTGTCCGACCCCTTCGGCACCGCGCAGCCGCTTCTCGATGGAGATGTCCGGCTCACTGCCGACCCTGGCCGCGATGTCGAGGGTCTCCTCCATCAACTGGGCCACCAGCCGCCGGGTTTGGGCGTGACCGCAGATCTCGGCCATGGTCGCCCTGGTGAGCGCGCTGAGCGGATTGAATGCGACGTTACCCATGAGCTTGATCCAGATGTCGTCGCGCAGATTCGACTCGACCGGCGCCTTCAGACCACCGGCGACCAGGGCTTCGCTCAGCGCCGTACAGCGCTCGGAGATGTGACCCGAGGGCTCCCCGAGGGAGAACCGGGTGCCTTCCAGGTGCTTGATCACTCCGGGCGCCTCGATGACGGTGGCCGGGTAGACGACACAGCCGATGGCCCGTTCCGGTGCCAGGACCGCACTGGTGGCGCCGCCCGGGTCGACCGCTTCCACTCGCCGACCCTCGTAGGGCCCTGTCAGCCGGTGGAAGTACCACCAGGGGATGCCGTTCTGCCCGGCCACGATCGCCGTGTGTTCGGCGAGCAGCGGCTCGATGAGAGGCCCGCAGGAGGGATACGCGTGGGCCTTCAGCCCGAGGAACACGTAGTCCACCGGGCCGATCTCGGTGGGGTCGTCCGTGGCGTGCGGCCGGGCGGTGAAGTCGCCGCGCGGACTGTTCACGCGGACCCCTTCGGTCTGCATGGCCCGCAGATGCGGGCCCCGGGCGACGAGGTGGACCTCGGCGCCGCCGCGGTGGAGCGCGGCGCCGACATAGGCACCGATCGCACCGGCCCCGAGGACTGCGATCTTCATGGCGACTCCTCTCGATTGAAGACTGCATACTGTATTCAGTCACTCTCAAGGATGTCCACCAACGCTACGTAATCGACAGGCGTAGACTTCGAGGCATTGCATACAGGCATTGCATACAGTATTCGATTCCTTCTATTCTCGTCCGACGGCCGGTACCTCAAGGTGAAGCACATCGCAGTCTGCTTGCGTTGGCCCGCATCCGTCTGGCGGGTAGATTCCAGCGATCGCAGATCCCCTCCGAACCCTCCTCCGACGAGAGATACAGGACATGTCTGCTGAAGAACCCGCACATCCTCCCCAGCGCATAGGCGTGGTCGCCGAGTCCGTCCCCGGGGAGACGCGCGTCGCGGCGACCCCCGCGACGGTGCGTCTGCTGCTGGGGCTCGGCTACGAGGTCGTGGTCGAGCCCGAGGCCGGTGCCGCCTCCGGCTTCACCGACCAGGCCTACGTCGATGCCGGCGCGGAGGTCGGCGAGGCCTGGGACGCGGATGTCGTCCTGAAGGTGAACGCCCCCTCCGGCTCGGAGACGGCCCGGCTACGGGAGGACGCGACCGTGGTCGCCCTGCTGGCCCCGGCACAGCATCCCGACCTGCTTCAGGCGCTCGCCGACGCCGGCGTGACCGCCCTCGCGCTGGACGCGGTGCCGCGCATCTCGCGCGCGCAGTCCATGGACGTGCTGTCCTCCATGGCGAACATCGCCGGCTACCGCGCGGTCATCGAGGCGGCGCACGTCTTCGGACGGTTCTTCACCGGCCAGGTCACCGCGGCGGGCAAGGTGCCGCCGGCGAAGGTCCTGGTGGCCGGCGTGGGTGTGGCAGGTCTGGCGGCGATCGGCGCCGCTTCCAGCCTCGGCGCGATCGTGCGCGCGACCGATCCGCGGCCGGAGGTCGCGGACCAGGTGAAGTCGCTGGGCGGCGAATACCTCCCGGTGAACGTCGCTCAGGAGGCGAGCACCGACGGCTACGCCACGGCGACCTCCGCCGACTACGACCGCGCCGCCGCCGAGCTCTACCATCAGCAGGCCGAGGACGTGGACATCGTGATCACCACCGCGCTGATCCCGGGCCGGCCCGCGCCGCGCCTGCTGACGGCCGAGGACGTGGCCGTCATGAAACCGGGCAGCGTCATCGTCGACATGGCCGCCGCCCAGGGCGGCAACGTCGAGGGCACGGTCGTGGGCCGGGCGGTGGTGACCGACAACGGCGTGACCATCATCGGCTACACCGACCTCGCCTCCCGGCTGCCCGCACAGGCCTCGCAGCTGTTCGGCACCAACCTGGTGAACCTGATCAGGCTGCTCACGCCTGCCAAGGACGGGCAGCTGGCGATCGACTTCGACGACGTCGTGCAGCGGGCCGTGACCGTAGTGCGGGACGGCGACGTCACCTGGCCGCCGCCGCCCGTCGCGGTCTCGGCCGCGCCCGCCGCGCAGCCGGCGACCACGCCCGCCAAGCCCGAGCCCAAGCAACCGAAGCTGACGCCTGCAGGACGCTTCGGCCTGATCGGGCTCGGCATGCTCGCGATGTTCCTGCTGGTGGCCTTGGCCCCCACGCAACTCGCCGAGAACTTCACCGTGTTCGCGCTGGCGGTGGTGATCGGCTACTACGTCATCGGCAAGGTGCACCATGCGCTGCACACACCGCTGATGTCGGTGACCAACGCGATCTCCGGGATTGTCGTGATCGGTGCCCTGCTGCAAATCGGGCACGAGAGCCGGATCGTCACCACGCTGTCCTTCGTGGCGATCCTGCTGACGAGCGTCAACGTCTTCGGAGGTTTCGCCGTCACCCGCCGCATGCTGTCCATGTTCTCGAAAGGCTGAGCCGAGATGACCTCCATGACGGCCTCCCACGCGGCCAACCTGGTCGCCGCCCTGTTGTTCATCCTCAGCCTGGCCGGCCTGTCCCAGCACCGCACCTCCCGCGCCGGCGTCATCTACGGCATCGCCGGCATGGTCCTCGCGCTGGTTGCCACGATCGTGGCGGCGGCGCAGAGCATCACCGCCGGCGCGGTGGCCCTGATCCTGCTGGCCATGGCACTCGGCGCGGTGATCGGCCTGTGGCGGGCTCGCCAGGTCGAGATGACACAGATGCCCGAACTGATCGCGGTGCTGCACAGCTTCGTCGGCCTCGCCGCGGTGCTGGTGGGCTGGAACAGCTACCTGGAGGTGGAGTCGCACGGCAGGGCGCAGACCCGGATCGGCGCCGATCTGCTGGGCATCCACCACACCGAGGTGTTCATCGGCATCTTCATCGGCGCGGTCACCTTCACCGGCTCGATCGTCGCGTTCCTGAAGCTTTCGGCGCGGATCAAGTCCCGTCCGCTGACGCTGCCGGGCAAGAACGCGCTGAACCTCGGCGCGCTCGGCGCCTTCGTCGCGCTGACGGTCTGGTTCACCATCAGCCCGAACCTGCCGCTGATGATCACGGTGACCGTGCTGGCGCTGGCCCTTGGCTGGCACCTGGTCGCCTCGATCGGCGGCGGCGACATGCCCGTCGTCGTGTCCATGCTGAACAGCTACTCGGGCTGGGCGGCGGCCGCAGCCGGCTTCCTGCTCGACAACAACCTGCTCATCGTCACGGGCGCGCTGGTCGGCTCCTCCGGTGCCTACCTGTCCTACATCATGTGCAAGGCGATGAACCGCTCCTTCATCTCCGTCATCGCAGGCGGCTTCGGCATCGAGGCGCCGCCCGGCCGCGACGAGGAGCACGGCGAGCACAGCGAGGTGCGCGCCGCGGAGGCGGCCGAGATGCTCGCCCAGGCCCGCTCAGTGATCATCACTCCCGGCTACGGCATGGCCGTCGCCCAGGCCCAGCACCCGGTCGCGGAGCTGACGCGCCGGCTGCGCGAGCGGGGCGTCGAAGTCCGCTTCGGCGTCCACCCCGTCGCCGGGCGCCTGCCCGGGCACATGAACGTGCTGCTGGCCGAGGCGAAAGTGCCCTACGACATCGTCCTGGAGATGGACGAGATCAACGACGAGTTCGCCGACGCCTCGGTCGTGCTGGTCATCGGCGCGAACGACACAGTCAACCCGGCCGCGACCGACGACCCGGGCAGCCCCATCGCCGGCATGCCGGTGCTGCGGGTCTGGGAGGCGGAGCAAGTCATCGTCTTCAAGCGCTCCATGGCCTCCGGTTACGCGGGCGTGCAAAACCCGCTGTTCTTCCGCGAGAACAGCAGCATGCTCTTCGGCGACGCCAAGCAGAGCGTGGAGGAGATCCTGCGCGCGCTCAGCACCGACGGCCGACACGAGGCGGCCCCGGCCGCACGTCAGGTGACGGTGGCGGGCTAGCCAGGCTAGTGCGGCAACAGGCAACGTTCGCCCCGTCGCGACGCCCGGCACGCACTCTCGCCGCACCGGCCGAAAGCCCAAGTACGTCCAGTACGAGGACTTCCGGCCGGCACTCCCCCAGCCTCCGGCGGGGGGACCCCCAGAGCACGCACCGGACGCCGCTCCTTGACGGGCAAACGTTGCCTCATGCGGCACTAGAGACCGCATACGGCGAGATCCGCAGGCTGCGCAGCGAACGGCCGTTGTCTTGATCGGTCGAAGCGCCTTGCAGGCCCGGGACGTGACATCCGCGTGTGCGGGCGTCGCCGGCTAATACTCGCACCATCCGTCAGACGCGCTCGTAGGTGGTGCCGGACTCGTTTCTGCGCAACAGACCCTCGTCCACGAGGGCACGGACCAGGTCGGTCACCGGCTGACCCGCGGCTCACAGCCGCCGCCGTCCGACTCTGGCTCCACGAATGACGATTCACCGGAGGCGGCACCAGCATCAGGCGCCGTCTCATCGGGGCGCCACGCTGGCCACCGCTACGGCGGGCCGGGGCGCGTGCCCCGCGCGGCGCCGCCAGTAGGCGACGGTCAGCCAGCCGAGCAGCGGGCCCCACAGCACGAGCGGCGCGTAGGCGGCGGCCAGCAGCGCCGAGTGCCAGTCGTGCAGGGTCATCGGGTTGTCGGGCGGCAGCGGCCGCCACTCGGCGGTCCTGCCGAACGCCCCGGTGACGGCGGCCCAGCTCCACATCGTGGTCAGGATCGTGGCGCCGAGCCCGGCGGGAGTCACGGCCGCGAGCACCGGAACCGGCCGGCCCCGCAGGCGCGGGATCCAGTGCGGCCACACCTCGCCCCAGCCCGCGATCAGGCCGAAGGCCAGCAACGCCAGCACTTCGGACAGGACCGAGATCAGGAGGACGTAGACCTTCATCGGCAGCCAGACCGGAATCTGCCCGTGCCCCGGGTGCAGACCGCCGTCGAGCGGCAGGTGGAAGGTGATCCCGGCGATCCGCCAGATGCTCGCGGGCAGCACGGTGAACGGGATGACGGCGGCCGCGAGGCGGGCACCGCGCGGGACTCCCGCCACGGGAGTGTGGACGGCGGCCCAGGCGGCGCGGAGCCGCCCGCTCGGCGCCAGCTCGCTCATCTCAGCGTCCTTCCGTGGTGGCGCGGCGGCGGTAGTAGGCGCGGGTGACGGCGCCGACCAGCACCGGCCAGGCCACCAGCGGCAGGTAGCAGGCCACGAACAGCACCTGCGACCACCCGCTGACCTCCAGGTGTGAGGTGGCCGTCCCCTTGGCGCCGATCGACGGCGTGAAGTGGATGTGGAAGAGGATGGGGTCCAGGAAGAAGTACGCGGCGAGCAGCACCAGCAGGGTCGCGCCGACGGTCGCCGGGATCACCGCTGCCTTGATCGCCACGCGGCGTCCGCCCAGGAGGGGTATCCAGCGCGGGAAAACCTCGCCCCAGGGCTTGACCAGACCGAGGGTCAGCAGCGCAAGCCCCTCGGAAACCGCGGACAGGAGGAGTGCGTAGAGGTAGTCGCTGAGCTCGGAGCGGTAGCCCGGGTTCGCGGAGTGGTCGACCCCGGCCCATCCGGCGGTCATGAGCAGCCGCCAGATGCTGGAGGGCAGCACCACCAGCGGGACCGCGTGCGCGGCGAGCTGGGCCCAACGGGGGGTGCCGGGGACGTACTTCGGCTTCGCGGACCCCCGCTTCGCGCGCTCGGACGTGGGGGCGGTGGTCGGTCGGGCCGACTGGGTCGCTGTCATGCCCCAAGCCTGGTCAGGCCACCACCCTCGCGGACATATGTCGTTGGGCACCGAGATCGCGGACGGGCCGGTCGGGGATATGCCGAAAGGCACAGGCGCGCCGGTGCCCGCACGCGTACCGTCGGGGTTGTGTTGACCATCATGGTCCCGGCCGTCCTGTCCGGCGCGGCGGCGCTGCTCGTCTTCGCGGGCCGGTCGCGGTCGCGTCCGCTGATCGCCTGGGCGACCGGAGCCGCCGCCGCGGTGTCGCTCGTCGTGACGGTCGCTCATCCGTCCGGAGCGGTCGGCCCCGGGCCGGGCACGGTGGGCACGCTGGAAGCCGTCGCCCTGCTCGCCGTGCTGGTGCCGACCGCGCGCCACGCCCCGCCGCCGCAGGCGATCGCGGCCGCAACGCTGGCCCACCTCGCGGTGACCCTGTGGGTGCTGCGCGCTTGGAGCACCGACTCGGTCCGCGGCATCGTCGGCGCCTGCGTCTTCTGGTCGTTGCTGGCGACCGGCGCGGCGGCGGGCGGGGTGTACCTGCGGGTGCTGGACGCCCGGCGGGTCAGCTCGGTGGCCGAGGCCCGGCGGCGGCAGCGCCTGGACCTGGCCCGGGACCTGCACGACTTCGTCGCCCACGACGTCAGCGAGATGGTCGCGCAGGCGCAGACCGGGCGGTTCCTCGGGTTGGACAATCCGAGTGTCGCGCTCGACGCGCTGCGGCGGGTCGAAGAGGCCGGGCTCCGGGCTCTGGCCGCGATGGACCGCACCGTGCACATGCTCCACGACCAGCAGAACGGCGATCCCCGGCAGTCGGTCAAGGGCTTGGACGAGGTGCCCGAACTGGTCCGGCGCTTCCGCGAGTCGAGCGCGGGTCGGACCGAACTCGCCCTCGCCCCGGGCCTGCTCGACCACGTCGCCCGCGAGGTCTCCGGCACGGCGTACCGGATCGTGGTGGAGGCCCTGACCAACGTGCGTCGCCACGCGCCGGAAGCCGACGTGACCGTGACGCTGGACCGGTCGGCGTCCGCACTCACCGTCGACGTCAGCAACGGCGCCTCGGCCGGACGGCCGCAGCAGCGCGGCGACCGGGCCGGTGGGCTGGGGCTGCCCGGCCTGGCCGAGCGGGTGGCCTCGCTCGGCGGATCGCTGACCGCCGGGCCCCGCCCCGGCGGCGGCTGGCGCCTGGCGGCCGAGCTGCCGCTCGCAGGCGACCGAGGCACCCGCCGACCCTCCCTCCCCACCCCCTTCCGCCCCGGAAAGGCCCAGCCCCGATGAGCAACGCCCCGACGACCACGGCGCCGACCAGCACCGGACCGACCAGCACCGGCCCGATCCGCGTCCTGCTCGCCGACGACCAGGAGAGCATCCGCAGTGCCTTCCGGATGGTCCTCGACGCCCAGCCGGACATCCAGGTCGTCGGCGAGGCCGCGGACGGCGGCGCCGCGGTCGAGCTGGCCCGGCAGTTGCGGCCGGACGTGGTCCTCGCCGACATCCGCATGCCGCGCGTCGACGGGCTCGAACTCACCCGCCTGCTGGCCGGCCCCGACGTGGCCGTCCCGCTCCGGGTGGTCGTGGTGACCACGTTCGACCTGGACGAGTACGTGCACGCCGCGCTCCGAAACGGCGCCGCCGGCTTCCTTCTCAAACGATCGGGTCCGACCCTGCTGATCGAGGCGGTCCGCGCGGCGGCGGTCGGGGACACCCTGATCAGTCCGCAGGTCACGGTCCGGCTGCTGCGCGAACTCACCGCCGGTCCGACCGTGACGGACCCGGACGAAGGAGCGGAGCCGCTGACCGACCGTGAGCGGGAGATCGTGACGCTGCTGGCCGACGGCAGCACCAACGCCGAGATCGCGGCGCAGCTCTTCATCGCCACCGGGACGGTGAAGAACCACGTCGCGAGCGTCCAGCGCAAGCTGGGGGTGCGCAACCGAGTCGGCATCGCCGCCTGGGCCTGGGAGCACGGGATCTGCCGGCCCTGACCCGGCCTCACGCGAGGCGCTACGACAAGCGCGCCACGACTTCCACGGCACGGTCACAGCCGCCGCCGTCCGGCTCTGGCTCCACGGAATGACGATTCACCGGACACGGCCTAACCCGTCACGGACATGTCCGCCACGCAAAGCACCAGACCAGAACCCATGACCGGCCACCGAGCTATTCATAAGGGTGGTCTACGCAGGTACGGAGCTCATGCATTCAGCCCCCAAGTGGTCGACCAAGAGACAAAGATGACCATATGACGTCACTCCAAGACCCCGTCATGGACCTGGCGCGTGCATCCCTCGAACCGTCCACGAAGACGGCCCGGGTACGCGCGGATTCGCCCGTGTGCCAGGTCGTCATCCAGGCAGCCGAAGCCGACCTGGCCACTGGCGGCGCCGACAACGTCAACATGCTCGCGATCGGCGCCGGGGTGGCAGCGGCGGGGCTGACCTCCTGGCTCGCCCAGGAACGTGATCGTGACACGGCGGCCATCATCGCCGACTTCGAGAAGACCGCCACAGTCCACGGCTTTCCGCGCACCCCGCTCGTAGAGATGCTCAAGACGCTGCTGACGGGCCCCACCGGCACGGACCAGACCGCGGATTTCATGGTCCAGCTCTTCCACGACGACGAAGAGGCCTTCTACGACCTCATCGTCGACCTCGGCGGCTACATCGCCTCATGCATCGGCCTGCTCGCCGCACACGGCATCAGCAACCCGGACGCCTCCTGCGTGATCGCGCACCGTGATGTGCAGGAGATCCGTGTCCAGGCTGAGGCACAGCGCCATGTGGCGATGGCCGTACTCGGCCGCGTTGGCCGCCGGCTCGTCGACGACCAGGCCGCCGTGAAGCTGTCGTCCTCGCAGACGTGCCACTGGCGCAGCAGCGTCTCGGCGAAGTGCCGCGCACCGCACAACCGCCCCAGCGTACCCACCACAGCAGGAAGCCGGCCCGGACCAAGGGTCCGGGCCGGCTCCGTCACGCGACGGTTCAGATGATGACCTGCTTGTCGCGCATCCCCGCGATGGCACTCGCGTCGTAGCCCAGCTCGCTCAGGACCTCGTCGGTGTGCTCGCCGAGCAGCGGAGCGCCCTTGATGTCGGGCTTGAAACGGGAAAACTTGATCGGGCTACCGACCGTCAGGTACGTCCCGCGGCCCTTCTGCTCGACCTCAACGACCGTCTCGCTCCTGCGCAGCGCCTCGTCGCCCGCGATCTCCTTCATGCTCATCACGGGCGCGCAGGGCACCTCCCACTTGCGCAGGATGTCGACCGCCTCGTACTTCGTCTTGTCGGCCAGCCACTTCTCGATCTCCTCGAAGATCTCGAAGATGTGGGCCTGGCGCGCCTTGGCGGTGCTGTACTCCTGGTCGTCCACCCACTCGGGCCGGCCGATGGCCTCGGCGGTCCGCTTCCAGTTCTGCTCCTGAATGGTGAAGTAGATGTACGCGTTGGGGTCGGTCTCCCACCCCTTGCACTTCAGCACCCAGCCGGGCTGGCCACCGCCGCCCGCGTTGCCGCCGCGCGGCACGGCCTCCCCGAATTCGCCGTTCGGGTACTGCGGGTACTCCTCCAGGTAGCCGACCCGGTCCAGGCGCTGCTGGTCGCGGAGCTTGACCCGGGACAGGTTGAGCACGGCGTCCTGCATGGACACCGCGACCTTCTGGCCCTTGCCGGTCTTGTCACGGTCGATGATCGCCGCGAGCAGACCGATAAGCAGGTGCATACCGGTGTTGCTGTCGCCGAGGGCGGCGCCGCTGACGGTCGGCGGGCCGTCCCAGAAACCGGTGGTCGAGGCGGCACCGCCGGCGCACTGGGCCACGTTCTCGTAGACCTTGAGGTCGTTCCACGGCGAGTCCTCGTTGAAGCCCTTGACGGAGCCGAAGATCAGGCGCGGGTTCCACTCCTGGAGCGTCTCCCAGTCCAGGCCCATGCGGTCCATGGCGCCCGGTGCGAAGTTCTCGACCAGGACGTCGGCCCCGCGGATCAGCTTCTCCATGACCTCCCGGCCCTCGGGGGACTTGGTGTTGATGGCCAGGGAGCGCTTGTTGCTGTTCAGCATGGTGAAGTACAGCGCGTCGGCGTCGGGGATGTCGCGCAGCTGATTGCGCGTCACGTCGCCGCCGGCGGTGCGCTCGACCTTGAGCACGTCGGCTCCGAGCCAGGCGAGCATCTGCGTACAGGCGGGACCGGCCTGTACCCCGGTGAAGTCGATGACCTTGATCCCGGAAAGGGGCAGTTCAGTCATGTTCAGTAGCTTTCTCGTGAATCGACTTGATGTGGTGGTGACGGGACGTGGTCAGTGCTTGGCCGTGATGCCCTTGGGGTTGAGGTGCGCGATGTTGCCGCTCTCCGTGCCGTCCGCAGGGTCGATCACGCAGTCGATGAGGGCCGGCACACCTGCTGCCAGGGCCTCGCGGAGAGCGGCTTCGACCTCGGCGGGCGTCGTTGCCTGGTAGCCCTTGCCGCCGAACGCCTCGATCATGAGGTCGTGGCGGGCCTTGAGGGCGGTGGGTGCCGGGTCCGCGTTGGCGGAGGGGTCGTCGCCGCGGTAGACGCCGCTGTTGTTGAGTACGACGGTGACGATCGGCAGGTTGTAGCGGCACACGGCCTCGATCTCCATGCCGCTGAAGCCGAAGGCGCTGTCGCCCTCGATGGCGACGACCGGTTCTCCGGTCTCGACGGCTGCGGCGATCGCGTAGCCCATACCGATGCCCATCACGCCCCAGGTGCCGCTGTCCAGGCGGTGCCGCGGCACCTGCATGCCGATCGTGTTGCGGGCCAGGTCCAGGGCGTTGGCGCCCTCGTTGACGACGTAGGCGCGCGGGTTCTCCTCCAGGACGTCACGGATGACCTGCAGTGCGCCCAGGAACTTCATCGGGTGCGCTGCCTTGGCGGCTTCCAGGCGCCCGGCCATCTTGGTGACGTTCTGCGTGGAGCGGGCGGCGAGTTCCTCGCGCCACTGCACCGGGGCCGCGATCCGGCCCGGCTTGCTCCGCTCGACCAGTGCCTCCATCACCGAGCCGACGTCACCGACGAGCGGGGCCGCGATGGGCTGGTTGCTGTCCATCTCCGTGGCGGCGATGTCGACCTGGACGAACTTCGCGTCCGGGTTCCACTGGGGCGCCTCGCCGTGGCCGAGCAGCCAGTTCAGGCGGGCGCCGACCAGCATGACGACGTCCGCCCGGCGCAGCGCGAGGGAGCGCGCGGTAGCCGCCGACTGCGGGTGGTCGTCGGGCAGCAGGCCCTTCGCCATCGACATGGGCAGATAGGGAATTCCGGTGCTCTCGACGAACTCCCGGATCGTGTCGTCCGCCTGCGCGTACGCGGCGCCCTTCCCCAGCACGACCAGCGGCCGCTCGGCCCCGGCGAGGAGCTCGATCGCGCGGTCCACGGCCTGGGGCTGCGGCAGCTGGCGCGGCGCCGGGTCGACGAGCTCCCACAGCGAAGCCGCGCCCTTCTCGGCGTCGACGATTTCGCCCAGCACCGCGGCCGGGATGTCCAGGTAGACCCCTCCGGGACGGCCGGAGATCGCGGTGCGGAGCGCGCGAGCGATGCCGCGCCCGATGTCCTCGGCCCGCTGTACTCGGTAGGCCGCCTTGACGAACGGCCTGGACGCCGCGAGCTGATCCATTTCCTCGTAGTCGCCCCGCTGGAGGTCGACGAGGTGCCGCTCACTGGACCCGGATATCTGCACCATCGGGAAACAGTTGGTGGTGGCGTTGGCGAGCGCCACGAGGCCGTTGAGGAAGCCGGGCGCGGACACCGTCAGGCAGATACCCGGCTTCTGCGTGAGGAACCCGGCCGCCGCCGCGGCGTGCCCGGCGTCGCTCTCGTGCCGGAAACCGATGTAGCGGATGTCCGACGCCTGCGCGAGACGAGCCAGGTCGGTGATCGGGATGCCGACGACCCCGTAGATGGTCTCGACTCCGTTGAGCTTGAGTGCGTCGACCACCAGATGGATCCCGTCGGTCAAAGCAGCCGGTTCGTCGGCGCCCTCCGCCCCCGTGTCCTGCGTGACAGCGTCCGTCATGGTCCGGATCCTCCCTAGAGGGTCGCGCGGTTCGTCTTCTGTGCTTCACCTTCCGCGCCATGGGGACGGCGCGTCCAAGATCTTTTGCCAACCAGCTGATTTACGGCGTTTATCGATGCGGGTGCGGAGCGGCGGCTCGCGCAACGGGGCGCTCGCTGGCACCGGCCGACGGCAGTGCGTGGGAGGCTCCCAGCCGGTCCTTGGCCGGGGGTCAGCCCGACCCGCGGAGTTCCGCCAACTGCCCGTCGTGGGGTTCCTCGGCCGTGCCGGCTACGGCGGCGCGGTCCGACCACTCCGGTACGAGAACCTCGTCCAATGACAGCCCCGCGGCCATGTCGAGGAACGCCCTGGCCGCGACCGAACCGGGAGTCGCCGCGTGGATCGCCACCGAGATCTGCGCCCTGGCATCCGGCTCGACCAGCCGGACGGCTCTGGTCCCGCCGGTCACCGGCATGGCGTTCAGCCATGTGTGCGGGACGACACTCGCCCAAGCGCCCGTGGCGACATGGGCGTAGAGAGAGGCGACGGAGTCCGTCTCCACCTGGGGGGTCGCCCTCGCCCCGGCGTTTTCGAAGGCGCTGTCGATGAACTGGCGAAAACGCATGTCCGGTGAGAGCAGTGCCAGCGGCAGCTGGGCCGCCTCCGCCCAGGTGATGGTGGGGCCCGGGGGCACCAGGTGTTCACCGGGTGTCAGCAGCACGTACTGCTCCTCGTACAGCGGCACCACGTCCAGGCCTTCCCGGTCGTCGGGCCCGAAGTGGGCGATGGCGGCGTCCAGTTCGAAGTCGCGCAGCTGCCGGACCAGTTCCGCGGAGGACAGCCGGGAGCAGACCTTCACCCTGGCCAGCGGGTGCATCGCGCAGAAGGCGGCCACCGGGAGCGCCGTCGTGGTCGAAACGGTGGGCCCCGTGCCCAGCCGTAGCGTCCCGGTGATGCCCGACTGCATGACGGCCACCGCGGCCTTGAACGCGTCGTGCTCGGCGAGGATCCGCTTGGCCCACACGACGAGCCGCTCGCCCTCCGGGGTCAGGCCCTCGAAGTTGTGCCCCCGGTTGATCAGGGTGACGTTCAGCTCCCGTTCCAGCTTGGCGATGGCGATCGACAGTGCGGGCTGAGAGACATAGCAGGCATCGGCTGCCCGCGCGAAGTGTTTCTCCCTGGCCACCGCCACGAAGTACTCGAGCTGCCGGAACAGCATGGACCGGCTCCTCCCCACACCGAGAGACATTGTATGCAGTATTCCTTATTCAAGGCGAGCACGCCATACTGTCGACGGTGCCGATCAACGAGAAGGCGCGCCCGGCACATGCCCACCACTGGTGGACCCTCGGGCGGCGCGCCAAGAGGAGGGAGAAACGCCGTGGGCGACAACAATGCGGTAGCCGGGAACGAGGACTCGTCGACACACGCGAACCCCGGCACCGCGCACATCGGCGAGCCGGACGCCTGGCTGGCCCAAGCGATCGTGCGCGAGTCGTCCGAGGCCATCGTGGTGGCCGACCCGGAGGGGATCATCCGGGTGTGGAACAGCGGAGCAGAACGCATGTTCGGCCATACCGCGGCCGAGGCCGTGGGCCACAGCCTCGACCTGATCATCCCGGAGAAACTTCGGGAGCGGCACGGAAAGGGCTACCGGCACACGGCGGCTACCGGCCGAACTCGATACGGCGACAAGCTGCTCGGCGTGCCGGCCACCCACCGGGACGGCCACCGCGTCTCGATCGAGTTCACGGTGGCCCTGCTGCGAGACGAGACCGGCCGTCTCGTGGGCATCTCCGCGATCATGCGCGAGGTGACGGAGCGGCGCAACACAGAGAAGGCACTGCGCACGAGGCTGGCCGAACTCGAGCGCCGCCTGCCGGAGACGTCACCGGCGTGACGGCACACGCGACGGGCGGCTCCTGCGGATCAGAAGGGGGCGACCCGCCGGCGTTCGGCCCTGTGCTTGGAGAAGGTGCCCATGCCGCGGGCGAGTGCGCCTGCTGCCATGTGGTGCAAGGGCCACGACGGCGTCCCGCTCCGGGCTCCAGCCGCGGTGGCGAGGGCGTTGACGTGCGAAATAGCCGTCCGCTGAGCCGGCCGCTGGACCGCAGGAGCTTCCCGACGAAGAGCCGGCTCACCGGGGACGTCATTCGTTCGCGACGGCCCCTCGACCGGTGACCGCGGCAGCGAGCTTGGGTACAAACACTGAGGCGTCGACCGTGCCCAGCCCCGAGGCCATGTCGTAGCCCTTGACGGCCTGGTAGCCGTCCGGACCGTTACCGCCGATGGTCATGTCGACGACCCCACCACCGGGGACGGTGGCCAGGTTGTACAACGCGCCGTGAACGGCGCCGAGTCGGGTTCCGGCCTCCTGGTTGGCGAGGGCGATCAGTGCGGCGAACATCGGAGCCGCCTCGCTGGTGCCGCCGACGGGTATCCAGCCCGCGCCCGCGTGATCCTCTTCGTCGGGCTCACCTGGTTCGAGGTTTTCAAGAACGGACCGCTGTACATGGCCGCCCCTCGCCTTCTCGGCGTACGGCATCCACTGGTTCGCGATCGGGTGGAACCGGTACCGCGGCAACGATCCGCGCCCCAACGCGGGGCTCTCTGTGGCCTACATGGTTCTTTCAGCGCTGGGCGCCACCGTGTTCTTCAAGGTCGGGGACTGGCCGGTCGGCCTGGTATTCATGGGCCTGTTCTGCGTATACGTCGCCGAGTTCTTCGCCTCGATCGGCGTCGCACTCGCCGAGCGCGCGCTGGGCCTGGTTCGGGTGGTGACCGGCCTGTGGCTCATGTATGTGACGTTTGCCGTGACCGTGGACTTCGCGCTCGCCTGCCACTGGCGGACCTGAGGTCGCGTCGGAAGGGGGCCGACGTCATTGGCAGATGCGGGGTCCGCGCAGTTGCCTGGGGGCCGCGCCCAGCCGTGCTGGTTCGCCCATCGGGCTCTGGCGGTTCCCGCGATCAGCCGCCCTATCTGATCCGTTGAGGGGCGTCCCGAAGTCATCAGCGAGGTCGGCGCGCCGCTCAGGTCTCGCTCATTTCACCGCGGTGAGTCGCCGAGCGGCCGGCCCTCCGGTGGCCTCGGCAGCCGCTGCCTTGACCCGGGGCGTGCTGGGAAACGCTCGCCGTTACCGCTGATTGGCGCCGCCGCTTGACACCGCAGAAGGAATCGCCGAAACCGGCGACTGCCGGAGCGGTTGTGCCGCCGGGTGGCTGTTTACCATCGACCACAGAAGGCAAAGCATCGTCGCAATAGCCCTCACAACCGCTCAACAGAGTCGAACGCATGACCGTTCCGCGATCCTTCCTGCGCAACAAGACACGCCGCACCGCCGCCCTCTGACCTCGGCGGAACCTCCGCCTTCGCCAATTCGCCACCCGGCGCGGTTTCCTTTGCGCTTGGATGCCGGCATCAGCAGCCCGTATCCATCGCGACAAACGAATCGTCAGCCGCCACTCGAGCCGAAAGTGAATTCATGGTGCTGTCTGCGCTGGTCGGAGCTGCCGACCCGCCACAACTCCTTCCTGCGCGTGAGCAGATGGCGTTCACATTGGGCTTCCACATCATTCTGGTGCCCTTCGGCGTCGCATTCACCTTCATGATGCTGATCTGCCACTACCGGGCCCTGCGCCGCGACGATCACCAGGCGCTCCTCCTGGCCCAGCGGTGGTCCAAGGTGGCCGCCGTACTGTTCGCCGTGGGAGCCGTGTCGGGCACTGTACTGACTTTCGAGTTGGGGTTGCTCTGGCCGGGACTGATGGGCAACTACGGGCCGGCGTTCGGGTTTCCGTTCGCCATCGAAGGGCTCTTCTTCTTCCTCGAGGCCATCTTCATGGCCATCTACATCTACGGCTGGAAGAGGCTCCCGCCCTGGCCGCACTTCTTCACCGGTGTAGTGGTCACCCTGGCGAGCGTCGGGGGAACGGTCTCCGTCATCGCGGCGAACAGCTGGATGAACCAGCCGGCCGGCGTCGTCGTGAAGGACGGGCGTGTGGTGGACGTGATCCCGTCCAAGGTCTTCTTCAACGGCGCCTTCTGGTGGGAGATGGTGCACATGCTCCTCGCGGCGTACATCGTCGCGGGCTTCATGGTCGCGGGCGTGTACGCGTGGGGGCTGCTCAAGGGACGCCGGGACCACTATCACCGGCTGGGGTTCCAGGTGCCGTTCACGGTGGCGGCGATCGCCATGCCGCTGCAGTTCCTCGTCGGGGACACGATCGCCCGGCAGGTGTTCGACAGGGAACCGGCCAAGTTCGCCGCCATCGAGATGGTGCCGACGACCGGCAGTCACATCCCGGAGATCGTCGGCGGCATCTTCGTCAACGGCGAGGTGCGCTATGGCATCCGGATTCCCGACGTGGCCTCGATCCTCGCCGGCTTCCGCCCCTCCACCACGATCAAGGGGTTCGACGCGATTCCGGCCGCGGTACGCCCCGCGGACGAGGTGGTCAGCGTCGTACACCTCAGCTTCGACGTCATGGTCGCCACCGGCAGCCTCCTGCTCCTGCTGTCCCTGTGGTACGGCTGGCTGTGGTGGCGGCGCCGCGAGGTACCCACGTACCGCTGGTTCCTGCGCCTGTCGTCCGTCGCCGGGCCGATCGCGCTGCTGTCGTTGTGGAGCGGCTGGGTGGTGACCGAGGTCGGCCGCCAGCCCTGGACAGTCGTGGGACTCCTGCTGACAAAGGACGCGGTCGCCACACAGGGCAACCTGTGGCCGCTGTTCGCCACGGTCCTCGCTATCTACATCTGCGTGGGCGCCGGCGCCTTGTTCGTGCTCCGCACCATGCACCACCGATGGTCGGAACAGGGCACCGACGCCGTGGCTGTCCCGTACGGTCCCGAGACCACTCCGGCGACGAGCGGGCACGCCGTCGGAGGCGATGACGCATGAGCACTCTGATCGCCGCGGTCCTGTTCGTCGGCGTCATCGCCTATGCCCTCTTCGGAGGGGCCGACTACGGGGCCGGTTTCTGGGACCTCACGGCCGGCGGAGCCACGCGGGGCCGCCGCACCCGGGAGCTGATCAACCTCTCCATCAGCCCGGTGTGGGAAGCCAACCACACGTGGCTGATCTTCTGCCTGGTCACCCTCTGGACGGGCTTCCCACAGGCCTTCGCTGCCATCACCACCACCCTCTACATCCCTCTCGGCCTGGCGGCTCTGGGGATCGTCGCCAGGGGAGCGGGCTTCGCCTTCCGCCATGCGCTGGCCCAAAGCCGGGGAGAGTGGATCAGCGGTGCCGCCTTCGCCTGTTCGTCGGTACTCACCCCGTTCTTCTTCGGCACCATCGCGGGCGGGATCGCCTCCGGCCGTGTTCCCTCGGCGGGGCACGGCGACGCTCTGTCCAGTTGGCTGAATCCGACCTCCGTTCTCGGGGGCGTGCTCGCGGTCACCGTCTGCGCCTACCTGGCCGCTGTGTTCCTCACCGGGCAAGCCCAGCGCCGATCCGACACCGGCCTGGAAAAGGCGTTCCGCCACCGGGCCTTCGGCGCAGGCGTGGTTGCGGGGCTGGTGGCACTCGTAGGCGTGTTCGTACTGCGTGCGGACTCCCCGCGGCTGTTCCACCAGTTGAGCAGGGTGGGGGCGCCACTCCTTGTCATCTCCGCCCTGTGCGGTCTCACCGCGCTGCTCTTGCTGCGACGGGGCCATCCGCCCGTCGTCCGCACCCTGGCGGCGATCGCGATCGCCACCGTCGTCGCGGGGTGGGGAGTCGCCCAATATCCCTACCTCCTCGGCACTCACCTGACCATCGGCCAAGCGGCGGCCCCACAGGCCACTTTGTGGGTGCTCTTCGTCGTCTCCTGCGTTGCGGCAGTCCTCATCGCTCCCTCGCTCCTGCTGCTGTACAGCCTGCAACTGCGACGCAAACTCGGCTGAGCAGAGATCACTGAAGCGGGCACCCTGGGCGACGCCGCGAGGGGACCGCCAGGCGGCCCGAGACGGCCCCACCCGCGGCCGGAGCGGGTCGTGACCGACGAGGGCTACTTGGCCGACACCTTCCGCGGATCTGCGTCGGCGCCGGCACTCTCAACTGGTTCATACCGCGATCGACGAGACGCCCCCATGCCCGGACCCACGGAGATACCGACGCCCCGTCTGAGTCGCTGTGAACCACTGCGGGCATCGTCTTTGCCACCGCCATGAGCGGCGTCGGGCTGCTAGACCTGGGTAAGAAAGTGACAAGCGTTGTCGTTTCCTGGGCGTTCCTCGGCGCATGCTTATCGGCGCACTACGTTGCATGCAATTAGCCTCGATCGGGGTATCTGAGCTATGCCCTCTCGCAACAGGGAGGTGTTCCGTGGAGGCGGCAACCTGGGGACTCGTCGCGGCGTCGTTCGTGGCCTGCTTCGTCGAGATGGTCGAGGCGAGCACCATCGTCATGGCCATGGGATTCACCCGCGGCTGGCGCTCGGCGCTTGCAGGAGTGGCCGCCGCCCTGGCGGTGCTCGCGGTACTCACGTCGATCGCCGGGTATGCGCTCGGCCGCTGGTTCCCGGAGGCGGCGCTCCAGTTGGTGATCGGCGGCCTGCTGCTGACGTTCGGGCTGCAGTGGCTGCGGAAGGCGATCCTCCGGTCGTCGGGCCGTAAGGCCACGCATGACGAGGACGCGATCTACCGCGAGGAGACCGAGGCGGCCAAGGCCGCCGGGAACAGCGCCGGCCGGCTCGACATGTTCGGCTTCATGGTCTGTTTCAAGGGCGTTCTGCTGGAGGGCATGGAGGTCGTCTTCATCGTGATCACGTTCGGGCTGAACGCCCACAACGTGCCCGCCGCGGGCCTCGGTGCCGCCGGCGCGGTCGTCACCGTCCTCGGCATCGCCTTCGCCGTGCGCCGGCCGCTCTCGATGATCGACGAGAACCTGCTCAAGTACGGGGTGGGCCTGCTCCTGGCCTCCTTCGGCACCTTCTGGGCTGTCGAGGGCATCGGCCTCTTCCGCGCCGGCCGGGCAAGCCTTCACTGGCCCGGTCAGGACCTGTCGATCCTGGTCCTCCTGGCCGCCTGGTTCCTGCTGAGCAGGGTGTGGGTGAGGGCCCTCACAAGGACCTCCCGTCCCACCCCGGCGCACACCGCCGCCGTCGGCACCGTCGAGGAGAAGACCCCATGAACCTGCTGAAGGCCTTCGCTCGCTTCTGGTACGACTTCATCGTCGGCGACGACTGGAAGATCCCCGTGGCCGTCTTCCTGGCGCTGGCGATCCTGGCGGTGACGCTCTCCCTGGGGGTGTTCGGGGACGCCGTACTGACCGTCCTGGGCGGCCTGCTCGTACTGGCCGCCTTCTCGATCAGCCTGGTGATCGACGTCCGATCCCGCAGGTCGTGACAGGACCCGGCTTGCGGAGAGCCCCCGCCGTGCTGGGTGCCGGCACGCCGCTTGTTCACCGGCGGAACGCCGCGCACACTCGCGGAGCGCAGCGTGCCCTCGACATCGACCACGACGCACCTGAGCCCTTCGACTGCGGGTCCCGAAGGCCAACCGAAGGGCTCGCTCCTGCCCGCGCCGGGGGCTGAGTGCTTGGTTCAGCGGTGCTCAGGCTCCACCGGGAGCCAGAGTTGGGCGTCAGCCTCGGTCTTGTCCGGCGACACCCGGATGCGCAGGATCTCAGGGCCGGAGCGGCTGCGGTACGGGTTCGAGGGGAACCATTCGGTGAAGACGTCCCGCCACAGCTCCTGGATGGCCTGCGGCGCCGGCCAAGTCGGGTGCACGCGGCCGCCCAAAAGGCCGAGCAGAAGTGCCGGCCGGAGCTCGTTGTCTCATCGTCAAGTTGACGGACGGCCAGGGTGTAGACCTCGCCCTCGATCCGGTCGGCGGCCCGCGCCTGGGCGAACTCGTCCACCTCCTCCGCCGGCACGGTACGGTCGTCGCCCTCGGCTTCACCGGAGGCCGGGGGCAGGCGGGCCCCGGTCGACGTACTCGACCTCTGACCGGCTAAACCCTCGTCACACCGCCGACGGGCAGCCGCGTCCGGTGATCGACAGGGGATTCGCGCACTGCCGCAAGCCGCCGACGCGGGTCCGTGATCTCGGAGGCCCGCGCCGAGCCCTTGCCGCCCCCTGGTTGATCCTTGGCCCACCCCAGGGAGAAACCAGGGACTTCGACGGGTGCCGCTCGGCGCTCCGCCGGAGGACGGTGGGTCCTGCACGGACCGCGGGTGCGCGCCCGAGCCGGCGCCACCCGCCCGTTCAGGGAGTTTCCGCTCCCCGCACCCGCTTCGGATGCCGTCTTCGGAGGAGAAACATGGACCAGTTCGACTACGTCGTGGTGGGCGCGGGCAGCGCCGGGTGTGTCATTGCCGCGCGGCTCTCGGAAGATCCACGGAAGCGGGTGCTGCTGCTGGAGGCCGGGGCGGCCGACGGGCCGGAGATCATGTCGGTCCCGTCGGCGTGGCCGGCGCTGATCGGCAGCGAGGTCGACTGGGGATACAGCACCGTGCCGCAGTCGGCCGCCGACGGGGTGACCCGCCTCTTCCCACGCGGCAGGGTCCTGGGCGGCTCCAGCAGCATCAACGCGATGTCCTTCGTCCGGGGCCACCGCGCCGACTACGACGGGTGGGCGGAAACCGCCCCCGGCTGGGGCTACGAGGACCTCCTTCCGTTCTTCAGACGCAGCGAGACGACGCGGGGTCGTGACCCCGCGTACCGGGGCACCGACGGCCCCGTGAACGTCGCACCGGCAAGGAACATCCATCCGCTGTCGCACGCCTTCTTCCACGCCACCGAAGGTGCCGGATACCACCGAAGCGACGATCTCAACGGCGCCGACCAGGAGGGTGTCGGCTGGTGGGACCTCAACATCGTCGACGGCGTCCGGCAGTGCGCCGCGGACGGCTACCTGCGTCCTGTCCTCGGCCGTGCGAACCTCACCGTGCGAACCGACGCCCTGGTTCGTCGACTGGTCGTGGCTCATGGCCGCTGTACCGGAGTGGAGTACTCCGTCGGCGCACAGGTGGAGAAGGCGTACGCGCGCAGTGAGACGATCCTGAGCGCCGGGACCGTCGGCTCCGCCCACCTGCTCCTGCTGTCCGGTATCGGGCCGGCAGACCAGTTGCGCGCCGTGGCCGTCAAGGTGGTGGCCGACCTGCCAGGCGTAGGTGCGAACCTGTACGACCACCCCCTCGGCGGCGTCACCTACTCGGCGGCGCAGACCGTTCCCCCCGCTCAGAACACCACGGCGAGGTCGTCGCGGTCGTGCGGTCCGCCGCGGACCTTTCCGCTCCCGACCTGCATG
The DNA here is from genome assembly GCF_040629895.1 of Streptomyces sp. NPDC005866. Lineage (NCBI taxonomy): Bacteria > Bacillati > Actinomycetota > Actinomycetes > Kitasatosporales > Streptomycetaceae > Streptomyces > Streptomyces sp. NPDC005866. The sequence continues at coordinate 28,491 of NZ_JBEXWP010000016.1, forward strand.
TGTTCCTGATCGACGTGCCGTTCCACCCGCCGTCGATGCAGGGACCGGCGAACGGGTACACGATCGTGTTCTCGGCGATGCACCCGCACAGCCGGGGTTCGGTCCGGCTGGTCGACGCCGACCGGGCGACGCCACCGCTGATCGACCCCGACTTCTTCGGCGACGACCGTGACATGGTCACGATGCTGACCGCGCTGGAAATGGCCCGCGGGCTCGGTTGCGCACCCGCGTTCGACCACTGGCGCGACAAGGAGGCGCTCCCTGGGCCCGCGGTGCACGGCGAGAGAGAGTTGCGCGACTACCTGCGCCGCGTCACCGAACCGTACAACCACGCGGTCGGCACCTGCCGGATGGGTACCGACCCGGCAGCGGTCGTCGACCCCCAGTTGCGCGTGCACGGCATTGCCGGACTGCGCGTAGCCGACGCGTCCGTGATGCCGGCCATTTCCCGGCGCAAACACCCATGCCACCGTGCTGGCCGTCGCGGAACGGGCCGCCGCACTGGTCGGCTGGTAGTGGTGCGCTCGCCTCGGCACCCGGTATGGGCTCGCTTCACGACGCCCGAGTACTGGGACGGCCACGCCGGTCCGCCCGCCCGCGCGGGTTCACTGCCGCCCTCGTGACAGCTCGGCGTAGGCAGGGTCCCCGATCGAGAGCGGCAACTGGACACACAGGGTGGTACCCACCGCGGGCGGACTGTCCACCCGGATCCGGCCGTCGAGCGCCTCCACACGGTCCCTGAGGCCGACGAGGCCCGTACCACGGCTGGAGTCGGCACCGCCGACACCGTCGTCGTGGACGGTCAGGGTCAGCGCCTCGTCACCACTCTGGACCGTGACGGTGACGGCAGCGGCGTGCGCATGCTTGACCACATTGGTCAGCGCCTCCGAGACGACGTAGTAGGCACTCGCCTGGACCTGCTTGGGGAGCTTCCCCACGTCATGCACGACGAGTTCGACCGGGACGGGGCAGCGGCGGGCGAGCGCCTTGAGCGCGGGCACCAGTCCGCCCGTGGCGAGGATCGAAGGATGGATTCCCCGGGCCATCTCGCGCACTTCGTCCGACGCGTCCGCCAAGCCGGCAGCCACTTCCTCCAGCCGCCCCCGGAGCTGTTTCAGCTCCTGCGGCACCATCTCCTGCGTCGAACTCACGAGCAGCACCAGCGACACCAGCCGTTGCTGTACGCCGTCGTGGAGGTCGCGCTCGATGCGCCGGCGCGTCTCGTCGGCGGCGTTGACTATACGGGCGCGTGAGGCGGACAGCTCGGCACGGGCCTCGGCGTTCTCCACCGCGGTGGCGACCAGCTCGGTGAAACGGGCGATCTGCGTCTCCGTGTCCGGGGGGAAGGGGTTGTCGTGCCGCGTCGAGGCCGCGATCACCCCCCACAGACGCCCGCCCACGGTGACCGGGCAGCCGACCGTGGAGTGGATGCCCACGGCGCGGGACTCCTGCGCGATCGCCCCCATGGCGCCATCGAAGCTCTCGATCCGGACCGGGTGGCCGTCGTGCCGGACGTTGCGCGCGGCGCTGAGCCCGTTGAGGTCGAATCGGGTACCGACGCGGAGAGGTTCCGACTGCCCGCTCCGGCTCCAGGTGGCGACCCCGGTGACGGTTCCGTCCGCCTCGTATCGCTCCATCCGGGCCACATCGGCACCGCTGAGCAGGCCGACCTCCCGGGTGACGCACTCGAAGACCGCGACGGGCGGAGCCGACTGGGCGACCAGGGTCGCGACCCGGCGCAACGCGGCCTGCTCCTCCATCAGGCGTTCCGCCATCAGCGCGGCTTGCCGCAACCGGGCCGCCAGCCACCCTACGACCACCGTCGTGAAGAGGAAGACAGCCAGAGCCACCAGGTTGTCGTAGTCGCCGATCGTCAGCGAGTGGTACGGCGGTACGAACAGGTATCCGTAGACCACGGCGCACACCAAAGACGTGACCAGCGCGAGCCTCGCCCCCCACAGCACCGCGACGGCAAGCACCGCAAGCAGATAGAGCGTCGACAGGTGCAGCGTCCGTGGGTGCGGATTGACCAGGGCCATGAAGGCGGTCAACGCGGCCACCATGATCATGCTGCAGACAAACCGGCTCGCCCAACGTAGAGCCGACGAGCTGACCCATCGCCGTGCCATCGCATCGCTTCCCTGACCGACCCTGAACGGATAACTATTTTAAAGTGTTACATATCGCGCGAATTGGTAATGGCCGACGGGGAAGCGGGCGCGGACGGAGGCCGGGACAGCCGGTCTCGCGAGACCCACCCGGCGTTCAGCAGATCCAGCTGGTCGCCGCGGGGGCAAGGGTCTGTGGTGGCACCCCGCGCCGAGGAAGCACAACGCATCACTCCGCGTAGGCGATGTCCGCCCAATGGACGGCGTGGCCCGCTTCCTGGCGATCGCCGTGGGCCGCCGAGACCTGGTCGATGATCATCAGGCCGCGGCCGTGTTCGTCATCGGCGAGACCGGCTGCGCCCTCGTCGGGAGCGGGACCTCCGTCCGACACCTCGACGTACACGAGCCCAGCGGCAAGGTCACACCCCAGTCCCAGGCGCAGCGGCGGCTGGGCGTGCTGCACGGCATTGCCAACCAGCTCCGAGACGGTCAGCAGGACCGAGTCCGCGACCTCACCGGCGACGCCCCACCCGCTCAGCAGCTCCTGGGCGAGCGTACGGGCCTGCCCAGCGGCTTCCGGGCGGTGCGCCAGAGTCCATGGACAGTCCGTCGTACACGCGCGGCGGTCGTACGTCATGGCCCTCACCTCTTCCAGCGTTTCGACGACGCCCTGGAAAGGAGGGCCGCCCGTGCTAGTTGTCCCTATTTGTCCCCATGTTCGCGTCCGGCGCCCGCACGCGTCTTCCAGGCCAGCGCCCAACGGCCCTACCGGTCAGCGGTAAGGACCCCACTGCAGTTGACAGCAGTGCGCGCGGGACGGTGCACGTGCGCGCGGGTACCGGGTGCACGTGCCGGCGGCGGTGAGAGAGCTGACGGCGAGCGGGCGCGGCCGGCCACGTCCGGTCAGGTGGCCGGTGTGCCGCGGAACTCTGCCATGACGCAGTGCGCAACGGCGTACGAATACCGCTAGCAGGAATGCCCGCCGGGCACCGGCCTGGGACTCTGGACCTATGCTGCGCTGTCTGATTGTCGACGACAACTCCCACTTCCTGAGCGCCGCCCGCTGCCTGCTGGAGCACCAGGGCCTCGCCATCGTGGGCGTGGCACGCGACAGCGCGGAGGCACTGCGGCTCGCTGAGCAGCTCAGGCCGGACGTGGCCCTGGTGGATATCGACCTGGGCGTCGAGTGTGGCTTCGACCTGGCCGACCGGCTTCAGTGCGAGGCCGGTCCCGCACCCCTCCCCGTGATCTTGATTTCCACCCACGCCGAAGAGGACTACGCCGACCTGGTCGAGGAGAGCCCCGCGGTGGGGTTCGTGGGCAAGACGGCCCTGTCAGGCGATGCCGTCCGCGCGTTGCTCGCCAAGGGCGACGGCCACCAGGACGGCCCGGTCAGCGGGATTCCAGGAATGTGATCACTGCCCGGACACGGCGATGGTCGTCGTCGGTCTCCGGCAGGTCCAGCTTGGCCAGGATGCTGCGCACGTGCTTCTCCACCGTGCCTTCGGTGACCCACAGCCGGCGCCCGATACCGGCGTTCGACCGGCCCTCGGCCATCAACTCCAGCACCTCGCGCTCCCGCGCGCTGAGCACGTCCAGGGGGTCCGCCCTGCGACGGGCGGACACCAGCTCCTGCACCAGTGCCGGATCCACCACCGAACCGCCCCTGGCGATCCGTTGCAGCGCCTCAAGGAAGTCCTGCACGTCCCGCACGCGACTCTTGAGCAGATAGCCCACGCTGCGGCCACCGGCCAGCAGCTCCATCGCGTGGTCCACTTCGGCATGTGCCGACAGGACGAGGATGCCCATGGCGGGGAACTCCTGCCGGATGGTGCCTGCCGCCTCCAGCCCCTCGGTGCTCTGTTCCGGCGGCATCCGGATGTCCACCACCACCAGGTCCGGGGTCGTCTGCCGGACCACGTCGAGCAACTGCGCCGCGTCGGCGGCCTGCCCCACCACCACACAGCCCGAACGCTGCAGCAGGCTGGCCAGTCCTTCGCGCAGCAGAACGTCATCGTCAGCGAGGACGATCCGCATACCGGCTCTGACCCGCTCGTCGTCGCTGGGGCCGTCCCCAGCGGTGGGGGTATCTGACGTCATGTTTCACATTCTCGGCGAGGCTCGGCGGGTGAGCACCCGGCAACGGTGCCTCGGCGCCGTATCCGGGCAGCGCCGCGGGGCCGGCCGGGTTCACCGACCAGCCCCGAGGCTGTGTGGACGGGACCTTCACCCATCCGCGGTCTTGCTCAACGACCGTGGCCGCCGCCGTGGCCGCCGCCGTGACCGCCGCCGTGGCCGCCGCCGTGACCGCCGCCGTAGCCGCCGTGACCACCGTAGTTGCCGTAGCCGCCGTGACCGTGACCGCCGTAGTTATAGCCGTAGCCGTAGCCGCCGTGACCGTGACCGCCGTAGTTATAGCTCGCGGAGACGGTGCTGCTGTGTGCGTGTGACGGCGCGGCACTAGCGACGCCGACCCCTGCGAAGGTCAGTGCGGCCACAGCGACGGGAATGGAAGCGATGCGTGCGATCTTGGACGCCTTTGCGTTCATGAGAGTCCTTCCAGAAATGGGGAGTCATTGCTGCGGGTCGCCTACCGGCCGGCAAACCCGTCGCCCTCGTCCGAAGACCGTGCCCAGGGCGGCGGGCGCCGTGACGGATGCGGCCACAGCAGTACGGAACTCCGAGCCCACAGCCGTGACGGGTACTTCTTCGCCCCGTCTGCGGGAGGAACCGAACTGCCCCCAGCCTTTCGCTTCTGCGGGTACGTGTCTTTGCAGCCAGCGGTGGTTCTGACCTACCGCTAGCAGGAATCGAGGCGGCCGGTGGTTGCCCTGAATCGCCGACGCCGATTGCCTCTTCGAGGTGGGCGACTGAGGTCGTGCCCAGGATGGGCAGCATGACCGGCGAGCGTGCCGGTGCAGCTCGTAGAGGTCGATACGGTCGGCCTTCAGACGACGCGGTGAGCCCTCACACGCCGCTCTGAGCTGCTCCGGCCGGCCCCTGTGCGACCACCGATCAGTTCATTCGGGCCTTGTGCCGCGTCGTTCGCGCCTTGCTCCGTGCCGTGTCGGGCCTCGTGATCGGCCAGGCAGCTCGTTCGGCCACGAGCCGGCGGAGCATGCGCGTCTCGCGCGGGGCGTCCCACCCGACCAGTCCGACCACGGTCGCTCCCCGGCCGTACGCGGCGACGAAGTGGCGGTCGGCCGGGTCGCCGTGCAGGACGCGGACCTCGGCGCCGGCGGGAAAGATGCCGTAGGCCTGGATCCTTGTGTCGTACTGGTCGCTCCAGAAGTAGGGAACCGGCGCGAACGGCAGGTGGTCGCCGAGCAGGTTGCCGGCCACGGCCATGGCCTGTTCGGTGGCGTTCATCCGGTGCTCCACCCGCATCCGGGTGCCGAAGTGCGGGTTGTGCCAGGAGGCGACATCGCCCGCGGCGTAGACGCCCGGCGCGGCACGGCACAGCTCATCGCACTCGACGCCGCCGTCCAAGGGCAGTCCCGACCCCTTCAGCCAGCCGGTCGCGGGGGTGGAACCGACGGCGAGGACGACCACGTCGGCCGGCAGAACCGTACCGTCCGCCAGTTCCACCCCGACGACCCGCCCGCTCGCGCCGAGCAGCCGGCACACCGGTGTCCCGCAGCGCACCCGGGTGCCGTGGTCGAGGTGCAGGCGGGCGACCAGGGCTCCGATGCCCTCGCCGAAGGGGCGATACACCGGCACCGGCCGCGGCTCGGCCAGCGTCACGTCCAGGCCCTGGGTGCGGGCGGTCGCCGCCACCTCGGCCCCCAGGAAGCCGGCGCCCACGACGACGACCCGTGGGCCGGCGAGCAGCGCCTGCCGCAGGGCGAGGGCATCGTCCACGGTGCGCAGTACGTGCACCCCGGCCAGGTCCGCGCCGGGCAGTCGGCGGGGCGTGACCCCGGTGGCGACGATCAGGCCGTCGAAGGCGAGTCGCTCGCCCCCGTCCAGGATCACCTGCCGACCGGAGAGGTCCAGCCCGGCCGCTGCCTGCCCGAACCGCAACTCGGCGTCCAGTAGGGCCAGTTCGTCGGGTGTGCGCAGGGTGACGCGGTCCGCTTCCCAGGCGCCCGCGAGGACCTGTTTGGACAGCGGGGGCCGGTCGTACGGTGGGTGGGGCTCGTCGCCCATCAGCGTGAGCCGTCCTCCGTAGCCGCGCCGGCGCAGGGTCTCGGCAGCGGTCAGACCCGCCGCCGATGCCCCCACGACGACGACGTGGCCCGGCGCACTCATGCCCCGTCCACCCAGATCGCCCGGGCCGGACAGACCGCGGCCGCCTTGCGGACGGCGTCGGCCAGTTCGGCGGGTGGGCCGGCGTTCAGCAGGACGACGACGCCGTCTTCGTCGCGCTGGTCGAACACCTCGGCGGTGGCCAGCACGCACTGTCCCGACGCGACGCACTTGTCCTGATCGACGGTTACCCGCATGACAGTCTCCTTGTCGGGATCAACGGCTGCGGCAGCCTGTTGTTTGTTCCGTTCGCGGCCGAACGACACACTCCTGGCGGCCTCACGGTCCGGTGACCGGGCCGCCTGGGACGTTCCCCAGGTGACCGGCAACTGGTAGACGCCGTAGACGAAGCCGTCGTGCTTGAACGGGATCCGTTCCCGGTCCACGGCCAGGCGCAGGGTGGGGATGCGCCGGTAGAGGGTGCCGTAGACGGCCTGGAGTTCGACGCGGGCCAGCGGCTGGCCCAGGCACTGGTGGACCCCGAAACCGAAGGCCACGTGGTGGCCGGCGTCACGGTGGATGTCCAGCCGGTCCGGCTCGGCGAAGGCGGCAGCGTCCCAGTCGCCGGCGTCGTTGGCCAGGAGTACCGGCTCGCCGGCGTGAATGACCTGGCCGTCGATCTCGATGTCCGCCAGCGCTGTCCGACGCCGCCCGGTGTGCACGATGGTCAGGTAGCGCAGGAGCTCCTCGACCGCCCCGGCGACCAGCCCGGGGCCGTCGGCCTCGCGCAGCTCGGCCAGCTGGTCAGGGTGCTCCAACAGGGCCAGCGTGCCGAGCGCGATCATGTTCGCGGTCGTCTCGTGTCCGGCCGTCAGGAGCAGGCGGCCCGTGGCGGCGAGCTCGCGTTGGGAGATCGCACCGGTGGCGACCTGCTCGACGGCCAGCTTCGACAGCAGATCGTCTCCGGGGGCGGCGAGCTTTTCGGTGATGAGCCGGTCCAGGTAGTCGATCAGTTCCCGGTCGGCCGCGAGCGCGTCCTGCGGCGGCACGTCCCGCTTGACCAGCAGCCTGCTGCGGGCCTGGAAGAAGCCGTGGTCGGCATAGGGCACGCCGAGCAGTTCACAGATCACCAACGACGGCACGGGCAGGGCGAACGCCTCGACCAGGTCGACCGGCCTCTCGCCCGCCAGCATCGTGTCGATGAGACCGTCCACGATGTTCTGGACGACCGGGCGCAACGCCTCGACGCGCTTGATGGCGAACGACGCGGTGACCATCCGGCGCCGACGGGCGTGCTCCGGGTCGTCCATGTTGATGAAGGTCGGAGCCCTCCGCTCGCGTTCGCTCTGCGCGGGAGTCTGGAAGGGGAAGTGCGGGCGGGTGACGTCCGAGCTGATCCGGGGGTCGGCCAGTAGCGTGCGTATCCGGTCGTACCCGGTGACCAGCCAAGGGGTACTTCCGTCCCCCAGCCGCACCCGGGTGATCGGCGTGCCGTCCTGGAGGGCGAGCAGCGCCGGCGGCGGGGCGAAGGGGCATTGGGCCGCTCGGGCCATCGGGTAGTCCGGAAGATGGTCCGGGTGGGTCTGAGCGATCGCAACCGGGTCGTCGGTCATGGCTGTACGCCTCCTTGAGCCGCTGTTCGTGCTGCGCTCAGGCCACGAGACTCCGGCCACGCCCTGCCAGCGGCTGGTCAGGGCGAAGCCGGCCCACCGGCGGGGCGGGGCCGCTTCGTGGCGGCGTTGTGGATCAAGCTCCGGATGACGGGCAGGGCCGCCTCCATGGCCAGGGCCAGTGCTTCTGCGTCCTCTGCGGAGAGGGTTGCCACCAGTTCGGCCAGGCGGTCATGTTGCGCGCGCTGTCGCTCCGCCAGCAGCTCCCGCCCGGCATCAGTGATGGTGACCAGGGCGACCCGCCCGTCCTCGGGATGGCTCACGCGCCGCGCCAGACCCTGCTGCTCGAGCCGTTTGACCAGCTGGGTCATCGACGGTTGGGCAATGCCTTCCGCCGCGGCCAGTGCCGTCAGCCGGACCGGCTCACCCCGCCCGAGCCTGGCGAGAGTCGAAGCGGTGGTGAGGTTGAGGTCCCGATCGACCACGTGCCGCACCATCAGGGTCGTCGCCTCTCGCAGCGCGTCGACAATGAGCTCGGGGCTCCCGACAGCCGGCGTTCGGTCCATGAGTCCTGCGCATTCCGTCTCTGTGTCGGTTTCCTGTGGATCGCGGGGCGCTCGATCGCCGCGAAAGGAGAGCACCTGTCCGGCCGCTCACCCGGTCAGGTCCAGGTCTGCCCAGTGGATGGTGCGCCCTGCCTCCTGATGGACGCCGTGAGCGGCGGTGACACCGTCGATGACCATCTGTCCGCGGCCGTGCTCCTCACCGGTGCCGGTGGCCGCCCAGTCGCCTTCCATGGCCGCGGGACCGCCGTCGGCGACCTGTACGTGCATCCGCCGGCGTGCCGCGTCACGGCTCAGCTCCATGGTGAGGGGCGGCCGGGCGTGTTCCACGGCGTTGGTGACCAGCTCGGACACCGTCAGCCGGGCCGACTCCATCACCTCTTCCGGGACCCTCCATCGGGTCAGGGTGTCCGCGGTGATCCTGCGGGCTTCACCGGCGGCCTGCGGCAGGTGCCTCAGCGGCCGGACGAGTCCGTCCGCCGCAGCACGCCCTTCAGTCTGCCACTCGGAAGACCCTCCGATACAGGCGTACATCACAGCCATCACTCCCTCCGGCGCCTCGGTGACACCTTCGGGCCCTGGCCAGAGCCATAACGATCTACACGAGCATTTATATCACCGACCTATATAGATTGTCTATATTTATCGGCAGAATTCAGGCAGGGGCCGGGTTGACCGGCCCCTGCCTGAGGAGTCTCAGCTGTTTGCCGCTTGCAGAATGACCCTGCTGATGGCTTCCGGGTGCGTCACGATGGACAGGTGACCCGAGTCGACCTCGGTGGTCGTGGCCTTCATCCGCTTGGCCATGAAGCGCTCGAGCTCGGGGTTGATGGTGCGGTCGTTCTTCGAAACGACGTACCAGGACGGCTTCTTGTGCCACGCCGCGACAGTCGTGGTGGGCGGGGCGGTCGAGAGCGGTCCTTGGACCGCGTAGAGCGTGAGCGCCTCCTTCCGCGGCACGCCGTTCGCGAAGTCCTGGAGGAACGCCGACTCGCTCAGATACCTGAAACCGCTCTTGGTGATGAGCCCCGAGTTGACCGGTGGAGCGGGGAACTTCTTGGAGAGCGCGGCGAAGTCCTCGCCGGCTTCCGGGGCGCGGGCGGCGACGTAGACGAGTGCGGTGACGTCCGCGTCGAGCCCGGTCTGGGAGATGACGGTGCCGCCATAGGAATGTGCGACCAGGACCGTGGGGCCGCTCTGCCGAGCCAGCGCGAAGTTGGTGGCAGCGACATCGTCGGCGAGAGACGTCAGCGGGTTCTGCACCGCGATGACGTTCAATCCCGCCGCCTGCAGGAGCGGGATCACCTTCGCCCAGGAAGAACCGTCCGCGTAGGCACCGTGGACGAGTACGACATTGCGCGCTTTCGGCCTGGGGCTACGCGCGGCCTCCCGGGCTACCGGGGCTCCGGAGAGCGCGGCGGCTGCCACTCCAGCGCCCAGCACCGAGAACTGTCGACGACCGATCACCATCATGACCCTCCGTTCCCCGGCAGGAGATGTCCTCGACGGACAAATTTACCCGGGGGTTGCAGTTGACGCCTGGCGGCGGAGACCACCTCTGCCCCCGCTCGGGACCGCGCCGGCCAATGACGCCGAACGAGTCGGCGAGGACGGCGCCGGGCGTTCGTCCTCTCAGCGGATGCGCCGGCGGGCCGGTGCGCGGGAGGCGGATTTGGGTTCCCGGGGTACGGTCTTCGGCTGCGGGGCGTCCCCGGTGTCGAGTACCTGGTCGCCGTACAGGTCCTGCAGCCAGTTGGTCTGGTAGATGGTGTCGAGGTAGCGCTCGCCGAGGTCCGGGGCGATGGCCACCGCGGTGAGGTCACCGGTGTCGTGCCGGGACAGCCAGTCCGTCGCGCCGCTGACCACCGTGCCGGTGGAGCCGCCGAACAGAAAGCCGTGTCTGGCCATGCGGTGACACATACGGATGGTGTCCGGCTCCTCGACCCGGATCACCTCGTCGACGAGGGACTCGTCGAGCAGCGGCGGGCGCATGCTCATGCCGAGGCCCGGGATCATCCGGCGGCCCGGCTCACCGCCGAACGCCACCGAGCCCATGCTGTCCACGGCGACGATCCGCACCGGCCGCGGCCACTCGCGGAAGTAGCGTGCACAGCCCATCAGGGTTCCGGTGGTACCCGCCCCGACGAACAGCACGTCCAGCTTCGGGAACCGGCGGGCGATCTCCGGGCCCGTCGTGCGGTAGTGGGCCAGCCAGTTGCCGGCGTTGGTGTACTGGCTCAGCCAGACGTATCGCTCGTCGGAGTCGCACAGCGAGCGGACGTAGTCGATCCGCTTGCCCAGGAAACCGCCGTTGGAGTCCTGGTCGGCCACGATGTGCACCTCGCTGCCGAGCGCTTCCATGAGGAGTCTGGTCGACAGGTTGCACCGGGAGTCCGTCACACACAGAAACCGGTAGCCCTTGCTTGCGGCGATCATGCTGAGCGCGACTCCGAGGTTTCCGGAGGAGGACTCGACGAGGACGGAATCCGCTGTCAGGACTCCGTCCCGCTCGGCGCTCTCCACCATCTCGTTCGCGGCCTTCAACTTGATGGATCCGGCGAAGTTGAAGGCCTCGCACTTCAGGTAGAGCGGGTATCCGCAGATCGACGCGAGATCGACGAAGAGGTCGCCCTCGTTGAAGGCGTGGGGAGCGGATATGACGGGCACGGCGGGCCTCCTGATGCCGGGCCGAGGACCTCGGCCTCAGCCGTACCGACGTAGTTCGTGGAAGAAGTCATCGATGAGACGCAGGTCCCCCGCCCGGCTCACCTCGTCGTAGACGTGCTTGCCGACGGCGAGGTCGAGAACGCCGAGTCCGAACGGCGAGAAGATCACCGGGCGGTCGGTCGGCGGCGCGGCCCGTCCGGCCATGACGTCACCGAGGGTTCCGTTCAGGAAGTCACGGTTGCCGCTGAGCTGTTCGGCCAGGTGGGGTGACGTGTCGGCCTTGAGGCAGTGTTCGACGTCGTCGACGAAGTTGGCCGAGCCGAGCAGGATCTCCGGGGCGAGGTCGCGCAGGGAGACATGCAGGACCAGCGGGTTGTGGGTGAACAGGGCCTGGTCGGTCACATGGGGCCGGCCGGCGATGGTGGCGAAGACCACCAGGTCGCTGGCGCGGACCAGGTCCTCGGCGGTGTCGTGGACGGTGATCCGCGCGGTGCTGCCTGCTTCCCGCAGGTAGCCGCAGAAGCCGCCGGCGCTGTCGGCGGACACGTCGTGCACGCCGATCTCGTCGAAGTCCCAGCCCGTGCCGGCCAGGAAGGTGTGGATGTAACGGGCGATCAGTCCCGTGCCGAAGAACCCGACCCGGGTGGGGCGGGTCCGGCCGCGGCTGAGCCAGTCGGCGGCCAGCGCCGCGGAGGCCGCCGTCCTGGTGGCGCTGATGATCGAGCTCTCCAGGCAGGCGAACGGGTAGCCCGTGTCGTGGTCGTTGAGGATGAGCACCGCGGACGCCCTCGGCAGCCCCGCTCCCACGTTCTCCGGGAAGCTGGAGATCCACTTCAGGCCGTCCACGTGGACCGGCCCGCCGAGGGAGGCCGGCAGCGCGATGATCCGCGAGGTGGGGCGGTCGGCGAAGCGCAGGAAGTACGACGGCGGGTTGACCGAGTCTCCTGCGTCGTGCAGCCGGTAGACGGTCTCGACCAGCTCCACGAGCTGTTTCTCGCGCCCGCTCAGCGCCTGCTGCACCTGCTCACCGGTGATCACCGCGAAGGTCGGTACGGCGGGCCCCTCGGGCACGGCGGACCGGCCGGCGGTCGACAGGGTGTCGGTCATCGCTCGCTCGCCTCCAGCGCCGGGCAGTCGTCGGCCGGTCGCAGGGGCTCGCCCAGGCCGACCAGCACCTGGCGCTCTCCGGTGAACGCCTCTCGGCTGTGCGCGGTGCGGATGTTGTCCACGAGCAGCAGGTCACCGGCCTGCCAGGGTTCGCGCCGGGTATGCGCCTCGTAGGTGCTGTTGATGAGCCGGACGACGTCCTCGCCGATCGGGGTGCCGTCGCCGTGGCGGGTGTTGAACGGCAGCCCGTCCGGGCCGTAGACGTCGACCAGGTACTCCCGCACCTCCGGGTCCAGCGTCCACTCGTTGAGGAAGGCGATCTGGTTGAACCAGCAGCGCCGGCCGGTGAGCGGGTGCCGGACGACGGCGGCGCGGCGCTGCTCGGTGCGCAGTGTCCCGTCGGGCTGCCAGGTGCAACTGATGGCGTTGGCCCGGCAGTAGTCCTCGATCTCGGCGCGGTCGGCGGTGCCGAACGACTCCGCGAGGCTCGCCCCGATCTCGTCGTTGTAGGTGCGGGTCAGGATCCAGCCCTCCCGCTCGAACCGTTCGGTGAGCCCGGTGGGCAGCGCCCGCAGGACCTCTTCGGCGTCGGCCACCGCCGTCGCCCCGCCCTGTTCGGGCGCGGTGAGACAGGCGAACAGCATCAGGCCGGGCACCTGCAGCTGGTAACTCAGCTCGTGGTGCATGCACATGGGCTGGTTGTCCGGCCAGGGGGTGGAGGAGTAGAGCCCACGGCCGTGGGCCTCGCGGGGGGCGAAGGCCTCCCGCTCCGTCATGAGGTCACCGGCCAGCCGGGTGACGACGGCACCGACCTGGCCGGCATCGCGCAGACCGAGGCCGCGGACGACCAGCGCCCCGTGCTCGGTGACGTGCTGGCGCAGGGCCTCGCGGTGCTCGGCCGTCCACCTCGGGGTGTCGTCGGGGGGATCGACGCACAGCAGTGCCGGTTTGTCCGGCCGCAGCTCCAGGTCGAGTGGTGATGCCAGGGATGAGGACGGCATCTCGGGTTCCTTTCGGTCGACCGTCTGGGGTGTGACGGGTCAGGAGGAGGCGAGGGGGAGGACGGTGTTCAGGACGGCCTGCGCCGTCTCGGCCGGACGGGTGCGCAGGAAGTGGTGGCCGCCGTCGGAGAGTTCGTGGAGATCGACGTGGTCGGCCAGGAGCAGCCAGTCCCGGTGGCGCTGGGCGTGGCCGGCGGTGTTCGGGTCGTCGGCGGCGACGACCACCGACACCGGCGCGGACAGTTTCACCGGCGGCGGGGCTTCCAGGGCCTGGTGGAAGTAGCGGTGCGCGGCGACGCAGTCGTGCCGGTAGGCGGCGGCGATGTGTTCGGCGTGCGGCGCGTCGAGTTCCACGAGTTCCGCGTAGCCGCCGTCCGCGGTCAGCCGCTCGACGATCTGGGCATCGCTCCTGCCGGTCAGTTCGACGATGGCGGTGAGCCGTTCGGTGGCGGTGCCGAGCAGTTGCGCGCCGAGGAAGACGCGGGCCACGTGCACGCCCCGCTGCTGGAGCCTTCTGGCCGTCTCGACGGCCGGCGCGGTACCCGAGGAGTGGCCCCACAGTACGACCCGGGTCAGGCCGCGGGCCGTGATCTCGGCGACGGTCTGCTCGGCCACCTGCTCGATCGACGCGAACGGCTCGGGGGGTGCGGCCAGGTTGTGGCCCGGCAGGTCCACGGCGAGGACCGGCAGACCGCTGCCGGCCAGGGCGCTCGCCATCGGCTGGTAGTTGACGGCGTTGCCGCCCGCGTAGGGGAAGCAGACCAGGGCGCAGTCCAGGGCACGGCTCCCGCCCGACAGGGGCAGCAGCAGTTCCGGGCGCTGCCGGGCCGTGCCGTCGAGGAGGGCGGCCAGGTCGGCCAGGACCGGGTGCCGGGTGATGTCCTTCAGGGACACCGCGCGGTCGAGGGCGAGGCTGAGTTTGACCGCGGTGAGGGAGGTGCCGCCGGCGTCGAAGAAGTGGTCCGTGCGGCCGATCCGCCGCTCGGGCATCCCCAGCAGATCGGCCCAGGCCGCGGCCAGCCGCCGTTCGGTCGGGCTGAGCGGGACGGCTTCGTCCACGGTCTCCCTGCCCGGTGCCGACTCCTCGGCCAGTGCGGTCAGGGCCTTTCGGTCGATCTTGCCGTTGGCGGTCAGCGGAAGGCTCTCCCGCCAGTGGAAGGCCGACGGCACCATGTAGGCGGGCAGGGCCGCGCCGAGCGCCTTGCGCAGGGTCTCCGGCTGCTGTTCCTCGCCGGAGTAGAAGGCGATCAACTGTTTGCCGCCGCCGTACCGTTCGGCGACGACCACCGCGCCGTCCCGTACCCCGTCCACCCGCAGCAGGGAGTTCTCGATCTCGCCGATCTCGATCCGGAAGCCGCGGATCTTGACCTGGTTGTCCCGGCGGCCGAGGAACTCCAGCTTGCCGCCGGGGTGCCAGCGGCCCCAGTCCCCGCCCAGGTAGAGCCGTTCACCGGGCCGGTACGGGTCCGTCCGGTACGCCTCCCGGGTGCGTTCGGGATCGTTGACGTACCCACGGCCCACGCAGACACCGGAGAACGCGATCAGCCCGGGGGCGCCCAGTGGCACCAACGACATGTGCTCGTCCACGACATGGACGCGTACGTTGTTGACGGGCCGCCCGAGCAGCACCCGGTCGGGTACCTCCCGCAGGACCTCGTGGTTGGTGTCGTCCGACGTCTCGGTCAGCCCGTAGGCGTTGAGCAGTTCGATGCCGGGCTGGACCGCGAACCAGCGCTGGACCAACTCCCGTTTCAGCGCCTCGCCGGTCACCGACACACACCGCAGGTCCGGGAGCGTGCGCGGGTGCTGCTCCAGATACGAGACCACGACCTCCAGATAGGACGGCACGAGCTGCGCCACGGCGACCCGGCCGCGTTCCAGTGTGCCGACGAACCGCTCCACGTCCGTGATCACGTCCTGCTCGACCAGCAGGGTCCGGCCGCCCACCAGCAGCGGGGCCATGAGCTGCCACAGGGAGATGTCGAAGCACTGCGGGGCGGTCTGCGCCACCACCGACCCCTCGCCGATCGCCAGGTCGTCGATCTTGGCGTGGAGGTGGTTGAGCATGCCCGCGTGCTCGCACATCGCGCCCTTCGGCTCTCCGGTGGAGCCGGACGTGAAGTAGATGTAGGCGAGTTGGCCGGGGTCGACCCGGACGCCGGGGCAGTCGTCGGCGTGCGGTTCGGCGTACGCCGTCTCCACCAGGAGCTTCTCGACGTCCTGCAGGGTGGCCAGCGCCTCGTCGAGGGTGTGGGTGCTGCCGGATTCCGTCAGGACCAGCCGGCATCCCGCCCGGGACAGCGTCGCCGCGATCCGGCCGGCCGGGAAGTGCGGTTCGATCGGCAGGTACGCACCGCCCGCCTTGAACACAGCCAGCACGCTCGCCAGCCAGTCGAGGTTGCGCTCGGTGACGACGCCGACCACGTCCTCCCGGCCGAGGCCCCTTGCCAGCAGCGCTCGCGCCATCCGGTTGGCGCGCCGGTCGAGTTCGCCGTACGTCCACTCCCGCTCGCCGTGTACGGCGGCCACGGCCTGCGGATGTGTTCGTGCGCGCTGCTCGAACAGTTCGTGTGCCCGCGCGTCCGGCAGCGGCCGGGCGGGGCCTGCCAGGCCTGCCAGCTGCTCGCGTTCCTCCTCGGCCGACAGCAGGCTCTGCCGGGTGTGGTCGGCGTCCGGCTCCGCGGTCATGAGCAGCAGCGCCGCGAGGTGATAGCCGCCGATACGGGCCGCGGCCCGGGCGTCGAGTACGTCCGTGCGGTACCGCAGGCGCAGCGTCAGCGGTCCGCCCCGGTCGGACCAGCGCACGTGCAGGACACCGTCGTCGGCGTGGGTTTCGTCTGCTTCCATCGGCCCGAACAGGACCTCGTACGGCGGCTCCGTCAGCCCGAGTTCCCGCCGCAGCTTCGCCACCGGGAAGTCGCGGTGCGCCAGCACCTCCGCCTCGGCGTCCTGAGCGGCCGTGAGCAGGGCCCGCCAGGGCCCGGAGGGGATGGCCGCCCGGCACGGCAGCGGCTCGCCGCCCGCGGCGGTGGTGTACCCGGTGACCACCTCCGTCTCGCCGGAGAGCGCGGCCAGCACCTTGAGGTGCGCGGCCAGCATCAGCGCGGCGACCGGCAGGCCCCGTTGCCGGGCCAGTTCCCGCATCGCCTCCGTCACGTCGTCCGGCACGGGTGTCTCGTGCTCGGCCGAACCCGGAACCGGTTCCGGAGCCCACCGTGGCACGGCGGTGGCACCGCCGGCGGTCAGTACCCGGCTCCAGAACTCCCGGTCCGATTCCACGCGCGTTCCCATCGAATGGCCTTCCTCAACTCACGGTCGCCGTGGTGGCGTTGGCTGCTGACGTTGTCGGGCCGATGCCGATGGGCCGGCTGCCGCTCCCGGGCATGTCCACCGCGGGATTGCCGCCCCACTGGGCGTTCGGGGGGACTTCCTCGCCCTTCATGAGGAAGGAGTCGGGCGCCAGCACCGAGCCGTCGCCCATGGTCACGCCGTAGTGCACATGGGCGCCGACGCCGAGCGTGCAGCGGGCGCCGAGCGTGGTGCGGTCGGACTTGAAGGTGCCGTCCTCCTGCGAGTGGCACTGGATCTTGCTGCCGGCGTTGAGGGTGCACTCGTCGCCGATGGTGGTGAGGGTCCGCTCGGTCAGATAGACGCCGTCGTCGAACACTCTGCTGCCGATGCGCACGCCCAGCAGCCGCCAGACCAGGCTCTTGAACGGGGTTCCGTTGAAGATGTTCAGGTAGTGGTCGGGAACCTTCCACAGCCGCTCGTGCCACCAGAAGTACGGGTCGTAGATGGAGCACAACCGGGGGCGCAGCGCTCGGAACGATGCGGTGCAGCGCTCCACCAGGACGAAGTACGCGGTGGAGAAGGCGAGTGTGAAAGCCAGATATCCGCCGATCACCACATGTCCGACCGCGCCGTACAGGTCCACGGAGGCGAGTCCGAACAGGGTGAGCGCGAAGGTGTGCAGCCAGCGCACGAACAACATGGCCGCCATGGAACGGAGGTTGTAGCGGTTCTTCGCGGCGAGCCGGCGGCGGAGTGTGTCGCCGGTTCTGAGATGGTCGAACCGGGTGTCGCGGTCCACCGTGCGGGGGATCTCGAAGCACGGTGAGCCGAGGAGGCCCACGCCTTCCCGGACCTCGCCGTCGAGAGGAACCATCACCTTCGTCGCCAGCAGACAGTTCTCGCCCGTCCTGCCGCCGGACGGATAGGCGATGTTGTTGCCCAGGAAGTTGTGCGGCCCGATCGCCACCCTGGACAACCGGAAGGACGTACTGGAGAAGTCCGCGTTGAGGAGGGAGAGGCCGTCGGCGACCATCGTTCCGCTGCCGACGGTGACCAGCAGAGGCGACTCGTGCTGCACTTCGGTGCCGAAGTTCGAGCCGGTCTGCTCGACCTGCGACAGGTCGTATCCGATACCGCGGAGATAGTGCACGATGTACGAGCTGTCGCCGAAGAGCCAGGCGAAGAACTTGATGTTCGTCATACCAGCCGTGGCCCGTTGCAGCACGTAGTGGAATCCGTAGAGCGGATAAACCTGGTCGGGCTTTACGACCAGACCCGCCAGACGCGGCACGGTGCACAGCACCAGCAGCCCCAGGACGACGAACCCGAAGAACAGCACAAGGGAGAGCACGAGGGCGTCGGGAAGCAGTTCCGAGCGGCTGACCGCGGTCGTCTGCGGATCGAGTCGCTTGCCGAGCGCCGGTACCTGGGTGAACAGCATGTACATACCGCCGACGAGCAGCGGGATGTACACGAGGAACAGCTGCACCATCGTGCCGAAGCCGAACCAGGCCCGGCGCAGGGTGCCGCAGGGGGCCGGAGCGACCCTGGCGTAGTCGACCCGGGTGGGTTCGGCCGGGGATCCGTGCCAGTGCTCGCCATCCGGGACCGCCTGGCCGTGGTACAGGGCGGACGCGTGGCCGAGTTGGGCACCGTCGCCCATGGAGGTGTCGATGTCCAGGACGGTCTTCTCGCCGATGAAGACATCGCGGCCGAGGGTGATCCGGCCGGTCTGGATGTGTCCCGCGCGGGCCCGGTAGCCGAGGAAGAACGACTCCTTGCGGATCACCGTGCCCGCGCCGATCGTCACCAGGTCGGTGCAGACCGGGACGGAGCGGGAGAGGATCGTGACCCCCTTGCCGATCCGTGCGCCGAGGGCCCGCAGGTACAGCACGTACAGCGGGGTGCCGGCGAGGAAGACCATCGGATTCGCGTGGAGCAGCACCTTGACGAGCCAGAAGCGCAGGTAGGCCAGGCCCCAGACGGGGAACTCGCCGGGCCGCCAGCGGCCGACGAGCAGCCATTTCGCGACGATCGGGAAGGCGCACAGCGCCACGAACGCGATGTCGCCGAACAGCACCGCCCGCAGATAGATGTCGGCCAGGCCGGAACCGGTGGCGATCCACGAGTAACCCGCGGCGGTGACGAATCCGGAGACCAGCGAGTAGCCCAGGAAGACCAGCAGTTGGAAGGTTCCGCAGAGCAGGTGGGTGCGCCGGTTGCCGCGCGGGCCCGGAGCCGGCGGCGGCAGGGGCGCCGCCGAGGGCGGGGCGTCCGCCGGGCCGGCGGGAGCGGGTGTGGTCTCGCCGAGCGCCGCCGCCAGACTGTGGATCGTGGGGTGCTGGTAGATGTCCTTCATGGACGGGGAGGGCAGATCCGCCGTTTTGCGTATTCGTGCGCAGAACTGGGCCATGACCAGGGAGTTGGCGCCGAGGTCGGTGAAGAAGTGGCCGTCGAGCGGAACGCTCTCGGCGCCCAGGAGGTCGGCCAGTGCCCGCGCGAGTCTTCGCTCGGTCTCCGCCCTCCTGCGGCCGGTGTCGCTCAATGCGACGGCAGATTCATCCGGCTCCGAAACGACCTCGGAGGATTGTTCCACCATGCGATCTCCTGGAGAACGTGGATGTTCCTGATCAAGAACCGGCGGATTCAGTTTGTGCAGAGAGATCCACGTCTGCCACTTTTGCCGTTGGTTCAACGGTCCAAGAAGAATGACTCGCCAGGCCTTGTCCCCGGGTTTCAGGGCCGGGACAGGGACTGCGCAGTTCACCCACATGGCGGTCCCCCGACCGGCAGCGCGCGCCGGTGGCGTCCGGCCGGCCCTCGGGCTGCGACCGCGGGAAACGGGTACTCGACGGGGCGGCCGGTGATCGCGAAGGCCGCTCCGGCCGCTGTCGCACAAGGGAGTCGCCTGATGTCCGCGAGTGACGGCCGGACGGGTTCCGGCACGGACCGAGCAGCCGTGTTCGACGTGGACGGAACCCTCGTCGACACCAACCATCTGCACGTGGTGACCTGGTGGGAGGCGTTCCGCCAGGCCGGTCACCCAGTGTCTACACATGCGATACACCGTGCGGTGGGACTCGGCGCCAAAGATCTCGTCACCCATCTGCTCGGCGATACGACGTCCCTGACCCCCAAGGAGGCGGAGGACCTCAGCACCGCGCACAAGGTGCTCTACGCCCAGTACTTCGAGCGGCTGGCAGCGCTCCCGGACGCGGGACGTCTGCTGCGGCGGCTGGCCGACGACGGCTGGAAGGTGGTCCTGGCCACCTCGGCCGGCGGCGACGAGTTGTCAGCGCTGAGGCGCGCGATCGACGCGGACGACGCCATCATGGGGGCGGCCAGCGCCGACGACGTCTCCCGGGGCAAACCGGCGCCCGAGCCCGTCGAGCGGGCGCTGGAGATGGCCGGTGTGCCGGCGGAGCGTGCCGTGTTCGTCGGCGACACGGTGTGGGACATGCAGGCGGGCAGCGGTGCGGGGGTGCGGTGCGTGGCACTGCTGTGCGGCGGTATTCCCCGTACGGATCTGGAGGAGGCCGGCGCCGACGCCGTGTACGAGAACCCGGCCGATCTCCTCGCCTCGCTGCCGCGGAGTCCTCTGGCGTGACGGTGACACGGGTGCGTTTTCCCGCGCGGGTGATACGGGTGCGTTTCCCCGCGCCCGGTCAGCCCGGACGCCCGGCGGACCGTCCGGTCACGGCGACCGTGGACCAGGTCGGTGCCGGGCTACTGCTCCGCGCAGGCCCTTTTTCGGCGGTCCGCCGAGCCCCGGATCACCCGGCGGCCGTCCAGGCCTTCGGCCCCATGCCGCGCCACTCGATCAGGTCCGGGTCGTCGACCGTCGTATTGGCCTCGGGCAGCCCGGCCCGGCGCAGGAACTCGACGACGTCGAGCAGGTGATACGCGGTGCCGACGTACTCTCCGCGGATGGTCACCCGCCTGCCGCCGTCGGGGCCCGGCGGCTGCACCACCACAGGCGCGTCTTTCATGATTGCCGCATGCCCCGTACCGGGCCGGGTCATGCGGGCGAGGCGCATGCCGATGCATATCGTTTCCACATTGTTCCGGCTGCTCGCGGCTCCCTCTCCGGCCGGTCCCGACGATTGACGTGCGCGAGTCCGGCTACCCGGCGAGCGTCCGCGCATGGCGACCGGGACACCGCCGGGAGGTACGCATGCCGGAGTTGCCGGACGTGGAAGGCTTCCGCGAAGTGCTGGACTCCTGCGGCCGGGGGCGGTGCGTCCAGCGTGTGGACGTCCGGGACCCGGGCGTGCTGCGTGGTGTCACCGCGCAACGCCTGCGCCGTGAGGTCGAGGGGCGACGGCTGGGCCCGCCGCGCCGGCACGGCAAGCTGCTGATCGCCCCGGTCGGGGACGGCCCGGCCCTCGTGTGGCACTTCGGCATGACCGGCGAACTGCTGTGCGCTTCCGCGGGCGACCCGGTGGACCGCCACGACCGGATCGTCCTCGCCCTCGACGGCGAACGGCAGCTGCGCTACCGCGACCTGCGCAAGCTCCAGGGGCTGCGGCTGGCCGAGGGTCCCGACGAGGTGGAGCGCATCCTGGCAGGCCTGGGGCCCGATGCGCTCGGCATGGAGCGGGAGGACTTCGTGGCGTCACTCGCCGAGCGGCGGGGCGCCGTCAAGGCGGTCCTGATGGATCAGTCCGTCATCGCCGGCCTTGGGAACCTGCTGAGCGACGAGATCCTCTGGCGGGCCCGGGTGGCTCCCGGACGCCCCGCGCGGGAGCTCACCGAGAGCGAGGCACGTCGTGTGTTCACCGCGATGCGGCGGGTGCTCGCCTCCGCCAACCGTGCCGGGCGTGTGCCGGCGCGCCGCACCTGGCTCACCGGCCGCCGCGACGACGACGAACCGGTGTGCCCGCGCTGCGGCACCCGGCTGTGCTCGCGCCGGCTCTCCGGGCGCCGCACCGTCTGGTGCCCGAACTGCCAGCGGTGAGGGACGGGCGCGAGCCCACGCCGACGAGCGGCGGAGCGGTCGGCCGGACGTGCGCGCCGGCCGCACCCGGGCCGGCCCCGCGCGTCCGGGCCGGAGATCGGCGGATGGCATCGATCGCCGGCGGGAGACGCCTCGCTCCCGCTGCTCGGGTGGCTCCCGGACGCCCCGCGCTGGAGCTCACCGAGAGCGAGGCACGTCGTGTGTTCACCAGCACCGCCTGCTCCGGCACCGGGCCCACCAACCTCGGCACCGACTACGGCGTCACCATCCCACCCAGGCAGAGCCGCACCGTCAGCCTGACACTGAGCATCGCCGCCGACTCCGGCTGCAACGGCAACATCGGCTTCTACTCGTACTTCTACGCCGAGTTCAGCGACTCCACGAACACGAGCGGCAGGCCGGTCCACACGCCCGAGACGCGCGTCCTGTGCACCTGACAGCCTGTCGGGGATGACCTGAAAAGGTCTGTGATCAGCCAATGGTCCAGGGCCGGGCACTCCCACACCACGGAGGGCCCGGCCTGCACCGCGGACGGATAAACGGCCAACGAGGTTCCACTCGGGGCCTGTTGGTCGCCTGCTCTTTTCCGTCATGTTTCGCAACACGACCACGAAAGCTACACAGATACATCACTATGTGACGCGACGGATGCATCGACGACTGGCTTCTGAGGGGGACGCCGGCGTCGGTGCAAGGGGGTGCGTCGCTCTGCGGAGCCGTGCTCACCCCTGTCCGGGGAGGGGACCTCACCGCATGAAGCGGACCACACGCACGACCGTGCTCACGGTCGGTGCGCTGATCGCCACGCTCGGCCTGCCGGCCGGCGCGGCCCATGCCGACGACGGGCCCAGAATCGACCTGCGGGTGCTGGTGGTCAGCGACGGGGGGCCGTCGACCACCGCCATCACTGCCGAACTGACCGACGCCGGAACGCCGTTCACCGAAATCGACCTGACCCAGTCGGGACGGCGGACGATCGACGCGGACTTCCTCGCAGACACCGTCGACGGGCGGCAGCGCGCCAAGTTCCAGGCTGTGGTCCTGCCCAACGACAACCCGTTCACGGCCGGTTCGAGCGAGATGACCGCGCTCACCGCGTACGAGCAGACGTACTCCATACCCCAGGTCGACGCCTACACCTACGCGCGTCCAGAAGCCGGTTTGCAGTATCCGGTCTACGGCGGCTACTCCGGCAGCGTCGACGGCGCCCAGGCCGACGTGACCGCCGCCGGCAAGGCGGGACCGTTCGGCTATCTCGACGGCACCGTGCCCTTCGAGGACAACGACCCCGCCGTCGGCGAGAGTTACGCCTACCTCTCACAGCCGGTGGCCGGCGCCGACTTCACGCCCTACGTCGAGGCGACGATCCCGGGCCAGTCCGCGAAGGGCTCCCTGGTCGGCGAGTACCGGCACGACGGACGACGCGAACTCGTCGTCACCTTCGTCTACAACCAGTACCAGGAGCAGTTCCGGCTGCTGGCCCGCGGCATCGTCGAGTGGATGACCGGCGGGGTGCACCTGGGGGCCTCCCGCAACTACTTCGCGGTGCACGTGGACGACCTGTTCCTGGCCGACGACCGCTGGAACACCGAGCTCAACTGCACGCCAGGCGACGTCGACTGCACCGACCCGAACGCCACCCCGGACCCGATCCGGATGAGGGCCGACGACGTCGACCACGCCGTGGCCTGGGAGCAGAGCAAGAACTTCACCCTCGACTTCGCCTTCAACGGCGGCGGCAGCGTCGACCAGCGTGAGGACCACAGCGGCGTCGACCAACTCGCCGACAGGCTGATCGCGGACCGGAACGCCTTCCGCTGGATCAACCACACCTACTCACACCCCTTCCTCGGCTGTGTGCAGGACACCACCGTGGTGCCCTGGAAGTGCGCGACCAACGCCGACGGCAGCACCCAGTGGGTGAGCGAGAGCGAGATCTCCGACCAGATCGCCACCAACCGGGCCTGGGGCGAGGCCAACGGACTCCCCCTGGAGAACGACGAGTTGGTCACCGGCGAGCACTCAGGGATGCGGGTGCTGCCGCAGCAGCCCGACGACAACCCGAACCTGGCGCCCGCCCTCGCCGCCCACGGCATCGACTGGCTGGGCTCCGACAACTCCCGTGATCCGCAGCAGCGTCCGGTCGGAGCGGCGCTGACCGTGCCCCGCTACCCGATGAACGTCTACTACAACGCGGGCAAGGCCTCCGAGGAGGTCGACGAATACAACTGGCTCTACACCAGCCGTGCCCAGGGCGGCAGCGGGATCTGCGAGGACAACCCGGCCACCACCACCTGCCTGCCGGCACCGCTGGACACCAGCACCGGCTACACCGGCCAGATCGTGCCGCTGGAGACCCGGATCGCCCTCGGGCATGTGCTCTCCAACGACCCCCGGCCGCACTACATCCACCAGTCGAACCTGGCCGAGGACCGCATCGCCTACCCGGTGCTGAACGGCGTACTCGACGGCTACCAGGCCCTGTTCGCGGACAACACGCCCGTGGTGAACCTGCGGTTGAAGGACATCGGGACCGAGCTGAAGCGCCGGGCGGACTGGCAGGCCGCACTCCAGGCCGGCCAGGTCACCGGCTACCGCATCGGCGACACCGTGACCGTCGAGGCGCCGGCCGGCCTGGAGGTCACCGCGACCCTGCCGACCGGGACCACGGTGGCCGGCGCCGCGTTCGGCTCGGCGTACGCGGGCGCCGTCTCCGGCTGGACCCCCTCGGCGGGCGTCCCGCTCAGCCTCGCCCTGCCCGCCGCCACCACTGCCCCGGCGGTCACGGCGGCCGACTCCACCGCCCCGGCCACGGATCCCGCGCCGGACACCCGGGTCCCGGCAGGTGTGACCGAGCAGGTTCCGGCCACCGTCACCAGCTGATCGGCGCTCCGCAGCACCGGCGACCGAAGCGAGAACAGACCCGTGGTCCTGGCCGCCCGCCCGGCGGCCGGGACCGGCACGACCACCCCACACCTCGGCCGTGGAGCACAACGATGCCCGTTCCCCATGGCGCGCCAGGCACCCGCACTACGCGCGTCACCCTGCTCACCGAAGGTACCTACCCGCACAGTCACGGCGGCGTCAGCGTCTGGTGCGACCAACTGGTGCGGGGCATGCCCGACATCGACTTCGACGTGGTCGCCGTCACCGGCACCGGACGCGAACCCGTCGTCTGGGACCTGCCCGCGCATGTCTCGAACGTGTGGTCCGTGCCGATGTGGGGCGACCCACCGCAGGGCCGCGCGCCCCGGGGCCGGGCCCGCCGTCAACTCGCCGACGCCTATGGCCGGTTCCTCGCCGCGCTGCTCGACCCCCGGGAGGAGGACGGCTTCCCGCCCGCCCTGTACGCCATGGCGGGGGCCGCTGCGGAGGGCACACTCAGCCCGTTCCTGCGCGCCGACACGGCGATCTCCGTCCTGACCTCGCTGTGGAACCGGCCCGGACTCGCCGTGCGCGAGGCCCGGCCGACCCTGCACGACGCGCTCACCGCGACCGCCCTTGTGGAGCACGCCCTGCGCCCGCTGACCGCTCCCCTGCCCGACAGCGGGGTCGCGCACGCGGTGAGCGGTGGTGTCGCAGCGCTGCCGGGCCTGGCCGCGCTGGACCGGCACGGCGTCCCGCTGCTGCTCACCGAACACGGCGTCTACCTGCGGGAACGCTATCTCGGCTATCGGACCGCGCCGTACCGCTGGCCGGTGAAGGCGGTCGTGCTCGGGTTCTTCCGGCTGCTGGCCCGCGAGTCCTACCGCAAGGCGGCCCTGATCACTCCGGGCAACCGCTACAACCGGCTCTGGGAGGAAGAGGGCGGCGCCGCCCCGGAGTCGATCCGTACCGTATACAACGGCGTCGACCCGGCCGCCTTCCCGGCGGCCGGACCGGAGCCGGAGGTGCCCACGCTCAGCTGGGCGGGCCGGGTCGACCCGATCAAGGACCTGGAGACACTGATCCGGGCCTTCTCTCTGGTCCGCGCCCAGGTCCCGCGGGCACGGCTGCGATTGTTCGGCGGGACGCCGCGGGGTGGCGAGGCCTACCGGGAGCGCTGTGAGGCCCTGGCCGCGGAGCTGGGCCATGGCGACGCCGTCACCTTCGAGGGCCGCGTCGACGACATCAAGGACGCGTACGCGGCCGGCAACGTGGTGATGCTCTCCAGTATCAGTGAGGGCTTCCCGTTCACGCTGATCGAGGCCATGTCCTGCGGGCGGGCCACCGTCTCCACCGATGTCGGCGGGGTCCGGGAGGCCGTCGGCGACACCGGGCTGGTGGTCGCGCCGCGCGATCCGCAGGCCATGGCCGCGGCGGCTCTTGAGCTGCTGGGCGATCCGGCGCGCCGCCGGGCGATGGGCGAGGCGGCCCGGCTGCGGGTGATCGAGCAGTTCACGCTCCGGCAGACCATCGACACCTTCCGCGCCATCTACCGAGAACTGCCCGTCCGTGCAAGGGAGTCGGTGGCCGAGCCGACGGCCCCGGCCGAGCTGTCCACCGCGTCCGTCACCGGGAGCGTGGCCCTGTGAGCGGACCGATATCCCTCGAACCCGGCGGGTCCGAGCAGGACACGCTGGCCCTGCGTCTGGCCGAGACCCGGCCCCCGCGCCGCCGCCGGCCGCGCTGGGCCCTCGACGATGCCACGCTGACCATACGGCTGCCCCGGCGCGGCCCGGACGAGGACGCGGTCAGCGAACTCGCCGCCGAACTCGCCGACCGGATAGGTCCCGCCGTCCACCCCTACGAAGTTGCCGCGCTGCTGGAGTCGGAGGGCCTGTCCGCCGCCCTGATCAACGAGCGGTACGGCCACCCGAACCTGTTCTCGCTCGCCTCGGCACTCTACGAACGGGTGCCCAGGACCTTCCCGGAACCCGCACCCGCGGCCGACCCGTGGCGTCCGGACACCGTGCGCTGTCTGCTGCGGGGCGTGCTGTTCGCCCTGCCCGGACTCGCCTATCTGCTCACCGCGCCACTGTGGAACGCGGCCGGGCACGCCCCCGCCCTGATCGTCGCCGGGCTGGTCTCCTGGGCCTGGGGGCAGGCCCTCGGCCACCGCGCCCATCTGCGGATGGCGACCGGACGGCACGAGGCCGGCCGTACCCTCCTGCTCGGCGCCCCGGTCGGGGCCGTGCTGGCCACGGGGGCTGCCGCGCCGGTCGCCGGGGGCGGCCCGGTCGTCCTGGCCGCCGCTGCCCAGTCGGCGTACCTGGCCGCGGCAGGGGTATTGCTGGTGCTGGCCCGGGAACGGCTGCTGCTGGCGGCCCTCAGCCCGCTGATCGCGGGCGCGGCCGTGCTGCCCTGGTGGGAGCCGGGCCGTCCGCTGCGGGCCGGGCTGCCGCTGCTGGCCCTCGCCGCGACGCTCGCGGTCACCGGGTGGGTCCTGTGGAACACCCACTCGGTCCCGTCCGTCACCGCCGCCCACCGGCCGAAGATGCGGTGGTCCCTGCCGTACGGCCTGTTCGGGCTGGCCGCCGGGGTACTGGTGCTCCTTGAGGGACGCTCAGAGCCGCACGCGCCGTACGCGGTGATCGTGCTCACCGTGAGCATGGGGCCCGCGGAGTGGCTGCTGTACCGCTACCGGGGGCTGTCCGTCGGCGCGTTGCGCGCCACCGCCAGCCCCGCCGCGTTCCTGCTGCGATCCGCCGGCATCCTCGGCCTCTGTCTGCTGCTCTACCTGCTGCCGCTGCTGCCCGCCGCCCTGCTCACCGGCGCCGCTCCGGCCGCCCTGCTGCTGCTCGCGGCCACCCTGTGGACCGCACTGCTGCTCCAGGCCTTCGGCGCGGCCTGGCCGTCGGCCGCGCTCTGTCTCACCGCCGCCATGGTCGCCGGCGCGTTCACCCTGTTCCACCTCCCCGGGGCCGCTCTCGCCCTGCCGCTGTGCTGCGGCGCCGCCGCGCTCTGTCTCACGGCCGGCGCGCTGGTGCTGCTCGGCCGCCCCGCCCCGCACGGATAACCGCACCCGCATGGACAACCGACTGGAAGGAAACGACAGTTGACCTCCGCACCGCTCGCCGCCGTCACCGGGGCCGAGGGTTTCATCGGCTCGCACCTCACCGAGGCGCTGGTCGCCTCCGGGCACCGGGTGCGGGCCATGGCCCAGTACAACTCCTTCTCCTCCTACGGCTGGCTGGAGACCCTGGACCGGGACGTCCTGGACCAGGTGGAGATCGTCCTCGGTGACGTCCGGGACCCGGGCTCGGTCCGCGGCCTCCTCGAAGGCGCCGGCACGGCCTACCACCTGGCCGCGCTGATCGCGATCCCGTACTCCTACCAGGCCCCGCACAGCTATGTGGACACCAACGTCACGGGCACGCTCAACGTGCTGGAGGCGGTCCGCGCGCTCGGCACGCCCCGGCTGGTGCACACCTCGACCAGTGAGACCTACGGCACCGCCCAGACGGTGCCGATCACCGAGGACCACCCCATCAACACCCAGTCCCCGTACGCCGCTTCGAAGGCCGGCGGGGACCGGCTCGCCGACAGCTACCACGCCAGCTTCGACACCCCGGTGGTGACGCTGCGGCCGTTCAACACCTACGGGCCGCGCCAGTCGATGCGCGCGGTGATCCCCACCGTCATCGGCCAGTTGGCGGCCGGGGAACGCAGCATCACCCTCGGCGACCTGCGTCCCACCCGGGACTTCCTGTTCGTCAAGGACACCGCCCAGGCGTTCCTGACGGTCGGCACCGCGCCCGCCGAGCAGGTGGTGGGCCGTACCTTCAACGCCGGTACCGGCGGGGAGATCTCGATCGGCGACCTGGTCGCGCTGATCGGCAAGGTCATGGACACCGCCGTCGACGTCCGCGAGGACGAGGCCCGGATCCGGCCCGCCAACTCGGAGGTGATGCGGCTGGTCGCCGACGCGAGCCGGCTCACCGCCGCCACCGGCTGGCGGCCCGCTCACTCCCTGGAGCAGGGTCTCGCGCAGAGCGTGGAGTTCTTCCGCGACCCGGCCAACCTCGCCCGCTACAAGACCGCCATCTACAACATCTGACCTCGTCCGGCACGTCTGCGCACGTACACGAAGGAGGAGCCCCATGCACGCAGTGATTCTGGCCGGAGGCAAGGGCGTCCGGCTGCGGCCCTATACGACCGCGCTGCCCAAGCCGCTCGTTCCGATCGGCGACCAGCACGCGATCCTGGAGATCGTGCTGCGCCAGCTCTCCACCGCCGGCTTCACCGGCGTCACTCTGGCGATCGGCCACCTCGGGGAGATCATCCGCGCCTATGTCGGCGACGGCTCCCAGTGGGGTCTGGCCGTCGACTACGCCACCGAGGAGAGCCCGCTGGGCACCATGGGCCCGCTGCTCAACCTGCGCCACCGGCTGCCCGAGACGTTCCTGGTGATGAACGGCGACATCCTCACGGACCTCGACTACGCCGACGTCCTGGACCGGCACAGAGACTCCGGGGCCCCGCTCACCATCGCCACCTACGCCCGTGAGGTGCGCATCGACTTCGGGGTGCTGACCACCGACGACAGCAAGGTCGTCGCGTTCACCGAGAAACCGAGCATGGACTACCGGGTCTCCATGGGCGTCTACGGGCTGTCCCGGTCGACGCTCGACGACTACACGCCCGGACTCCCGCTCGGCTTCGACGAGTTGGTCCTGGATCTGCTCAAGGCGGAAACTCCCCCGCACGCCTACGACTTCGAGGGGTACTGGCTGGACATCGGCCGCCCGGACGACTACGACCGGGCCAACGCCGAGTTCACCACCCGCAAGTCGCTGCTGCTCAAGGGAGCCTGAGCTCGTCATGCGCATTCTCGTCCTGGGCCACACCGGCTTTCTGGGCACCCATGTCGCCGCGGGACTGCGGGCCGTGCCCGGCGCGCAGGTCCTCGGCGGCGGCCGCTCGGCCGGCGCGGACCACCGCGTCGATCTCGCCTCCGTCCGCCCGGAGCAGCTTGCCAAGACCCTGGCGGCCATCGCGCCCGACACCGTGGTCAACTGTGCGGGCGTGACAGGCGCCGACGCGGTGGCGCTCGCCGAAGTCAATGCCCGCGGCCCGGCGGTGCTGTGTGCGGCGCTGCGCGACGCGGCCCCGGCGGCCCGTCTGGTGCACCTGGGCTCGGCCGCCGAGTACGGCCCCGGCACCCCGGACGCTCCGGTCACCGAGTCGGCGCCGACCAGCCCGGCCGGCCCGTACGGCGCGACCAAGCTCGCGGGCACGGTCACGGTGACCGCGTCCGGCCTGGACGCGGTGGTGCTGCGGGTGTGCAACCCGGTGGGGCCGGGGGCGCCGGCCGCCTCGCTGCCCGGCCGCATCACCGCGCTGCTGCGCGAGGCCGGTCCGGACCCGGAGGCGGTGCTGCGGCTGGGTGACCTTTCGGCGTACCGCGACTTCGTGGACGTACGGGACGTGGCCCGAGCGGCGGTCCTCGCGGCCACCGCTCCCGGACCGCCGCCCGTCCTCAATGTCGGCGGCGGCCGGGCCGTCCCGGTGCGCGAACTGGTGCACGCCCTGGCTGCCCGGGCCGGCTTCCGCGGCCGTGTGGAAGAGGGTACGGCGGGCTCCGTCCGTTCGGCGCGCGTGTCGTGGCAGTGCTCCGACATCTCCGCGGCCGAGCGGGCCCTGGGCTGGCGCCCGGCCCACACGCTGGAGGACGCGCTGGCCGCGCTGTGGGAGAGCGACGGTATGCGGTGACCCTGCTGATTCCGCTGTATGTGCACCCGGCCGAGGACCCGGGCGCCTGGCACCGCCTGATCACCGCCGTGAAGGGCACCTACGGTGTCGTCCTCAACCCGGCGAACGGCCCCGGCGACCGCCCCGACGCGGCGTTCACCGCCGCGGCCGACGCCCTGCGGTCGGCCGGGGCGCTCCTGCTGGGGTACGTCGACACCGACTACGGGATGCGCGGACCGGCCGAGGTCACCGAGGACGTGCGCCGGCACGAGGAGTGGTACTCGGCCGACGGCTGCTTTCTCGACCGGGTGACGGCGACTGTGGAGGCGCTGCCGTCCTGCCGCCGACTGGTGCGTGCCGTACGGAAGGCGGGCGCCGGGACGGTCGTGCTCAATCCGGGTGTCCACCCGGCGCCGGGCTATGTCCGCCTCGCCGATCTGACCGTCACCTTCGAGGGCCACTGGTCGACGTATGTCTCGGCGTTCAGCAGACCGGCCTGGGCCACCCGGCAGCCGCCCGAACGGCTGTGCCACCTGGTCTACGGCGTGCCCGAGGCCCTCGTCCCGCTCGCCGTACGCACCGCGCACGAGCGGGGCGCGGCGGTGTGCGGCCCGGTGACGGGCGAACCTCCCAATCCCTGGGCCCGGTTGACCCCGGCATTGACGGGAGCGGAGTGATCAGGGCACGGGCCGCGCTGACCGCTACCGTCACGGCGGCGCTCCTGGCGGGCTGCTCCGCACACCGGGACACCACGCCGACGCCCTCCTCCGAGACACGGCCCGCCAGGTCCCTCTGGAAACCCGAGCCCGGCCTGGCCTGGCAGTGGCAGCTGGACGGAAAGGTCAGGCCGACGGTGGACGTGCCCGTCTACGACATCGACGGCTTCGAGAACTCCAAGGCGGACGTGGCCCGGCTGCACGCCGCCGGCCGCAAGGTCATCTGTTACGTCAACGTCGGCGCGTGGGAGAACTTCCGGTCCGACCAGGGCGACTTCCCGCGCTCGCTGCTCGGCAAGAACAACGGGTGGGAGGGGGAACGCTGGCTGGACATCCGCAAACTGTCCCTGCTGCGGCCGATCATGGAGCGGCGCTTCGCCATGTGCCGTGACAAGGGCTTCGACGCGGTGGAACCCGACCTGGTGGAGGGCTACGGCAACGACACCGGGTTCCGCCTCACCGCCGCCGACCAGCTCCGCTACAACCGCATGATCGCGGGCATCGCCCATGCACGCGGGATGTCCGTGGGCCTGAAGAACGACCTCCCGCAGATCCCGCTGCTGCTCGCCGACTTCGACTTCGCGGTCAACGAGGAGTGCGCCCAGTACGGCGAGTGCGCGCGCCTCGCCCCGTTCGTCAAGGCGGGCAAGGCCGTCTTCCACGTGGAGTACGAGGAACCGCCCAGTGCCTTCTGCGCCGAGTCCCGGCGGCTGGGCCTGTCGTCGATGCAGAAGAAGCTCGAACTGGGGGTGTGGCGCAAGCCCTGTTGACGGCGGCGCGCGGCCCGGTCGGTGGACGACGTCGAAGACGGCCTTCCGCACGCCGTGGGAGCAGGCCTCCGGCTCGACCGGCTTCAGCTTCTGCGTGTCCTTGTCCGTCGTGCTGAACAGGCGCTTGCCGGCACCGAGCAGCAGCGGGTAGACGAGCAGGTGGTAGCGGCGATCAGGACCGCGCCGGACAGCGCGTGGTTCAGCGAGGCGCTGCCATGCACGATGATGGGGCCGCCCTGGCGGGCAAGGAAGTGCCCCGGTGGGCGCGGTCACCCTCCCCCTACGGGGCGACCGTGCTCACCGGGGCCGGCGCCGCTCTGCCCGTTCTCCGCAGAGACGGTCCGGGCGAGTCCCCCGCTCGCCCGTCCGGCACCCGTCCATCCCCCTGGGTGCCCGGCGCCCGTGTCAGACCGTCAATGTGGCCCACACGGCGTGGCCGCTGGTGAGCCGCGAGCGGTCGACGCCCCAGCGGTCGGCGAGTTCCTCGACGAGCAGCAGTCCCCGGCCGCCCTCGTCGTCGGGGCCGGGCTCACGCCGGAGCAGACCCCGCCGTGAGTAGTCGTGGTCATGCACCTCCAGCCGCAGACATCCGTCGGCGATGAGGCCCACACCGCACAGGATGCGCACGCTGAACGTGTGGCGGACGGCATTGGTGACCAGCTCGGACACGAGCAGCACCGCGTCCTCGCACAGCTCGCCGGGCATTCCCCACATGGTCAGGCGCTCTCTCATGGAGCGGCGGGCCACTCTGACGCTGGAGCGGTGCGAGGGCAGCTCGATCCAGTGAGCCTGGTCGGGGTCGACGACGTCTAACAGGTCGAAGGGGGAGGTCGTGTGGGGGGACACGGTGGTTGCCTTCCGTGAGGCGGTGCGGCGGGGAGCAGGCAGAGCTGAGCAACGTCCGCACAGGCGTCATGCGTTGCCCGTGATCGTGACCGCGAGTTACACAAGTAACTATGCTCGCAGCCGGGTTCAACCTGCAACCGACTCCCTGATAATTTCAGCGTGCCGGTGTCGGTGTGGTCGCTTCATCAAGTGGCTGTCGGGCTTGTCCCGGTGAAGTCCCCTCAGGAGGTAGGGCGTGAGCGAAGGCCGGTCGAACGCGGGCAGCGCCAGTGCGCCCACCGTGCTGCGCATGATCCTGGGCCGCAGACTCCAGGAGCGGCGCCAGGAAGCGGGCGTGTCACTGGAGGATGCGGCGCGGGCGCTGCGGGTCGCCCCCCTGACCATCCGTCGCCTGGAGAAGGCGGAGGTGGCGCTCAGGCCTCTCTATGTGGAGAAGCTCCTTGAGACCTACGGCGCCGACCGGCAGGAGACGGACGAGTTCGTCGCCTTCGCCGAGCGGGCCAATGAGCCCGGCTGGTGGCACACCTACCGTGATGTGCTGCCGACCTGGTTCAGCGCCTACGTGAGCCTGGAAACCGGGGCGAAGACCCTGCGCACCTACGAGCCGCACTACGCCACGGGGCTGCTGCAGACCCCCGAGTACGCGCGCGCGGTACTCGGCGGCGGCTTCCCGAACGACCGCGACGAGGACCTGGAGCGCCGCGTGAACCTCCGGCTGCGCCGTCAGGCCCTGCTGGAGAGAGCCGACGCGCCCACCCTGTGGGTGGTGACGGAGGAAGCCGTCCTGCACCGGGTGGTCGGCGGACCCGAGGTGATGCGGGCACAGATCGAACGGCTCCTGGAGGTCTCGGGACTGGAACACGTCAGCGTCGACGTCGTGCCGTTCACCGCCGGCGCCCATGTGGGCGTGTGCGCCCCCTTCACCTACTTCCGTTTCGAGGAGCCCGAGCTTCCCGACGTCGTCTACAGCGAGATCCTCTCCGGCGCGATGTACCTGGACCAGCGCTCCGACGTCGTCGCCCATCTCGAGGCCCACAACCGCATGTCCCTGCTGGCCTCCGGCGCGCAGAGCAGGGCCCTGCTGAACCGCATGCGCAAGGAGTACGCATGACCATCATCGACGGCAGTGCCCACGACGTGTACAACGGCATGCCCGCCTCGGACCTCGGTGAGCAGGGCTGGGAGTCGCCCTGGAGCGGCCCCAACGGTGGTCAGTGCGTGCAGACGAAACAGCTCGCCGACGGCCGGGTGGCGCTGCGCCAGTCGACCGATCCCGCCGGCCCCGCCCTGATCTACACCCCGGAGGAGATCACGGCGTTCGTCGCCGGGGTCAAACGGGGCCTCGCCGACCATCTGACCACTGGCTGACCTCCCTCCCCCACGGACCCCACGTCAACGGCGGTACTACGGTGCGGTTCCGCACGCGCGAGCCGTAACGCGCGCGGGCTGTCGTACCGCACGGTGATACGGCGGTACGACAGCCCGGAGCAACCGGGGGCGGGTCAGCCGATGTGGTAACTGTCCCCGTACACCTTCCAGTCGAGCGGGGTGTTCAGGCACAGGTTGCCCTTGCTCAGGAAGACCCGCTGCTCGGTGTCGACCCTGGTGGTGTCGCTGTGGGCCTCCTCCTGCTTCATGGCCCATACGCGCGCGTCGAGGAGCGCGTTGAGGTACGTCACCTCGTCGCCGCCCTGCGCCGGCGGCTTCGCCTTGCCGAGGGCGCGCTTGCGTATGTTGCGGAAACTGGTGGAGTCGTCGCCGTCGCCGTGCATGACGATGGCGTCGTAGTAGGCGAACTGCCCCAGCGTGCCCAGCCCGTCCGCCTTGCCCTGCTGAACGGCCGGGTTGAAGTACACACGGTCGCGCTCGTCGTTCTGCGCCTGCTGGAACGCGGTGTCCTGGGCCGCCTTGCGCCAGTCGGAGGGGAAGTTCGGGTCCAACCCCGAGTGCGAGTCGGTTCCGTTGACCCGGCGCAGCGCCGGGAGGTACTTGGCCAGCACGTTGCCGGGCTTGCGGTCGGCGTAGAGCTGGACGAGGTCGAGCATGTCGCCGGTGCCGGAGCAGAACCCGATGATCCCGGCGGTGTAGCCGCGGCCGTCGCCGATGTCCTCGATGTACTTGTACTGCGCCTTCCAGTCGAGCGAGGAGTTCTCCGCGCTCGACACCAGCTTCATGGCGATCTCCTTCTTCGCCGGGTCGTCGAGGCCCGCACAGCTCGTGGCCTCCGAAACGGCCGGGGCGGCCGAGGCGAGCGCGGGACGCAGCAGCACCGCGCCGGCCGCGGACGCGCCGAGCAGGGCGAGCAGAGTGCGACGGGAGGTCAGGACCGGGTTCGTCGGGGGGTTGTTCGGATGCCTCACGGGGGCTCCAGAAGGTGGTGGGGGGCGGAGTGGTACTGATAGGAAGGTTTCCTATCAGAGCTCGCCGGTGATGTGTACCCGTCACACAGAAAGTTCGTAGAGTCGAACAAGACAGGTACGGACCAGGAGGACGCCGGCCGGTTCCGGCAACCGGCCGTGTCACAGCACGGCTTCGTTCCCGGCGGGGACATCACGTTGTCAAGGCAGGGCACGGTCCGCCGCCGCCACTTCGTCCCCGCCCCGCTCGGCCGAGCCCGACCACGGCAGTCGAACGTATGACTACACAGCGTCGCCTAGTTGTTCTTCGACGCCAGGGACAGCACCTCGTCGGCCAGCGGTTTGTCGAGGGCCGCGTGGACCAGGCCGTCGGCCAGACGGGGGATTTCGCGGGCGGCGACGAGACCCCCGAGCTTCTCGGGCGAGGCGGGCAGTCCGAGCCGCCGGGCGCCGTCCAACGCCTTGCGGTCGAAGTACGGTGCGAACTCCGGCCACACGCCCTGGACGTCACGCAGGAAGATGTCGGCGCCCGTGGGGCCGATCCCGGGTATGTCCGTCAAGGCCTTCCGTGGGTCGCTCTCCCCGCGCAGCCTGCGCAGATCGCCGTCGTACCGTTCGAGGAGCAGTTCGGCTCCCTTGCCGAGCAAGGTGGAGGTGCGCTCGTCGTAACGGCGGTAGCCACCCTTGCCGAGGACGTCGACGCGTTGCTGCCAGGATGCGTCCGCCATCGACCGCGCATCACGCAGCCCGGCGTCGAACAGGGCCCTGGCCGCGGCCACCGCGATGTCGGCCCTGATGCGGGCGCTGAGGAGATTCGCGAGCACAAGCGTCTGGTACAGCGGTGCGGGGGTGTTGCGCAGCCGGATGCCGGCCTGCGCCAGGTAGGTGCGCCGCTGCCGGTCGAACAGGGCGTGCACCACCGACTCGTCCGTCGTGCCGGTCGTCTTCGTGTCGGATTTCCCGTCGGTCTTCGTCGTCATGGTCCGGTCACCGACTCCGCGTTGTCACCGGTCTGTGCAGGCACCGAGGTGTCTGACCTCACCGAGGGGCGCTCCGCTCGCGACGCAGCCGACGTATGACAACCAGCAGGTCCATGGCCGCCGCCAGGGCGAGGGCCGCGCAGACGGCGGCGAGGGTGACCAGGACGCCGCGGCCGGGGCTGTCCCCCGTTCCGGAGTGCGCGGCCCAGACGGCGAACAGGACGCAAGCCGCGGCGAACAGCGGCAGGAAGATGCCGCTCAGCAGCAGGCGCAGGCGCACCGCGCTACGGGCGGTGACCGGTTCGGTACCGGTCCGCGGGACGCGGCCGCCGATCATTCCGGAGCGCGCCCGCGACAGCGGCTGCCGAGTTCGGCCGGGAGGTTCGTGGCTCATGGCGTTCCCCTTCCTCGGTGGCTCGGCACATCTCTGTGCACCGGCCGCGTAGCCCGTACCGGCACCGCCAAACCATCACCCACGGGGTAGTGGAATATTCAACTACATCCCTCGGTTGACGGCGCCGAAGGAGGTCACGAGTGGACACCACGTACTACGACCAGGGAACCCTCGCCGAACGCTGGGACCGCGCCCAGCTGTTCTTCGACGCCAAGGACTACGCGGGCGCCGCGCGGGTGCTGGCCGGGCTGGTCGAGGAGGTGCCGGAGCAGACCGGACCCCGGCTGCTGCTGGCGCGCGCCTACTACCACTCGGCTCAACTGCGCCGCGCCGAGACCGAGTTGCGCGAGATCGTCGAGCGCGACCCGGTGGAGCACTACGCCCGGCTGATGCTGGCTCGCACCCTCCAGCGGCAGGCCCGGCACGAGGAGGCGGAGCCTCATCTGCGCCTCGCCTCGGCGCTGGCCGGGGACTTCCCGGAGGAGTGAGCGGCGTTCACTGTCGTACGGCGGTCACGACGGCGTGGCCGCGTGCAGGATCAGGAACAGGGTGACCGCCGAGTTCGCCGAGGGCATCGCCGACACCAGGGTGCCCGCGGCCGCGCCCCGGACGGCGAGGCCGGCCGCGGTGGGGTGGGAGCAAGTTCCCGGTGAGTAGAGTGACCCGTGTCACACTCTCCGTCATGGCATGCTGGCGCGATGGCATCTCCCAGTGATCGCGCACCGCTTGCCGAGCGGGTCGAGGAACTCCTCGCCGTCGGCGGCCCGTTGCCCATCGTCGCGGCCGGCGACCCGGTTTTGCGGCGCGGAACCGAGCCGTACGACGGCCAGTTGGGCCCGGAGTTGCTGGCCCGGTTCGTGGGGGCGCTGCGCGGCACCATGCACGCGGCACCGGGCGTGGGCCTGGCCGCGCCCCAGGTCGGCATCCCGCTGCGGATCGCGGTGATCGAGGATCCGGCACCGGTGCCGGCGGAGGTGGCGGTCGCCCGGGGCCGGGTCCCGCAGCCGTTCCGGGTGCTGGTCAACCCGGTCTACGAGCCCGTCGGCGGGGCCCGCGCCGCCTTCTTCGAGGGCTGCCTGAGCGTGCCGGGCTATCAGGCGGTGGTGGCCCGGCACGCCGAGGTACGACTGCGCGGTCAGGACGAGCGCGGCAGCGCGGTCGACGAGGTGTTCACGGGGTGGCCGGCCCGGATCGTCCAGCACGAGACCGACCACCTCGACGGCACGCTCTACCTGGACCGTGCCGAACTCCGCTCACTGTCGTCGAACGAGGCGATGGCACAGCGCTGGGCCGAGCCGACGCCGACGAGGGCGGCGGAGGAACTGGGCTTCACGTTGCCCTGACCAGGACCGCGCCCCGTTCGGGAGCGCCCCGGAGAGGGGAGGGGCCGTCGGCCGTCACCCCCGGTACTCCTCCAGCAGCCGCAGCCACACCTCACTCAGAGTCGGATAAGACGGCACCGCATGCCACAGCCGGCTGATCGGCACCTGCCCGGCGACGGCGACCGTCGCCGAGTGGATCAGCTCCCCGACGCCGGGGCCGACGAACGTCACCCCGCGCAGGATCTCCGCCTCCACGTCCACGACCATGCGGGCGCGGCCCTTGTAGCCGTCGGCGTACAGGCCCGCCCCGGCGACCGAGGAGAACTCGACGTCGACGGCCCGCACCCGGTAGCCGGCCTGCTCCGCCTCGGCGAGGGAGAGGCCGACCGCCGCCGCCTCCGGGTCGGTGAAGACGACCTGCGGTACGGCGTGATGGTCGGCGGTGGCAGCGTGCGCGCCCCAGGGGCCGTCCAGGAGGGGCGTGTCCGAGGCGCGGGCGGCGATGGTGTCGCCCGCGATCCGGGCCTGGTACTTGCCCTGGTGGGTGAGGAGCGCCCGGTGGTTGACGTCCCCTACGGCGTAGAGCCAGTCGGTGCCCTCGACCATCAGGCTGTCGTCGACGGTGAGCCAGGAGCCCGGTTCCAGACCGACGGTGTCCAGGCCGATGTCGTCGGTGTGCGGGACGCGCCCGGTGGCGAAGAGGACCTCGTCGGCCTCGATGCGGTCACCGGCGTCGGTCACGGCCACGACCGTGCCGTTCTCGCGGGTCACCGACTCGACGGAGGTGCCGGTGCGGACGTCGACGCCGGCCTCCTTGAGCGCCTCGGCGACGAGTTCACCGGCGAACGGCTCCATACGGTTGAGCAGGCCCTTACCGCGGACCAGGAGGGTGACCCGGGAGCCGAGGGCCTGCCAGGCGGTGGCCATCTCGGTGGCGACGACACCGCCGCCGACGACGATCAGCCGGCCGGGCGTCTCCTGGGCGCTGGTGGCCTCACGGCTGGTCCAGGGCTTGACCTCGGCGAGTCCGGGCAGGGCGGGCAGCTGGGCGCGGGTGCCGGTGGCGACGGCGACCGCGTGCCGGGCGGTGAGGGTGGTGAGGGTGCCGTCGGGGCCGGTCACGGTGACCGTGCGGGGTCCGGCGAGGCGGCCGTGGCCGCGGTACAGGTCGGCACCGATGCCCTCGAGCCAGGCGACCTGGCCGTCGTCCTTCCAGTGCGAGGTGAACTCGTTGCGGCGGGCGAGGACCGCGGGGGTGTCGAGAGGGCCCTGGACCGCCTGGCTGAGACCGGGCAGGCGGCGGGCGTCGGCCTGGGCGATGACCGGGCGCAGCAGGGCCTTGCTGGGCATGCACGCCCAGTACGAGCATTCGCCGCCGACGAGTTCGCTCTCCACGACCGCGGTGGTGAGGCCGGCCGCACGGGTGCGGCCGGCGACGTTCTCCCCCACGGGCCCGGCCCCGAGCACCACGACGTCGTAAGCGATGGATTCCGTTTCCGTCATGGGGTCAGTCTTACGGGTGGCGTGCGCCGGGGCCACACGGGTACCTGGCCGGAATACCCACCCCGGCGGACGTGTTGTGCGGACGGTTCGTCCCGGAGCGGGGCGCCCCCCACATCAGGAAGGCGGAACACGCATGAGCAGCACCGTGGAACTCACCAAGGAGAACTTCGACCAGATGGTCAGCGAGAACGAGTTCGTTCTCATCGACTTCTGGGCGGCCTGGTGCGGCCCGTGCCGTATGTTCGCCCCGGTCTACGAGAAGGCCGCGCAGGACAACCCGGACCTGGTGTTCGCCAAGGTCGACACCGAGGCGCAGCCGGAGCTGGCCGCGGCCTTCGACATCCAGTCGATCCCGACCCTGATGATCGTCCGCGACCAGGTCGCCGTCTTCGCCCAGCCGGGCGCGCTCCCGGAGGCCGCCCTGACGGACGTCATCGGCCAGGCCCGCAAGCTGGACATGGACGAGGTGCGCAAGAGCGTCGCCGCGCAGCAGGGCGGCGCGCAGGGCGAGTGACGGCCTACCACCCGGGTGACAAGCCACCGCCTGAGTAACACCGCATAGCCGCAGTCAGGCCCTCTGACTGCGGCTATACCTTTTAGCTCGCTTTACTCGGTCTACTCGGCTCAGAAAGGGTACGGCGCCACGTCCCCGCGCACGGTCGTCCACCGCACGTCCGTGAACGCCTCCAGGTTGGACTCGCCGCCGAACCGCGCCCCGGTGCCGGAGGCGGCGACTCCGCCGAAGGGGGCCACGGCCTCGTCGTTCACGGTCTGGTCGTTGATGTGGACGATGCCGGTCGGGATGCGTTCGGCGAGGTCCAGGCCGCGTGCCGCGTCCCGGGTGACGATGCCGAGAGACAGGCCGTAGGAGCTGTCCGCCGCCAGGGCGGCGGCCTCGTCGGCGTCGGCGAAGGCGCGGACGGGCGCGACCGGTCCGAAGACCTCCTCGGCGTAGGCGGGGGTCCGCTCGTCGACGCCGCTGATGACCGTGGGCCGGTAGAAGAGGTTCTCGTGGGTACCGCCGGCCGCGAGTTTCGCGCCGTGGGCGGTGCTCGACTCCACCAGGGCGTGGATCTTGGCGAGCTGCCCGGCGTCGATGATCGGGCCGAGGTGGACCTGCTCGCGGTGCGGGTCGCCTACGGCGAGGGAGTCGGCCTTGGCGGCGAGGCGTTCGACGTACTCGTCGACCAGGGAACGGTGGACCAGGTGCCGTCCGGTGGTCATGCAGATCTGGCCCTGGTGGAAGAAGGATCCCCAGGCGGCCGTGGAGATCACCGCGTCAAGGTCGGCGTCCTCGAGGACGATCAGGGCGGAGTTGCCGCCGAGTTCGAGGTGGGCGCGCTTGAGATGGCGGCCCGCGGCCTCGCCGACCGCGCGGCCGGCCGCCGTCGATCCGGTGAAGGAGATGACCGGCACCCGCGGGTCCTCGACCAGCGCCGCGCCGGCGTCGGCCCCGCCGGGCAGCACCTGCAGCAGCCCTTCGGGCAGCCCGGCCTCGGCGAACACCGCGGCGAGGGCGAGCCCGCCACAGACGGCGGTGCGCGGGTCCGGCTTCAGGACCACCCCGTTGCCCAGCGCGAGGGCGGGCGCGACCGACCGGATGGACAGGATCAGCGGCGCGTTGAACGGTGCGATCACCCCGGCCACACCGACCGGGACCCGGCGGGTGTACGACAGCCGGGGCCCCTCGCTCGGCAGGACCTGGCCCGCCGGGCGGGAGGCGAGGGCGGCGGCCTCGTAGCACTCCTGGGCGGCGACGTGCAGTTCGAAGTCCGCCTTGCCGGGTATGGAGCCGGACTCGCGGACGATCCACTCGCGCAGTTCGTCGGCGTGCTCCGTGAACAAGTCGCCCGCACGGCGCAGGACTCGGGCCCGCACGAAGTGCGGTGCGCGGGCCCAGTCGCGCTGCGCGGCGAGGGCGGCCGTGGCGGCAGGGGAGACGTCCGCGGGGGCGGCCAGGGTGACCGCGCCGAGCGTGTCGCCGGTGGCGGGCTCGGTGACGGCGTACTGGGGGCCGGACAGGGCACTCGCCTGCCAGGTCTTCGGGTCGAGCAGCGGCATGACGGCTCTCCGATCGATCACCGGGGTTGCGCGGCCCACGGCGCCCGTGAGCCGTTTTTGTTGAGCGCGCAACATCCTAGTGCCGCGGTACTGGTCAGGGGCTCCGGAAAGCACCGCCCCGACCAGGGTGACCCATCAGCTGGACTCGCGCCGCACCATCGAGGCGCCCAGCACCGTGCGCGTCTCCGGTGCGCCGCCCGGGTCGCGCACCACGCGGTCGACC
Organism: Streptomyces sp. NPDC005866; assembly: GCF_040629895.1. Classification (NCBI taxonomy): domain Bacteria; kingdom Bacillati; phylum Actinomycetota; class Actinomycetes; order Kitasatosporales; family Streptomycetaceae; genus Streptomyces; species Streptomyces sp. NPDC005866. Next base: position 69,768 of record NZ_JBEXWP010000016.1, read on the forward strand.
AGTTCGGCGAGGTCACGGCCGGAGGGCAGGTCGATGTGGATCGTGGAAAGCCGGGGCCGCAGCAGCCGGCCGAGCAGCAGGTCGTCCGCGCCGACCACGGCGGTGTCCTCGGGGATGCGCACGCCCTCGTCCTGGAGGGCGCGCATTAACAGCATCGCGTACTCGTCGCTGTACGCGAACACCGCGTCGATCTGCAACTCCCGCCAACGCGAGGCGAGTTCGGCCGCCGATTCTTCCGTGTAGCCGAGCGGCAGCCCGGTCACCGTGGCGTCGGTGCCGTGCAGGGCCTGGCGGACGCCTTCGAGGCGGGGCCGGGAGTAGGTGTCCAGGCCGGTCTCCTCGGGGACGACCACGCCGATGCGGCGCCGGCCGCGGGCGTACAGGTGGGCACCGGCGCAGCGGCCGACGGCGTCATGGTCCATCAACAGGGCGTGCGCGCCGTCGACCCGCTCGGGGCCGAGGGTGACCACGGCGCGGGCGCCGGCCCGTTTGAGGACGGCGACGCCCTCGGCGCCGAGTCCGGCGCCCGGGACCAGCACGGCGACCGGTCTCAACTCGGCCCAGGCGCGGGCGGCTTCGTCACCGCGCAGGCCCGCGGTGCCGTACTGGACGACCGTGTAGTCGAGACGGCCGAGGGCCCACTGGAGGTCGGTGATGAACTCGCCGTACAGCGGGCCCATCGGGATGGCCGGGGCGGGCATCAGGACCATACGGCTGTGGCCGGCGCGCAGACTGCGGGCGGCCGCGTGGGGCACGTACCCGAGTTCCTTCGCGGCCTGGTGGACCCGGCGGCGGGTGGGCTCACTGATCCGTACGGCACTGGTGTTGTTGAGGACGTAGGAGACGGTCGCGCGGGAGACGCCGGCCAGGCGGGCCACATCGGCGCTCGTGGGGACCGAGCGCGGAGTCGGCGACGCTGCCGAGGGCGTATTCGGTATCTGCACCATGACGTACGGCATCTTGGCAGAAGGCCGGGGAGGGGGGGACCGGCGGGGCGAGGTGGTTCACCGTTGGACGAAGTGCCCCCGCCACGACGGCGCCGACCTGGGCCTGGCGCTGGTCGCGCACCCCGGCGACACCGAGGCCGCCCTGGCCGCCCACGAGGAGCGGATGTTCGCCCGCGCCGAGAGGTCCGCGGCGGAGTCCGCGGAGAGCGGCGCCAGGCTGTTCCGGGCCGACGCGCCGCAGGGCCTGGTCGACATGTTCGCCGCCGACGGCACGGACGTCAGCGGGGCGGGTGTCAGCGGGGCGACTCCGTCCGCGTGACCCGGGCGACCAGGTCGACCCAGCCGGCCTCCAGGCGCTCCATCGGCATCCCGCACTGCCTGGTCAGATGGTGGATCAGGGCGGGGTCGAGATACCCCAGCAGTGTGTGGGCGAGCAGTTCGCAGTCCGCGTCCGGCTGAATCTGTCGCAGCAGCATGCTGACATGGGTGCGCAGCGCCTGCATCGAGGGGTGGGCGTAACGCCGGGTGGATTCGGGCTGGGCGGCCAGTTGCAGGTCGAGCTGCTCGGCCGCGCGGTACAGCACCGCGACGCCGAACGCCCGCAGCCGCTCGACCGGCGGGGCTCCGGGGCCAAGCGGCGGCGGCCCGCCGAGGAAGTCGGCCTGGAGCCGGCGGGAGGAATGGTCGAGCAGCGCCATCAGCAGTCCGGTACGGTCTCCGAAGCGGCGGAATACCGTACCCTTCCCCACCTCGGCCGCCGCGGCCACCGCCTCCATGGTGACGCCGGCCACTCCGTGCTCGGCGATCAGCCGGGCGGCGGCTTCCAGCAGCCGGGCACGGTTGCGGGCGGCGTCGGCGCGCAGGCACGGCTCTTCCGGGGCGGGCCCCACATCGAGCAATTGTGGTGTGTCGAAGGGCTCCTGGGGCTGCGGGAAGGGCGGCAGGACGCTGGACATGAAGACAGCGTAAAGCATCGGGAACAGAACTGGACCGCGGTCCGTTTCAGGTGTTAGAAATTAACCGGACCTTGGTCCGGATCCGCAACCGCAGTGTTTCTGTCCCCTTGGAGTTTCCCCCATGTCTGTCCGCATCCTTGCGCTCGTCGGCAGCCTCCGCGCCGGTTCGCACAACCGCCAGCTCGCCGAGGCGGCCGTCAAGCTCGCCCCCGAGGGTGCCGAGGTCGAGGTCTTCGAGGGCCTCGCCGACATCCCGTTCTACAACGAGGACATCGACGTCGAGGGCAGCGTCCCGGCCGCCGCCGCGAAGCTGCGCGCGACCGCCCAGGCCGCCGACGCGTTCCTGCTCTTCTCCCCCGAGTACAACGGCACCATCCCGGCCGTCCTGAAGAACGCCATCGACTGGCTGTCCCGCCCGTACGGCGCCAGCGCCTTCGGCGGCAAGCCGGTCGCCGTCGTCGGCACCGCCTTCGGCCAGTACGGCGGCGTGTGGGCGCAGGACGAGGCCCGCAAGGCCGTCGGCATCGCCGGTGGCAAGGTGATCGAGGACATCAAGCTGGCGATCCCCGGTTCGGTGACCCGCTTCGCCGAGACCCACCCGGCCGACGACTCCGAGGTCGCCGCCCAGCTGACCGAGGTCGTCGCGCGTCTGCACGGCAACGTGGGCGTCGCCGCCTGAGGCACTGCCTGACGGAAGGGGCCGGGACGCACAGAGCCCCGGCCCCTTCGCGCCTCAGTCGATCGCGGCGAGCCGTTCGACGGCCGGGGCCGCGAAGCTCTCCATCCACCCCGAGGTCTCGCCCAGGCGGGGCGACAGGATGACGGTGTCGACACCGTGCTTGGCGTACCCCTCGATGTCCCGGGTGAAGGCGTCCAGGTCGCCCTCGGTGGCAGGCTCGGCGCCGTACGCGATGGTCTTGCGGATGGTGTCGTAGTCGCGCCCGACGGTGTCACAGTGCCCGCGCAGCACCTCCAGCTTGTGGCGCAGTTCCTCCGGCGAGGAGGGGATCAGATTGCAGGCGTCCGCGTACTGGGCGACCAGGCGCAGGGTCTTCTTCTCTCCCCCGCCGCCGATCATGATCTCCGGGTGCGGCGAGCTGACCGGCGCCGGTACGCACAGCGTCTCGGCGAGGCGGTAGTACCTGCCCTCGAAGGGGCCGTTGTTCTCCGGGTCCCACATCTGCAGGCAGATCCGCAGGGTCTCCTCCAGCCGCTCGAAGCGCTCGGCGAGCGGCGGGTACGGCACGCCGAGACCGTGGTGCTCACGGTCGTACCAGGCGGCCCCGATGCCCAGCGTGGCCCGGCCGCCCGACACCACGTCGAGAGTGGTGGCGATCTTGGCCAGGAGTCCGGGGTGGCGGTAGGTCACCCCGGTCACCAGGGCGCCGAGCTGGACGGTGGAGGTGCGGCCGGCGAGGTAGCCGAGGGTGGTGTAGGCCTCCAACATGGCGTCCTCGGCGCCGCCGTTGAACTCCATCTGGAAGTAGTGGTCCATCACCGAGACCCAGCTGACACCCGCCGCCTCGGCCGCGGCACCGGCGGCGGCGAGTTCGGCGCCCAGGGCAGGGCCGCCCTCGGGATGGTTGAACCGGTTGATGTGCACGCCCACGCGCATGGCCGTTCTCCGTTCCGCCCGGATGGTCTCCTGCTTTGCCGACGCTAGGACTTGGAGCGCACTCCAAGTCAAGCTTCGGAGGTCGGCGGCGACCCCGAGCCGATCGCGCTCGCCGGGGCGAGCACGGGCGGCGGCCCCACCGCCGCCCTGGCTCTCCTCCTGAGAGGCCGTCAGGGCCCGTCGGTCATCGGCCAGATGCTGATGTGCCCGATGCTCGACGACCGCAACGACACCCCCTCCAGCCACCAGATGAAGGGCCTCGGCGTCTGGGGCCACACGGCCAACGAGACCGACTGGACCGCCCTGCTCGGCGAGGCCCGGGGCGGTCCCGACGTCTCCCCCTACGCGGCCCCGGCCCGCGCCGCCGACCTCACCGGCCTTCCCCCGGCCTTCCTCGACGTCGGCTCCGCCGAGACCTTCCGCGACGAGGCCGTCGCCTTCGCCTCCCGCATCTGGCAGTCGGGCGGTGTCACCGAACTCCACGTCTGGCCCGGCGGCTTCCACGGCTTCGACGGCTCCGCCCCACAGGCCGCCCTGTCCCAGTCGGCGAGGACCGCCCATATCGACTGGCTGCGACGACTGCTGGCACCCTGAGCGGACGTCAGCCCACGGGCACCGGCTGACTCGCCGGGACCCGTCGGGCCGTCGCCCGGTCGAGCTGGACCGCCACGGTGCCGTAGAACCGCTGCACGGCGTCGTCGACACTGCGGATGAACCCGGTCTCGGCATTGCCCCGGCCGCTGCCCATGCCCTTGATGAGGGAGAGCCGGAAGCCGGTGATCCGGGCACCGTCCGCCTTCGGCAGCAGGTCGGCGGGCTCGGGCCGCAGCCGTTCGAGCGTGCCGCGCGGGCCGGCCGTGTCGCCCTCCATCAGGGTCTCGACATGCAGATCGGCCGGCGCCTCCGCCAGGGACCGCACCAGCCGCTTGGCCCAGCTCAGGGGGTAGCCCTGCTCGGGGGCCGGGACGTCCATGGACGTACGGAGTCTTCCGGTGCGCAGATCGGCGACGACCGCGAGCACCCCGGGCGTTCCCTCGATGCGCAGTTCGGCCTGGAGCCGGCCCTGGAGGCACAGTTGGTCGGCGAGGAGGCTCCGGCGCTCCCGGGGATCCCTGCCGCTCTTCGAGCCCCGGACCGGGAGCACCTTCTGCCCCAGTTCGCCGCCCAGGCCCAGGCAGACCTGCCGGATGAGCCGCTCCCAGCTCTCGACCACGTCGAGGGCCCGCGGGTCTCCCTGGCACAGGGTCTCGTCGTCGATGCCGTTTCGTACCGGAACCCAGGCGGGGCCCATGTTCTGGAACCCGTGGCAGCCGGAGTTCTCGTGCTGGAGGTAGTGCAGCAACTCCTGGAGGAGCCAGGCATGCGCCTTGTTGCCGACGCCCTCGTGCCGGATCAGCATCTGCGCCTGTTGGGTGACTTCGGCCCAGGACAGATGCCGTAGCGCCACCTTGTGCTTGCGCCGTCCGTCGACCTTGACGTCGACGAGCGGGTGGTGACCTTGCGGTCCGCGCAGTCGGCGACCGGGACCACGCACGGCTGGATCTCCTCGCCGTCGAGGTGACTGGTGCAGGCGCGGCAGACGCCCACCCCGCAGCCGTACTTGGGGGCCTGCGGGCCGCCTTGGAGACGAGCGCCGCCTCGATCGCCGCGTCGAAGTTGAGCCGGCGGCCGAACGAGCCGCCGCGCACCACATGGACCCGTACGGCCGAGGTCGCCAGTCCCAGCAGGTCGGCGACGGTCTCGCGGGCGTCCGTCGGGGTCTGTGTGCTCGACGGCTGGCCGACGAGGAGCGGCGGGTCCGGCTGCGGGTGGAGCCGGACGGACGGCGTCGGGACAGCGCGGGCGCGCCCGATCCCGGCCGGCCGTGTGCGCCGCTGGTGCCGGGTGGGCCGCCGGCACTCTGGCTGGAGCGGACCGGGTCGGACGGGCCGAGCATGGTCGACGCGGTGATCCTGGAGCGGGCCTCGGCGGCCGTACGGTCCGTGCTCGACCTCACCCGGGGGCCGGGCCCCGGCGCCGCCGGTGGACGATCCGGCGCTGGTCGAGACGGTCCTGGACGCCGACGCCCCGCTAACGGCCCGGCTGCACGCGGCCCGGCGGCTCGGCCTGGACACCACCGAAACGGCCGGTTCCGGCTGCAACTTGCCCCCACCATGCGGCAGTTGATGGCGAATCAGTAGACGTCCCGGACGTAACGCCGGTCCGTGGCCAGCTGTTTGAGGTATGCCGTCGCCTCGTCCTCGGTCAGTGCGCCGTGCACGGTGGCGATGTCCTTCAGGGCGCGGTCGACGTCCTTGGCCATCCGGGAGGCGTCGCCGCAGACATAGAAGTGGGCACCGTCCTGGAGCCAGGACCACAGCAGCGGGCCGTGTTCGCGCATCCGGTCCTGGACGTAGACCTTGGCCCGCTGGTCGCGAGAGAAGGCGGTGTCGAGGCGGCTCAGGGTGCCCTCGGCGAGCAGGGCGGCGAGCTCCTCCTCGTAGTAGAAGCCGGTGGCCCGGTGCTGTTCGCCGAAGAACAGCCAGTTTGGTGCCCGGTGGTGGCCACGGGCGCGGCGCTCGTGGAGGAAGCCGAGGAAGGGCGCCACACCGGTGCCGGGGCCGACCATCACCATGGGCGTCGCAGGGTCGGCGGGCGGGCGGAAGTGCGGGGAGCGACGGACGTGCACCGGGACCGGGGTGCCGGTCTCGGCGTCGGCGAGGAACGGGGAGCAGACGCCCTGCCGGGGTCTGCCGTGCGCGTTCTCGTAGCGGACGACGGAGACGGTGAGCGAGACCAGGTGGGGGTCGGTGAGCGGACTGGACGATATGGAGTACAGGCGCGGTTGCAGTCTGCCGAGGACGCCCGCCCACTCCCCGGCATCGGCGCGGATCCCGAACTCGGCGGCGACGTCGACCGCTTGCCGCCCCCAGGACCACTTGGCCAGCTCGTCCTTGTTGTCGGGGCGCAGCAGTTTACGCAACTCGCGGGGGTCACGGGTGCGTTCGGTGGCGAGGCGAAGCAGGTCGGGGGTGACCCTGGTGATGTCCAGGTGCCGCAGGAGGGCTTCGGAGAGAGGGACTTCACCGACTCCGTCGACTTCCACGCCGGTCGCCCCGTCCAGGCCGGTGACGGTCAGCCATTCCTCCACCAGAGCACGGGAGTTGAGAGGGTGGACCGCGAGCGCGTCGCCAACCTCGTAGACCAGCGGGGTCTCGCTGTCACGGGTGTCGAAGGTGAAGCGGCGGACCTCCTTCCCGGCGCCGGGCAGGCTGAGCAGCTGGTTGCCGACGAGCCGGGCGGTGGTGAGGGCGGGGCGCCGGGGACGGGCGGGCGCGGGGGCGGCAGCGGCAGACCCGTCCTTGAGGGCGGTCAGCACCCGGTCCAGCCAGGCCTCCGCCTGTGTCCCGTAGTCGGGTTCGCAGTCGGTGCGCGGGGCGAGCCGGACCGCACCGAGTTCGTCCATACGGCGGTCCAGGCGCCGCCCGTGCCCACAGAAGTCGTCGTAGCTGGAGTCACCGAAGGCCAGGACGGCGTACCGGCGGCCGGAGAGCCGCCCGGCGTCGAGGGCGGCGAGGCCGTCCCAGAAGCCGGCGCCGTTGTCGGGGGCGTCGCCGTCGCCGAAGGTGCTGGTGATCAGCAGCAGGTCGGCGCCCGCGGGCAGGGCGGCCGGGTCGGCCTCGTCCATGGCGGCCAGAAAGGCCACGTGGCCGCCCGCGGTGAGGCGCTCGGCGGTGGTGACGGCGAAGTCCTCGGCGTTGCCGGTCTGCGAGGCCCAGAGGACCACCACCTGCCGGCCCGGAGCCGGTGCCGTGTCCGGGGTCGCGGAGCTGCGGGAGTACATGCCGGCGAGGGTGCCGTTGACCCACAGGGCGTGTTCGGGGCTGAAGGGCGCGTCCGGGGGCAGGACGGGGACGCCGGGGGCACCGGCCGGGATGCCGCCGAGGAAGCCGACCAGGTAGTGCCGTTCGCGTTCGGTGAGGACCGGCGGCGGGGCGGGGTCGAGGCCGAAGACGGAGGCGGCAGCAGCAGCGGCAGCGGCAGCGGCAGCGGCAGCGGCAGCGGCAGCGGCAGCGGCAGCGGCAGCGGCAGCGGCAGCGGCAGCGGCAGCGGCAGCGGGCAGCACGGCCGGGGCAGCCTCGATACCCGGCATCTGCACGCTCACCGGTGTGGACACCTTGGTCAGCGACACCGCGCACACCTTCAACTCGGGTTGGAAGGACAGGGGATCGACCGCGTCGCTGGTCACCGCGTTGACACTGAGGTACTCGCCGAACAGGTCGTTCCAGTGGAAGGGCGCGAAGCAGGAGCCGGGCAGCACCCGGTCCGTGACGACGGCGGGCAGTACGGCCCGGCCGCGCCGGGAGGCGACCTCGACGGAGTCGCCCTCGGCGAGGCCGAGCGCGGCCGCGTCCTCGGGGTGGACCTCGACGAACGGGCCGGGGTTGAGCTTGTTGAGCTTGGCGACCTTCGCGGTCTTGGTGAGGGTGTGCCACTGGTGCTGGAGGCGGCCGGTGTTCAGGACGAACGGGTGGTCGTCGTCCGGCATCTCGGCGGGGTCCAGGTGCGGGCGGGCGTGGAAGACCGCGCGGCCGGAGGCGGTGGCGAAGGTCAGGCTGCCGTCGGGGTCGACGTACCGGACGGGGTTGCGGCCGGGGCCGTCGGCGGTGGCGGCGGGCCACTGGACGGGAGTGGCGCGCAACCGGTCGTAGCTGACTCCGCGCAGGTCGTAGCCGGTCCGCGGGTTGTGGAAGCGCTTGATCTCCTCGAAGATCTGCTCCGCGCTGTCGTAGCGGAAGCCGTCCTCGAAGCCCATCGCGCGGGCGACGGCGGCGATCAGCCGCCAGTCGGCGGTGGCCTCGCCGGGCGGGTCGGCGGCGGGGCGGGCGAGGGTGAGGTTGCGCTCGCTGTTGACGAGGACGCCCTCGGTCTCGGTCCACAGGGCGGCGGGCAGGACGACGTCGGCGTAGGCGTTGGTCTCGGTGTCGGTGAAGACGTCCTGGGTGACGACGAACTCGGCGGCCTCCAGGCCCTCGATGACGGTTCTGCGGTTGGCGACGGAGGCGACCGGGTTGGTGCAGATGATCCAGCAGGCCCTGATCTCGCCGCCGGCCATCTTCTGGAACATCTCGACGGTTCCCCCGCCGACCCCGTCGGCGCGGATCGTGCCGGGGTTCAGCCCCCACACTTCCTCGGCGAAGGCCCGGTCGGCGTCGACCAGGACCGACCGCTGGCCCGGCAGGCCCGGTCCCATGTACCCCATCTCCCGCCCTCCCATGGCGTTGGGCTGGCCGGTGAGGGAGAAGGGGCCGCTGCCGGGACGGCAGATCCTGCCGGTGGCGAGGTGCAGGTTGACCAGGGCGTTGGTGTTCCAGGTGCCGTGGGTGGACTGGTTGAGGCCCATGGTCCAGCAGCTGGTCCACTCCCCCGCCTCGCCGATCAGCCGGGCGGCCGCGCGCAGGTCGGCCTCGGGGACGCCGGTGATCGCGGCCACGGTGGCGGGCGGGTAGTCGGCGAGGAACTCCGGCATCGCCTCCCAGCCTTCGGTGTACGCGGCGATGAACCCGGGATCGGTGTGCCCGTTGTCGTGCAGGTTGTGGAGCAGGCCGTTGAGCAGGGCAAGGTCGGTTCCGGGCTTCACCTGGAGGAAGAGGTCGGCCTTCTCGGCGGTGGCGGTGCGGCGCGGATCGACGACGATCAGCTTCGCGCCCGCCTTCACCCGGTCCATCAGGCGCAGGAAGAGGACGGGGTGGCAGTCGGCCATGTTGGAGCCGATGACCAGGAAGACGTCCGCCTTGTCGAGGTCCTCGTACGAACCCGGCGGGCCGTCGGCGCCGAGGGACAGCTTGTAGCCGGTGCCGGCGCCGGCCATGCACAGCCGGGAGTTGGACTCGATGTTGTTGGTGCGCAGATAGCCCTTGGTGAGCTTGTTCGCGAGGTACTGGGCCTCCAGGCTCATCTGGCCGGAGACATAGAGGGCGACCGCGTCCGGTCCGTGCTCGTCGATGATCGCGCGCAGCCGTCGCGCGGTCTCGGCGACCGCCGTGTCCACCGCCGTGGCGACAGCCTCATCGCCCCGCTCGGGCCGTAGCAGGGCGGTGGTCAGACGGCCGGGCGCGGCGAGCATGTCGGCGGTGGTGGCGCCCTTGGTGCAGAGCCGCCCGAAGTTCGCCGGGTGCTCCTTGTCGCCGGAGACCCTGAGTACGGTACGCCGGCCGTCCGGGCCCCTGCCGACGTCCAGGACCATGCCGCAGCCGACCCCGCAGTACGAGCAGACCGTCCGCACCTTGCCGGTGTAGGTGCTGCGCGAGTCCGGCGCGGCCACGGGCGCCCCCTGTTCCTGCTGGTCCGCCTCTTCCATCCGGCCTCGACCGTATGGGCAGGTGATTACGTGGGCGTCACCGCTCCTGATCAACGGGGGTTAAGGCCACCGCACAGGCCGGCTTCGGGCGATGTGAGCGGGAGCGGGTCCGGGGTGCGCTGCGGTGCCGTCCCGGGATGCGCTGTACCGGGACCTGATGGAGGATGAGGGCGGCCGTGGGCGGGGGCAGGCGAGGAGGACCGGGTGGACAGGGACACCTCCTCACGACGACCGGCCGCATCGGGCGCACCGGCCCTCGGTATCGGCTACCTCGATCTGCTGCGCGGCATCGTCGAGGACTCGGCCGTCGGTTTCGCGGTCCTCGACACCGATCTGCGCTATCTGTACGTCAACCCGCACATGGCCCGGATGACCGGCCTGCCCGCCGCCGCGTACCTCGGGCACACCTTGCACGAGGTGCTGCCGCACATCCAGAGGTCGGAGCGGCCGCTGCGGGACATCCTGCGCGACGGGCGGCCGCGCGAGACCATCGTCACCGGGCGGACCTGGGTGGACTCGCCGTACCAGGTGCGGGAGTGGCGGTGTGTGTACCACCGGCTGGTGGACAGCACCGGCAAGGTCGTGGGCGTCGCCGGGGTGGGCCTGGAGATCAGTGAGCCGCAGCAGTACGTGTACGAGCTGGAGCGCGCCCATCGGCGGCTCGCGTTGCTGGACGCGGCCGCGTCCCGGATCGGCACCGGCACCGACGTCGCCGGGACCTGCCGGGAGCTGGCGGAGTTCGTCGTACCGGAACTGGCGGACGCGGCCGGCGTCGAGCTCAGTCCGCCGGACACGGCGTCGGCGCGGCGGGCGCCCACCCGGCTCGCCGCGTACGCGACCCGCCCGGGGCTGGTCACCGGTCTCGCGGCGCTGGACGCGCGCGGTGAGCTGGTCGGCTGGCCGCGCGGCACCGGGACCCGGCGGAACCTGGCGGCGGGCCGGGTCCTGCGGCGCAACGCGATCACGAAGGCACAGTGGCGGGCGCTGATCCCGAGCTGGGCGCCGGCCCGTGCGTGTCTGACCGCCGGTGTCCACTCGGTGCTCCTCGCGCCGCTGGTCTCGGACGGCCGGAATCTCGGCAGCCTGCTGCTGGCCCGGGCCGGGGACTCCGGGCCGTTCTCGAACGAGGACGCCACCGTGGCCCGCGAACTCGCCGCCCGCGCCGCGCGCGCCCTGGACCGGGCGCTCCGCTTCGAGCGTGAGCACACCATGGCCCTGGAGTTGCAGCGGGCCCTGCTGGCCGAGCCGGGCCAGCTGCAGCAGCACGCCGCTGTGGAGACCGCCGCCCGCTACCGTCCCGCCGACGACGGCTCGTTGATCGGCGGCGACTGGTACGACGTCCTGGCCCTGCCCGACGGCCGTACGATGCTGGTCATCGGGGATGTGATGGGCCATGGCGTGGACGCGGCGGTGGCCATGAGCCACTACCGTTCCACACTGCGCGCCCTGGCCCTCGCGGGGCTCTCGCCGGGCCGCATCCTGGAGCACGCGGACCGGATGGTCGCCGACTCCGGTTTCGAGCGGGTGGCCACCTGCTTCCTCGCGCTCGGCGACTCGGACGTCGCCACGCTCACCTATGCCAGCGCCGGGCATCTGCCGCCGGTCTGGCTGACCCCCGAGGGCGGGACAGAGCTGGTGCCGGTGCCGGTCGGCCCGCCGCTGGGCAGCGGGCTCGGCCGGTACGAGCAGCGCGTCACCCCGGAGCGCGGGGGTGTGCTGCTCCTTTACACCGACGGGCTGGTGGAGCGGCGCGGCGAGGACATCGACCGGGGCCTGGCCCGGCTGACGGGACTGTCCCTTTGCCCCTCCGACCCGCTGGACAAGATCCTCGACACCGTGCTCGACCACCTCGCCACCGGCTCCGAGGACGACATCGCGCTGCTCGCGGCCCGCGCCGTACGCGAGTGACCGGCGGGTCAGTCGTAGGTGAGCACCATGCGGAACCGCGCGGCGCCGGTGAGCATCTTCTGGTAGGCCTCGTTCGCCTGCTCCAGCGGTACGGTCTCGACCGTCGGGCGGATCCCATGCAGGACGCTGAACTCCAAGGTGTCCTGTACGTCCTGCGCGGTGCCGGACGGATGGCCGCGGACCACCCGCCCCCGCGTCAGCAGCTGGAGCGGGCTGATCCCGAGCGGCTCGGGATCAATGCCGATCACCACCAGCTCGCCCCGGGGCGCCAGCCCGTCGACGGTCGCTGCGATGGCTTGGGAGTTACCCGCGGTGGCGAGGACGACCTTGGCATCGCCGAGCGACTGGAGGGCCTCCGCGACCGGCGTCGCGGCCGTGGAGTCGACATAGTGGTGGGCACCGAGTCGCTTGGCGAAGTCCGCCTTCTCCGGGCCGCGGGCGACGGCCACCGTCTCGAAACCCATGGCCACCGCGTACTTCACGCCGAGGTGGCCGAGCCCGCCGAGACCGACGACGGCGACCAGGTCACCGGGCTCCGCCGGGCTGCGCCTGAGCCCGTTGAAGGTAGTCACGCCCGCGCAGGCCATGGGCGACGCATCGGCCGAGGTCAGTCCCTCGGGGATGCGGGCCAGGGCGTCGACCGGCGCGATCACCTTCTCGCCGAAGCCGCCGTCGTAGCTCAGGCCTGGCGTCTTCAAGTTCTCGCACACGATGAAGTCGCCCTGGCGGCAGGGTGTGCAGTGGCCGCAGCTGCCGCCGAACCAGCCGACCGCGACCCGGTCGCCAATTTGCCAGCCCCAGTCCTCGATGCCCTCGCCGATTTCCTCGATCCGCCCGGCGATCTCGTGCCCGGCCACCACCGGGAACGTGATGCCCCGCACCCCGGCGTTCACGAAGAAGCTGTCGCTGTGGCACACGCCGCAGGCCTCCACGGCGATCCGCACATGACCGGGACCCGGTCGCGGCACCTCTCGCTCGGCGATCTCGAACGGCCCGCCCGCGGCGGTCACCTGCGCGACTCGGTAGATGCTCATACGTCTCTCCCGGAGCGGGTACGACAAGAACGGTCTGAACCCCCTCCCCCAGCACACCAGCTCCGGGCCGATCACGCGCGTCGAGCCGTGCTCAGCAGGCCGGCCGAGAGTGTCACGAGGTGATGCCGTTGTACCGGTCCCACTGACGGCACGGCACCCGGCGCGTCAGACGAGCACGCGGGCGAGGAAGTCGCGGATGTGCTCGGTGATGGTCTCCAGGTGGCTCTCCAGGGCGAAGTGCCCCGAGTCGAGGAGGTGGATCTCGGCGTCGGGCAGGTCCTGGGCGAACGCCCGGGCGCCGTCGGGACCGAAGATCTCGTCGTTCGCGCCCCACACCGCCAGCAGCGGGACCTGGGAGTCCTCGAAGTACCGGTGGACCTTCGGGTAGAGATCCACGTTGGTGGGGTAGTCGCGGAAGAGCTTGAGCTGGATCTCGTCGTTGCCGGGGCGGTCCAGCAGCGCTTGGTCGTGCACCCAGTTGTCCGGGCTGACCAGGCTGGGGTCGTCGACTCCGTTCACGTACTGCCAGCGGGTGGACTCCAGGGTCAGGGCGCCGCGCATGGGCGCCTCGGTCTTCGGTCCCGGGTTCTCGGCGTAGGCGAAGACGCCGTCCCAGAAGGGTTTGACGAAGCCCTCCTCGTAGGCGTTGCCGTTCTGGGTGACGATCGCCGTGACGCGGTCCGGGGCCCGGAGCGCGAGGCGCCAGCCGATGGGGGCTCCGTAGTCCTGCACATACATCGCGAACCGGTCGACCCCCAGCCGATCGAGCAGGCCGGCGGTGACGTCGGTGAGGGCGTCGAAGGTGTACGGGAAGTCGTCGAGACCCGGCATGGCGGACTGGCCGAATCCGATGTGGTCGGGGGCGATCACACGGTAGCGGTCGGCGAGCGCCGGGATCAGGTTGCGGAACATGTGCGAGCTGGTCGGGAAGCCGTGGAGGAGGACCACGACGGGCGCCCGCGGATCGCCGGCCTCCCGGTAGAAGACGTCGAGGCCGTTGACGGTGGCGGCGCGGTGATGAACTGCGGAGGCCATATCCCTAACCCTTCTATCGCGCTTGACTGGTTACCCACCGAGTCGAGCACTCTTCACCTAACCTGTCAATGCGCCTCAAGGGGTTAGGCAGCAGGTGACCGATGCACACTGATGTAACCTTTCAAGCGAATCAATCGGGTTAGGAGGCGGCGGCAATGGTGACCGGCCCGGAGCAGCAGGACATGCTGCTGGAACTCCTCAACAGCACGCCCGTGGTCAACGGTACGGTCCAGGACCAGCTGGCCGATGCGGAGGCGGCCAGGTCCTGGCAGCGGGCCCACGGGGGCAGCGGCGGCAAGGAAGAGCGCCGGTTTCTCGTCCAGGCGCGTGATCTCCTGCAGGACGTGGTGACCGGCACCCGGCCCGCCACCTCACTGGCGCCACTCCTCGCGGACGTCACCTCACGCCCGCAGTTGTCGTCCACGGGGGTGGCATGGGAGCTGGACGTCCCCGCGCAGCGCCGGCTGGCGGTGACGGCGGTCCTGGCCTGGAGCGCGCTGCAGGACACCATGCCGGGCCGGCTGCGGCCGTGCGCCAACCCGGAGTGCCGGCTGTTCCTCGTCGACCGCAGCAAGACCAACAAGGCCCGCTGGTGCTCGATGGCCGTCTGCGGCAACCGCATGAAGGCACGCCGCCACCACCAGCGCACCCGCGAGGCCGCGGCGGGGTGATGCCCCACCGGGGCATCACCGGGTGCCGGGCCACACGCGGCGAGCGGAGGGGAGAGTGCCGCCCCCGCGCCCGGCGTGGCCGAAGGCCTCGAGGGCCACGGACACGCTGATCGCGGCCGTGTGCCCCGGCATGGTCGACACCGCGACCTCGCGCCCGTGGTTCAGCGACTACAGCCAGGCACAGTCGCCGGCCCAGGCCGCCGAAGCCGTGCTCGACCTGGTCTTCGCCGAACACGTCGATCCGGCCCTCTACGGCGAACTGGTCCGGTTCGGCAAGGCCCTGCCCTGGCACGACGGCACGCCCCCGGTGGAGCAGGACGGCATGCTCACGCCGTGAACGCGCGGGGCCGCCGTCCCGCACTCCTCACTACACGGCTCAGTCCAGGGCGAGGAGTTCACGCATGAGCACCATCACCACTGCCTTCGGTTTCTCCAGCACGGCCGCCGAGGTGGCGAAGGGATCGACCTCACCGGCCGCCATGCGGTGGTCACCGGCGCCTCGTCCGGCCTCGGGGCCCAGACGGCCCGCGCCCTGGCGGGGCCGGTGCGACCGTCGCCCTCGCCGTCCGGGACGTGGCGGCGGGCGAACGCGTCGCCAAGGACATCACGACATCGACCGGCAACCGGGACGTGCGGGCCGCGCCCCTCTACCTCGCCGATCCGGTCTCCGCTCTTCCCGTGACAGGCCGCAACGGCGGCCCGGCCGGCCGCGGGGTGTCGAGGGCGCCGGACCGGGCCGGGCCCGGAGCAGGGCACGCGTGGACAGTCTTCGCCTGTCCTGCGGCCGTCATCCGGACGCCTGGTCGCTGTCGCGGTGTGCGCCCCAGCCGTGCCAGCGCTCGACCCCGATCCAGGCGCTGACCCGGGGGCGGACGCGGTCCGGGTAGGGCTTGCCGGTGTAGTGCGTGGCGAGGCGGTCGATGTCGGCGAGGCCTTCGTCCTCGTGCATCTCGACGACCCGGCCGATGAGGGTGACGTGTGTGTACCAGTCGTCGCCGTCCAGGACCGTGAGGCTGACGCGGGGGTCCCGGCGCAGGTGCTTCAGGCGGACGCGGCCCTTGTCCAGGCTGATCAGGGCCCGGCCGTCCTCCCACAGGTACCAGGTGGGCGTGGACACCGGCGCGCCGTCGGAGCGCAGCGTCGCCATCACAGCCGGATTGGGACGGCGCAGCAGTTCCTGCGCCTCGGGCGGCAGCGGTGGCTTGGACATATGTACTCCTCGGGTCATGGGTCCGCGGGCGGTTTCAGGCGAGCTTCTTCAGCAGTTCGGCGGCGAGCGGGCCGGAGGAGGCCGGGTTCTGGCCGGTGACGACGTTGCGGTCGATCTCGACGTGCGGAGCCCACGGCTCGCCTGCCTCGACCTCCAGCCCGGCCTCGGTGAGACGGTCCTGCAGAAGCCACTTGGCGGCCGCCGCCATGCCGGCCAGCTGCTCCTCGGCGTTGGTGAAGGCGGTGATCCGGTAGCCGGCGTAGGCGTTGGTGCCGTCCGCCTTGACGGCGGCGAGGAGCGCGGCCGGGCCGTGGCACACCACTCCCACCGGCAGACCGTCCCCGACCGCGTCGGCGAGGATCCGGCCTGCGTCGGCGTTCACGGCCAGGTCCTCCATCGGACCGTGGCCGCCGGGGACATAGACCGCGTCGAAGTCCTGAAGGCGTACGTCGGCCAGCGCCACCGGCGCCTGGAACTCTGGAGCCCTGTCCACCACCTGCTTCACCTGCGCGGCCTGTTCGACGCCGCCGGCAGCCTCGGGAGCCAGACTGGCCGGGTCGACCGGCGGGACGGCACCGGCCGGGGTGGCCACGGTGATCTCGTGACCGGCGACCTTGAACGCCTCGTAGGGAACGACCGCCTCTTCGGCCCAGAAGCCGGTGGGATGCGTGCTGCCGTCGGCCAGTGTCCACCGGTCGGCGCCGGTCATCACGAAAAGGATCTTCGCCATCGTCTCTCCTGAAGTGGTCTGGCCCGATTGTCACCGCCCGCGCGCGAGGCCGCCACCGGACGGCATCCTGGCGACACCCACGACCCCTTCCTGGGGTCGGGCCCAGGAAGCCACCCGCATGAACGAGCTGTCCTGGCGGAACAAGTCGGTACCGTCCGAGATCTGCACGCGCAGCTGGTAGTTGTAGTGGCGCAGATGGTAACCGGGGTAGTTGTACCACTCGAAGGGCACCGAGCCGCCGGCCGTTCCCGTGCGGGCGATGAAGGTGGCGTCCTTCGCGAACGTCGTCGTGCCGTCGTTCGCGTCGAACCGGCCCCGGAAGTCGCAGTGGCGCAGGTAGTTGCCGGACGCGTCACGGAACGAGTAGCCGTTGGAGTCCGCCAGGCCCGCGACGACCGTGAAGGTGGCCGCCTGCTTGTCCGCGGTGGCGCTGGAGCCGGTCACGACCGGGAGGTTGAGGAGGGCGGACTGTTCCTCCCAGTACCTCGTGGGTGTAGTTGACGGACTGAAAGGGGCGGGTCGCGTTCTTCGTCACCGACGTGCCGCCCGACACCGTCTCGTGTCCGCCGCCGCCCAGCTGGAGGCCGAGCTGCGCTGGCACGAGCGCCGGCCGCCCCCGGCAGTGATCACCGAATCCCCTGCTGTATGACGGCGGGTGGCTTTCCCGTGGCTTGGCCTGCCCGTACCCTCTGACCATGGACGATGCGTCGATGGTCGGGCTCATGGGGCGGGTCACCGGAACGATCGGGCCCGGACTCGTCGGCGAGGTGATCGTCCGGGTGCGCGGGGGTGCCGAGCACTTCCTCGCGTACCCCGCCGACGGCGGCGCCCGGATCGAGCCGGGCACGGTCGTGATGGTGGTCGAGTACCTGCCGCCGAGGACGGTCTACGTCACGCCCGCCTACGACAGTTGAGCGAACGTAGCCCCAGGTGAGGGGCGTATGCGTCAAGATTGCAACAAGGGTTCGTCAGCGTCTTCACCCCGGGCTCGCACAGGCGCACACTCCGTTCGTTCGGTGCCGAAAGGGCACCATGCAAAGGGGGGGGCGTATGCCGATGGTTGTCGGCGTCGTGGCGGGGGCGGCGGTTCTCGCCGTTCTCGTGGTGATCGGTGTGTTCAAGATGATGTGGCGGGTCGCCGAGCCGAACGAGGCGCTCATCATCTCCGGTTCGAAGCATCGGACCGAGGGTCTTGAGGAAGGCATGGGATTCCGCATCGTCACGGGGCGCGGCACGCTGGTGCTGCCGGGCGTTCAGGCGGTGCGCAAGCTCTCTCTGGACCTGAACGAGACCGAGTTGTCGGTGGACTGCGTGACCCAGCAGGGCATTCCGCTGAAGGTGCGGGGCGTGGTCATCTTCAAGGTGGGCGACGACTTCGTGTCGATCGCCAATGCGGGCCGCCGGTTCCTGGACCAGCAGAAGCTGATGTCCGAGCGGGTGCACAACGTGTTCGCCGGTCATCTGCGGTCCATCGTGGGCGGGTTGACGGTCGAGGACATGATCCGCGACCGCGAGAAGCTCACCGGGCAGACCCGGGCCGCCTGTGGCACGGAGATGGAGAAGCTGGGGCTCATCGTCGACTCCCTGCAGATCCATGAGATCGAGGATCCGACCGGGTACATCAAGAACCTGGCGATGCCGCACGCGGCGGCCGTCCAGCGGGACGCGCGAATCGCGCAGGCGGAGGCGAATCGTCTCGCCACCGAGGCGGAGCAGGCGTCGTTCGCCCGGATGGCGGAGGCCACCCGGGACAGCGAGATCCTCCAGGCCGGCTACCAGGCCGAGCGGGACAAGGCCGGGGCCCAGTCCCGCCAGGCCGGGCCGCTCGCCGACGCGGCCGCCCGGCAGGAGGTCGTCGTCCAGGAGACGAGGGTCGCCGAGCTGGAGGCGCAGCGGCGGGAGCAGCAGCTCCAGGCGGACGTCCGCAAGCCGGCCGACGCCAAGGCCTACGAGAAGCGCACGCTGGCCGAGGCCGAGCGTGACGCGCGTATCTCGGCGGCCCAGGCCAAGGCGAAGGAGACGGAGTTGGCGGCCGCGGCCGAGGCGACCCGGGTCAAGGCAGCCGCGGGCGCCGAGGCCGAGGCCATGAAGGCCCGGGGAACGGCGAGCGCCGCCGCGACCCGTGCCACCGGTGAGGCCGAGGCGGCCGCCTCGCAGGCCAAGGGCCTCGCCGAGGCCGAAGCGGCCAAGGCCAAGGGCCTCGCCGAGGCGGAGGCCATCAAGGCCCGCGCCGCCGCCCTCGCCGAGAACCAGGAGGCGGTCGTCGCCCAGCAACTCGCCGAGAACTGGCCGGAGATCGTCAAGGCCGGCGCGTCGGCCTTCGGCAACGTCGACAACATGGTGCTGCTCAACGGCGCCGAGGGTATGGGCGAGATGTTCGCCAAGGCGCTCACGATGGGCGGCACCGGACTGGGGCTGGCACGTCAGCTGCTGGCGTCGATGAACCAGAACGGGCAGGCCCCGAACGGTACTTCGCCGATTCTCAACGAGGTCACGGCCCCGAAGGCGCAGAAGGTTCCGGTGGAGCAGGACGGCGAGTAGCCGCGAGCGGGAACAGGAGTGCCCCCGGCCGGACCGGGGGCATCTCCGTTCTCACTCCTGCTCGTTGAGCCGCCGCAACAGCTCCAGGAGCGTCGAACGCTCCGCCGCCGACAGCCCGGCGAAGCATCCGGCGAGCACCTCGCCGGCCACCCCGTGCCCGGCCGCCAGCATCCGCTCGCCGTCCGGGGTCAGATGGTGCCGGATGCGCCGCCCCTGGCCCGGCCTCCGTTCCACCAGGCCCTGTGCGACCAGCCGGCCCACCAGTGTGCCGAAGGCCTGCTCGCTCTGGAAGGTGGTGGCGGCCAGCTGGGCGCGTGCCGCAGCCGGTGCTGGTGATCTGGGGCGAGAGCGACCGTATCGTCACCCCCGCCTACGGAGCCGCCTATGCGAAGGCCTTCCCCCAGGGCCGGTTCGAGCCGATCCCGCAGGCCGGTCACCTTCCGCACATCGAACGCCCCGATGTCACCGCCGAGTTGATCGAGGCGGAGCTGCGCCGTACCGGTACCCCGCCTGTTCTCGCAGGCTGAGGCCCCTTAGGGTGCCCTCGTGACTGCGCTAACCGACGACGAGAACATCCCCGGCCGTTACGGCCCCACCGCGACCACCGAGGCCGACCCACACGAGGTCGGCAGGGTGCGCACCGAATACTCCCCCGCCCACGACGGCGACCCCGATCCCGGTGAGATCGTGTGGACCTGGGTGCCCTTCGAGGAGAACGACGGGCGGGGCAAGGACCGGCCGGTGCTGGTCGTCGCCCGGGAGGCGCCCGGCACCCTGCTCGCCGTACAGCTGTCGAGCAAGCGGCACGACAACGACCGCGAGTGGGTGGCCATCGGCAGCGGCCCCTGGGACCGCTCGGGGCGTGACTCCTGGGTGGACGTGGACCGCGTGCTGCGACTGCACGAGGACGGCATGCGCAGGGAGGCGTGCGCGCTGGACCGGGGCCGCTTCAACCTCGTACGCAACCGCCTGCACGAGCGCTACGGCTGGAAGTGAGCCGCTGGACCCAGGGGGTGTCGTCTGGATTGGCAGCGAGAAACTGTGCCTCTTGACCGAGCCGAGCGGGGTCTGGTGCGTGCAGCTGCGAGGCGGAGGAGGCGTAGACGATCAGCCGCTGCCGCGGCGGGCGAAGCGGTGGGGGCACCCCCGGCCGAAGGCTGGGGGACGTCGGCGAGTGACGACAACGCGGCTGGGGGCACCCCCTCTGCAGGAGTGCGTGCCAGGGCCCGCGACGCCGGCATGATCCAGACGACACCCCCTAGACGTCAGACGTCCAGGCGACTTCCTGGAACGCCTCGGTGAAGGCCGCCCGGACCACCGATCCCGGTGTACGGTCCAGGACCCCGAACACCACGTGCTCGAAGGTCCGGGCGAACCGTCCGCCGGGGCCCAGCAGCCCCCGGAAGGCCCCCGCGACCTGCCGAGGGTCGTTCTGGAAGACCCCGCAGCCCCAGGCGCCGAGGACCAGCCGCCGGTAGCCGTTCGCGGCCGCCACCTCCAGGACCCGCTCGGCCCGTACGGCCAGGGCGCCCGGCAGCTCACCGGTGCGTTCCGGCGCCGTACGGCGGATCACGCCCGCGTTGGGCGCGGCGGAGGTGAGGAAGCCCGCGCGGAAAGGATCCGTGAGGAGGCGGCCACGGTCATCACGGAAGACCGGAACGGCCGGGGAGTGGATCACGCGGTCTGAGTAGAACGGGTCGCGGTGGGCACGGTGGTGGTCGTAGAAGGCACGGGCGCGCAACTGGCAGGCGTAGAGCGCGGAGGCGCGGCACAGGGCCTCCTCCTGCGCCTGGGCGCCGTTCAGATAGCCGCCGCCCGGATTGCGGGCCGAGGCGAAGTTCAGCACCGCGACCGGGGCGTCGGCCAGGCGGCCGGCGGCCTCCAGGCTGCTCTCACCGGTGACCTCGACGACCGTCTCCACAGGGGTGGTCCGCGCAACCGGCACCGCTTCGGGGCCGTACATCCGCGTCCCGGCCTGTGCGGCCGCGATGTCGGACACCAGGAGGACCTCCCGGCCGTCGGGCGCGCGATAGGCGCCGGCCAGCACGATCTGTTCGGTCTCCTGTGCGATCCCGCGCAGGCGCGCGCTCATGGCGCCACCCCCGTGGACGCCATGACCGCGGCCCGCGCGGTCTCCCCCGTCGTGCTCATGTACGCATCCTGGGCGATGCTGGTGATGCGGTGCAATGGAGTTTCCTGCGCCTGAAACGGTTCCGAACGTGCAAGGAAGCAGAGGTTACCGATCTAGAACGTCCCGATAGGTGCCCTTGTGCGAATCGACGCGAAGGTCTTGGGTTGAACGGACGTGCCGTCCCGGCCCATCCAGGGCCGGGCCGGCGGCATGGTGGAATCTCAGGAGGATCCCGACATGTCCGACTCGATATCCGACGGCGGCGACTGTACCGACGGTTCGGTGAAGACCGACTTCTCGGACGACCGCACCGCTGTCACCGAAGCCGAGGTGGAGGCCCTGGTCAAGGGCATCTGCTTCAAGACAGGCCCGCCCCGCACGCTCGGGGTCGAAGTGGAATGGCTGGTACACGAGCTGCGGCAGCCGCAGCTCCCCGTGACACCCGAACGACTCGAAGCGGCATACGCCGCACTGCGCACGGTGCCCCTGGGGTCGGCGCTCACCGTCGAACCCGGCGGCCAGCTGGAGCTGAGCTCGCCGCCCGCCGCCTCCCTGATGGAGTGCATCGGCACCGTCTCCGCCGACCTGGACGCCGTCCGTACGGTCCTCACCCAGCAGGGCCTCGGCCTCGTGGGCGTCGGTCACGATCCCTGGCACACACCCCGCCGCTTCCTGCGCGAACCGCGCTACGAGGCGATGGAGGCCTGCCTGGACCGTACCGGCACGGCGGGCCGCCACATGATGTGCGCCTCGGCGTCCGTACAGGTCTGCCTGGACGCCGGCCACGAGGAGCCCGGCCCGCTGGGGCACACCCGCCGCTGGTGGCTGGCCCATCAGCTGGGCCCGGTCCTGGTGGCCGCCTTCGCGAACTCGCCCCTGGTGGGAGGGCAGCCCACCGGCTGGGTCTCCACCCGGCAGCTGCTGTGGCTGGGGATCGGCGCGGGCCGCGCGGGAGCTCCCCCGCTGGCCGGCGACCCGCGCACGTCCTGGGCCCGGCACGTGCTGGACGCCCCGGTGATGTGCGTACGGCGGGACGGCGGCCCCTGGGAGGTGCCCGAGGGACTCACCTTCCGGGACTGGACCCGCTCGGGGTCGCCCACCAGGGCTGATCTCGCATACCACCTCACCACGCTGTTCCCGCCGGTCCGGCCGCGCGGTCATCTGGAGCTGCGGATGATCGACGCGCAGCCCGGCGACGACGGCTGGATGGTGCCGCTGGCGGTGACGGCGGCGCTGTTCGACGACCCGGAGGCCGCCGAGACCGTGTACCGGACGGTGAAACCGCTGGCCGAGCGGGCGGTGCCGCGGCCCGCCCCGCACAATCCGCTGTGGATCGACGCGGCCCGGACCGGACTCGGCGACCCCGAGCTGCACGAGGCCGCCGTCGCCTGTTTCGCGGCGGCGCTGGAGGCCCTGCCCCGGCTGGGCGCGACCCCCGAGGTCGTGGCCGCCGTGACGGCGTACTTCGACCGGTACGTCCTCCAGGGCCGCTGCCCGGCCGACGACCTGCTGGACCCCCTGCGCGGCACATCGGGTCGCGCCCACGGGAAGGACATCCCCGCATGACCGCCCCCGAGACCGACATCGACATCGAGACCCTGCGCGACCGGGCCCTGAAGTCCCTGACCACGGCCCGGGACCGCACCACACTCCTGACCAGCTGCGTGGAGGAGCCCGACCTCACCGCCCAGCACTCCCCGCTGATGTCACCGCTGGTCTGGGACCTGGCGCACATCGGCAACCAGGAGGAGCTCTGGCTGCTGCGCAACGTCGCCGGCCGGGAGGCGATGCGCCCCGAGATCGACACCCTCTACGACGCCTTCGAGCACCCGCGTTCCGAACGGCCCACGCTCCCGCTGCTGCCGCCCGCCGAGGCCCGGCGCTATGCGGCGGAGGTGCGCGGCCGGGCCCTGGACCTGCTGGAGGGCTCGGCGTTCACCGGCACCCGGCTGACCGAGGCGGGCTTCGCCTTCGGGATGATCGCCCAGCACGAACAGCAGCACGACGAGACGATGCTGATCACCCATCAGCTCCGCAAGGGCCCCCAGGCTCTGACCGCCCCGGACCCGAATCCGGCACCGCCGTTCACCGGCCCGGCCGAAGTCCTGGTCCCCGGTGGCCCGTTCACCATGGGCACCTCCACCGAGCCATGGTCGCTGGACAACGAACGCCCCGCGCACCGGCGGGAGGTGCCGGCCTTCTGGATCGACACCACCCCGGTGACCAACGGTCAGTACCTGGCGTTCATCGAGGACAGCGGCTACGAGAACGAGCGCTGGTGGACGCCCGAGGGCTGGGAGCACATCCGGCAGCACTCGATCGTCGCCCCGCACTTCTGGCGCCGTGAGGGCGGCCAGTGGCTACGGCGCCGCTTCGGGGTCACGGAGGTCGTGCCGCCCGAGGAGCCGGTGCTGCACGTGTGCTGGTACGAGGCGGACGCCTACGCCCGCTGGGCCGGCCGCCGGCTGCCCACCGAGGCCGAGTGGGAGAAGGCCGCCCGGCACCATCCCGGCGAGAACCGGTCCCGGCGCTACCCGTGGGGCGACGCCGACCCGGCAACGGCCCATGCCAACCTCGGCCAGCGGCATCTGCGCCCGGCCCCGGCGGGCAGCTACCCGGAGGGCGAGTCACCGCTGGGCGTACGGCAGTTGATCGGTGACGTCTGGGAGTGGACGTCCAGCGACTTCCTCCCCTACCCCGGTTTCACCGCCTTCCCGTACAAGGAGTACTCGGAGGTGTTCTTCGGCCCCGAGCACAAGGTGCTGCGCGGCGGCTCGTTCGCCGTGGACCCGGTGGCCTGCCGGGGGACGTTCCGCAACTGGGACTACCCGATCCGGCGGCAGATCTTCTCCGGCTTCCGCACCGCCCGCACCGCCGCGGAGTCCGTCTGATGTGCCGTCATCTGGCCTGTCTGGGACCCGAGGAGCCGCTCGGCCGGCTCCTCGTGGAGCCCGAGCACTCCCTCTACCGCCAGTCGTGGGCGCCTCGGCGGCAGCGGTACGGGACGGTCAACGCCGATGGTTTCGGCGTGGGTTGGTACGCCCCGGAGGATCCGCAGCCGGCCCGCTACCGGCGGGCCGGGCCGATCTGGGCCGACCAGTCCTTCGCCGACCTGGCCCGGGTGGTGCGCACCGGCGCCGTGCTCGCCGCCGTACGGGACGCGACCCTGGCGGGTGCGGACGCGGAGGCCGCGGCTGCCCCGTTCGCCGCGGGCCGCTGGCTGTTCAGCCACAACGGGGCGATCCCCGGCTGGCCGCGGTCCGTGGCGTCCCTCGCCCCGTTCCTGCCCCCGGTCGACCTGCTGTCCATGGAGGCGCGCAACGACTCGGCGTTCGTCTGGGCCCTGGCTCTCAACCGGCTGCGGTCCGGCACGGCACCGGGCCCCGCCCTTGCCGAAACGGTTCAGCAGGTGGCCGAGGCGGCCCCGACCGCCCGGCTGAACCTCCTGCTCACCGACGGCGAGACCATCGCCGCCACCGCCTGGGGCGACAGCCTCTTCTATCTCTCGGAACCCGGCCACCGCACCGTCGTCGCCTCCGAGCCGTACGACGACGACCCGCGCTGGCGGGAGGTCCCCGACCGCACGCTGCTCACCGCGAGCCGCCGGAGCGTCACCCTCGCCCCGGTCGAGAACCCGGTCGAGGGCGACCTGGTCCAGGACAGTCCGGTCGAGGCCCCGGCATCCGTATCCCCGAAGGAGCCCTGTACGTGAGTCCCCTCCGTGTCACCCGCACCCTTCCCGAGGACGCCACGGACGCCGCGCTGCGCGCCGATGTCCTGAACGGCCTCACCGCCACCCCCAAGACGCTGCCGCCGAAGTGGTTCTACGACGCCCGGGGCAGCGACCTGTTCGAGCAGATCACCGAGCTGCCCGAGTACTACCCGACCCGGGCCGAGCGGGAGATCCTGCTCGCCCGGTCCGGCGAGATCGCCGCCGTGAGCGGCGCCCGCACCCTGGTGGAGCTGGGCTCCGGTTCCTCCGAGAAGACCCGCCTGCTGATCGACGCGCTCACCTCTCTTGAGGTGTACGTGCCGGTCGACGTCAGCGAGAGCGCGCTGACCCAGGCCGGGCAGGCCCTCATCGAGGAGCGGCCGGAGCTGTCCGTGCACGCCCTGATCGCCGACTTCACGGGCCGGATGAGCCTGCCCGAGACGCCGGGCCCGCGGCTGCTGGCGTTCCTCGGCGGCACGATCGGCAATCTGCTGCCCGCCGAGCGGGCCGGATTCCTGGCCTCGGTGCGGGGACTGCTCGCGCCCGGTGACGCGCTGCTCCTAGGCACCGACCTGGTCAAGGACGAGGACGTACTGGTCCGGGCCTACGACGACGCGGCCGGGGTGACGGCCGAGTTCAACAAGAACGTCCTGGCCGTCGTCGACCGGGAGCTGGGCGCCGACTTCGACCCGGACAGCTTCGACCATGTCGCCCTGTGGGACACGGACGAGGAGTGGATCGAGATGCGGCTGCGTTCCCGTGTCGCGCAGACCGTGAAGGTGCCCGCGCTCGACCTGGCCGTGGACTTCGCGGCGGGCGAGGAGCTGCGTACCGAGGTGTCGGCGAAGTTCCGGCGCGACGGAGTGACCGCCGAACTGGCGGCCGCCGGACTTGAGTTGACCAACTGGTGGACCGACTCGCAGGGCCGGTTCGCGCTCTCACTCAGCGTCGCCCGCTGAGTCACCCGAAGTCCGGCGCGAGCAGTTCGGTGATCCGCCGGGAGGCACGGCGGGCCCCGGTCGCGGGGTCCGCTCCGCCGAGCACCTCGGTCATATAGCCCTTGATCGGGTTGTCGGCCTCGACCGCCGGCCAGTCCGGGGTGTGCGGGGTCGCCCGTCCCTGCGCGGCTCCCGCCGCCATGGCGGCGACCCCCTCCGCCCCGGCGACCGCGCCCGCCAGCGTGGTCTTGTTGGGCACGTAGTTCATGGTGCGGGCCAGTTCGGTGTCCCACTTGGCGCCGGTGAGTGCGCCGACGACGGCGGTCGCGTCGTAGGGCCGGTCGGTGTTCTGCGGTACGACGAGGTCGGAGCCGCCGGTGAAGACGGCGCCGGGGTGGTCGGCCGTGCGGCCCGGCACCGGGAAGTAGCCGATCTCGTCCTTGAGTTCGGGGTTCTCCTGCACGATGGACTGGGCGAGGCCGGGCACCGCGACGATCTGTGCGACCTGACCGCCCGCGAACACCTGGGCCTGGGGCGGGTGTTCCTCGTCGGCGTCCACAGGTCCCCTGCCGAGGGCCTGGAGCCGCCGGTAGAAGTCCATCCCGCGCAGCGCGGCCGGGCTGTCCAGGGCGCCCTTCCAGCCGGCGTCCGTCTCCTCGGCCAGATCACCGCCCTCGTCCCAGACGAACCCGGAGAGGGTGTACCAGTCCTGTCCGGCGAGGTAAATTCCCTGGTTCCCGCCGGAGTTGAGCTTCTCGGTGTCGGCGAGCCACTCCTCGCGGGTCTTCGGCGGGGAGGTGAGGCCGGCCTTCTGGAAGAGGTCCTTGCGGTAGATGACGACACGGTTGGCCGCGTACCAGGGGATGCCGTACTGACGGGAGTCGTTGCGGCCGGGTTCGGCGAGGCCGGGCAGCCAGTGCTCCTTGCCCCAGTCGCGCATCGACTCCAGGGTGAGGTCGGTGAGCCGGCCGCCCTCGACGTACTGCGGGACCTGGGTGTTGCCGACCTCGATCACGTCGGGAACGTCCGCGGAGCCGGACTTGAGCGCCGCCTGCACCTTGTCCACGATCCCGGTCCACTGCTGGATACGGATGTCGAGCCGGATGTCCTGGTGGGTGCGTTCGAAATCGGCGGTGAACCGGCGCAGGAACTCCTCCGACGCGCTGTTCTGCATCAGCCACACCGTGACGGTGCGCCGCTCGCCCTCCCCACCCGGCAGGACGCCACAGGCGCTGAGCAGCGCGGCGGACACACAGACGAGCGCGAGCGGGCGAAGAGGTCTCACGAGGGGTTCCTGTTCTGTCTGGCGGACAGGGAAGAGACCCGACGTGGGGGGAACGAGCACTGGCGCTCGTACGGGTGTACGGGATTTTGGTATGGACCAATGCGAAGGGTCAAGACCCGGCGAGCCCAAGGACGTGGCGGGGCGACTGCGCACCCCTCCGCGCAGGGTCAGCCGGCCAGGTACTGGCCGAAGAATCCGTGAGCTTGGCGGCGGCGGGGGTGACGCACAGCGCCCCGGGCAGCTGTGACCTGCGCGGCCGGTCGCCTCATGCGGTGACCCTTGCGATGAACGCCGTGAGGTTCGCGACGGTCCGCTGGATCTTCTCCTCCAAGGTGAGCGACTCGGGGAGGCGTGCGCCGACGCCCGCGTCCTTCTTGCCTCGTACGTACAGCGGGCAGGCGAGGTCGCTGCAAATGTAGAGGCCCACGGAATTGCCCTGCTGTCCGGCCTTGCCGGCTTTCGCGGCGACCATCAGCGAGACGCCCCCGGTGTGGGTGGTCATGCACAGCGAGCACATGCTCCGCCGCGTCTGCCAGGAGGTGGCGCTGGAGCTGCGCAGGGCGAGTGCCACCGGGCGGCCGCCGAGCTCGATGGCGAGGTAGGCCCGGTCGGAAGCCTGGGGGTCCCTCCAGCCGAGGAAGTCCAGGTCGTCCCACGGCCGCTCGGCCAGGTCACGGGGGACGGACAGGCGCTTGGCCTCGCCCTTGGTGCAGTTCACGAAGGCGGTGCGGATCTCCCGCTCGCTCAGGGGTCTCATGATGGGCAGGCTAATTTGCCTATAAGCTTTAGGCAAATGCATTATTGTTGCCGCTGAACAGGAGGAAGGTTATGGCTAGAGCAGGCCTGACCCCGGAGCGGCTGACCCTGGCGGGCGCGGAGCTGGCCGACGAGGTCGGCTTCGACCAGGTGACCGTCTCGGCACTCGCCCGGCAGTTCGACGTCAAGGTCGCGAGTCTGTACTCGCACCTGAAGAACTCCCAGGAACTCAGGACCAGGATCGCCCTGTTCGCCCTGGAGGAACTCGCCGACCGGGTCGCCGACGCCCTGGCCGGGCGGGCCGGGAAGGACGCTTTGGCCGCCTTCGCGGATGCCTACCGCGACTACGCCCGGGAACACCCTGGCCGGTACGCGGCCGCACGACTGCGCCTCGATCACGAGACGGCGGCCGCCAGTGCCGGGGTGCGGCACGCACAGATGACGCGGGCGATCCTGCGCGGCTACGACCTGAAGGAGCCGGACCAGACGCACGCGGTCCGAATGCTGGGCAGCGTCTTCCACGGCTACGTCAGCCTGGAGCTGGCCGGGGGTTTCGAGCACAGCGCCCCCGACGCGCAGGAGTCGTGGGCCTGGATCGTGGATTCCCTCGACGCTCTGCTACGGAACCGGGCCACCCCCTGAACCATCCGGAAACATCGATCAACAGGCTGAGGCAATGAGCACCGAACACGACTGGATCACCACACCCGTCACCGTGGACATCCTGCGCGGCTTCCTCGATGTGGAAGCAACCGCGCACGGACTGCTGCCGCATCGGCTGCCCGCCCGGGCGCGCCGGCAGATCCCCGACAGCCAACTGGCCCTGGCCGAGGCCCAGCCCTCCGGCGTGCGGCTGGTCTTCCGTACCCGGGCCACCACCATCGAACTGGACACGCTGCCCACCAAGCGGGTCTACCGGGGGTTCCCGGCCCCGGCGGACGGCACGTACGACCTGCTGGTCGACGGCCGTCTCGCGGCCCAGGCCACGGTGGGCGGCGGCAACGTGCACACGATCACCGACATGCTCACCCAGGCCTACGAGCTGTCGGAGGGACCCGCCGGCACCGCCCGGTTCACCGGTCTCCCCGCCGGTGACAAGAACGTCGAGATCTGGCTTCCGCACACGGAGGTCACCGAGCTGATCGCCCTGCGCACCGACGCCCCCATCGAGCAGGCACCGGACAGCGGGCGCAGGGTGTGGCTGCACCACGGCAGTTCCATCAGCCACGGGTCGAACGCCACGCACCCGACCGCCATCTGGCCGGCCCTGGCGGCCGCCCAGGGTGAGGTGGAACTGGTCAACCTGGGGTTCGGCGGCAGTGCGCTGCTGGACCCGTTCACCGCCCGCGCGATGCGGGACACCCCCGCGGACCTGATCAGCCTGAAGATCGGCATCAATATCGTCAACGCCGACACCATGCGTCTGCGGGCATTCACCCCCGCGGTCCACGGCTTCCTCGACACCGTCCGCGAGGGGCATCCGACCGCGCCACTGCTGGTCGTCTCCCCCATTCTGTGCCCGCTCCAGGAGGACACGCCCGGCCCACTCGCGCCCGACTTCGACGGCGGAACCCCGCGGTTCAAGGCGACCGGCGATCCGGCCGAACGCGCCGCCGGGCGACTGACGCTCAATGTCATCCGTGACGAACTCGCCCGTATCGTCGAACAGCGGGCGGCCGACGACCCGAACCTGCACTACCTCGACGGCCGGGACCTCTACGGCGAGAAGGACTACGCGGAAATCCCCCTGCCCGACGACATCCACCCCGATCCGGCAGGACACCGCCGCATCGCCGAGAACTTCGGGCGGCTCGCGTTCGCCGCCGACGCCCCCTTCGCAACTGACGCCTCGCGCTCCGCTTCGGGATGCGGCACCTTGGAGTGACCACGAGAGGAGCATCCCGATGACGAACCACACCTACCGGGTCACCGAGATCGTCGGCACCTCGCACGAGGGCATCGACCAGGCCATCCGCAACGGTGTCGCACGCGCCGGCCAGACCCTGCGCAACCTGGACTGGTTCGAGGTGACACAGGTCAGGGGCCAGATCGAGAACGGGCAGATCGAGCACTACCAGGTAGGCCTGAAGGTGGGCTTCCGCATCGAGGACGAGGGCTGACGGCTCCAGGACCCGGGCCGGGCGGGGCTCAGGTCCGCCCCTCCCCCTCCTGGGCCTGCTCCAGCGCGGCCGAGCGGTCGGCCCAGCGGGCCCGCACCACGGTGAACCCGGCCCGTTCGGCGTCGTCGCACACCAGCTCGTCGTCATCGACCAGGACGCGGACCTCACGTCGTTCGGCGAGGCCGCGCAGGACCTCCAGCTTGGTGTGCCGGGCGGGCCTGCGGTCGGCGTTGCGCCGCATGTGCACGCGCCCCTCGGGCAGCCCCTGGGCGGCGAGCCACTCCAGGGTGTCGCGCCGGCAGCGCTCGGGCCGCCCGGTGAGATAGACGATCTCGCACTCCTCCGCGGTCGCCACGGCCAGCGCGATCCCCTCGGCGAGCGGCGGGTCGTGCGGCGCGGCCGCGAAGAACGCGTCCCAGTCCCGGGGCCTGCGCTCCAGGAACCGCTGCCGGTGCGCGGTGTCGGCGAGGGTGTTGTCGATGTCGAACACGGCGATCGGACGCCTACTGCTCTCGGTCACGCCGTAACCCTAGTCGCGGCAACGACATCGGCCCGGGGCGCCGTCTGCCGGGGCTAGGGCCGACGGCCCGGGAAAGCGCCCCGGCACTCGTCCCGGAGAAACGTCGACGGCGTCCGCCACCTGGTGCCGCGGCACCGCGTCAGGGCCTACGAGCGCGGCCTGCCGCACCTCCGGGACCGGCCGTCGGCGGGAATCATGGGGGCGCCCCGGTGTTGAACCGTCTGTGAACGCACTGATCGCCCGGACCCGGTTCTCCGTCCTCGACCGCTCCCGCACTCGGGAGGGACACGCCCCCGGTGCGGCGCTGCGGGACACCGTGGCGCTGGCGCGGGAGGTGGAGGCGCTCGGGTATCACCGGTTCTGGGTGTCGGAGCATCACGGTGTGCCCGGGGTCGCCGGTTCGGCTCCGACCGTGCTCGCCGCCGCCGTCGCCGCGGCGACCCGGACCATCCGGGTCGGCACCGGCGGTGTCATGCTGCCGAACCACCAACCCCTGATCGTGGCCGAGCAGTTCGGGGTGCTGGAGTCGTTGTTCCCCGGGCGGATCGACATGGGGCTCGGCCGGTCGGTGGGTTTCACCGACGGGGTCCGCAGGGCGCTGGGGCGCGACAAGGACGACGCCGAGGACTTCGCGGCGCAACTCGGTGAGCTGCTCGGCTGGTTCGAGGGCACCTCGCCGACCGGGGTGCGGGCCCGCCCTGCGGAGGGGCTGCGGGTGCCGCCGTTCGTGCTGGCGATGGGCGAGGGCGCGGACATCGCGGCCCGCGCCGGGCTGCCCATGGTCATCGGCGATCTGCGCAACCGGGAGAGGATGCGACGCGGCATCGACCGCTACCGCGACCGCTTCCGTCCCTCCCCCTGGGCGACCGAGCCCTACGTCGTGATCTCCGGGACCGTCGCCGTCGCCGGCACCCCCGAGGCGGCCCGCCGGCTGCTCGTCCCCGAGGCCTGGTCGATGGCGTACTCCCGCACCCACGGCACCTTCCCGCCGCTGCCCCCGGCCGAGGCCGTGCAGAACCGGACGATGACCGTGAAGGAGCGCGGCTTCTACGAGTCCGGCCTCGCCGGGCACCTTGCCGGTACCGAGGACCAGGTCGCGCACGAACTGGAGACGGTTCTGAAGGAGACGGCCGCCGACGAGGTCCTGGTCACGACCAGCACCTACGACCGGCCGGCCCTGCTGGACTCCTACCGGCGGCTGGCCGCGCTCGTGCAGGCCTGATCAGCCGACCTCGGCCGGCTTGTCGGACCTGATCACGATCTGGCCGTCGGCCGCGTCGACCACCGCCCGGTCGCCCGCCGTGAGCTGGCCGGACAGCAGCAGGTCGGCCAGACGGTCGTCCACCTCGCGCTGGATGGTGCGACGCAGCGGGCGGGCGCCGAAGTCGGGCTCGTGACCGAGGTCGGCCAGCAACTCGGCCGCCGTGTCGGTGATGTCGAGGGAGACGTTCTGGGCGTGCAGCCGGCGCCGGGTGTGCTCCAGCAACAGGCTGACGACCTGGCGCAGTTGGGTGCGGTCCAGGCCGCGGAAGACGATGATCTCGTCGATGCGGTTGAGGAACTCCGGCCGGAAGTGCTGCTGGAGGGCCGGCATGACCGCCTCGCGGACCTTGGTGTAGTCCTCGGTGCCGGCGGCCAGGATACGGTCGGCGCCGATGTTCGACGTCATGATGACCACCGTGTTCTTGAAGTCGACGGTACGGCCCCGGGAGTCGGTGAGACGGCCGTCGTCCAGCAGCTGGAGCAGGGTGTTGAAGACGTCCGGGTGCGCCTTCTCCACCTCGTCAAGGAGCAGCACGGCGTACGGCTGCCTGCGCACCGCCTCGGTGAGCTGACCGGCCTCCTCGTGGCCGACGTATCCGGGCGGGGCGCCGACCAGCCGGGAGACCGTGTGGCGCTCCTGGAACTCGCTCATGTCCAGGCGGATCATGCGGCTCTCGTCGCCGAAGAGGGCGGCGGCCAGGGCGCGGGCCAGCTCGGTCTTGCCGACGCCGGTCGGGCCCAGGAAGAGGAAGCTGCCGACGGGGCGGTTGGGGTCGCTCATGCCGGCGCGGGCGCGGCGGACCGCGCGGGCGACGGCGGTGATCGCCTCGTCCTGGCCGACGACCCGCTCGTGGAGGTGCTCCTCCAGCTTCATCAGCCGCTCCCGCTCCTCCTCGGTGAGCTGGGCGACCGGGATGCCGGTGGTGCGGGAGACGACCTCGGCGATGTCCTCGGCGGTGACCTTGGGCGCGTGCTCTTCGGCCGTGCCCGCCCGCTCCAGCTCGGCCTCGGTCTCCTTGATCCGGTCGCGGACCTCCTTGGCGCGTTCGTACTCCTCGTCGGCGACGGCCTGGTCCTTCTCCCGGTTCAGGGCGGCGATCCGGTCCTCGATGTCCCGGGTGTCGGTGGGCGGGGTCTTCGAGCGCAGCCGGACCCGGGCGGCGGCCTGGTCCATCAGGTCGATCGCCTTGTCGGGCAGGAAGCGGGAGGTGATGTACCGGTCGGAGAGCTCGGCCGCCGCGACGAGGGCCTCGTCGGTGATGCGGACCTGGTGGTGGGCCTCGTAGCGGTCGCGCAGACCGCGCAGGATCTCGATGGTGTCGTCGACGGTGGGCTCACCGACCAGGATGGGCGCGAACCGGCGTTCCAGGGCCGCGTCCTTCTCGATGTGCCTGCGGTACTCGTCGACGGTGGTCGCGCCGATGAGGTGCAACTCGCCGCGCGCGAGGGCGGGTTTGAGGATGTTGCCCGCGTCGAGGGCTCCGTCGCCGCCCCCGCCGGCGCCGACGACGGTGTGCAACTCGTCCAGGAACAGCACCAGTTCGTCACTGTGCTCGCGGACCTCGTGGAGGAGTTTCTTCAGCCGTTCCTCGAACTCGCCCCGGTATTTGGTGCCGGCCACCATTCCGGCCAGGTCCAGGGAGACCAGCCGCTTGCCTTCGAGGGTCTTGGGCACGTCGCCGGCGACGATCCGCTGCGCGATGCCCTCGACGATGGCGGTCTTGCCGACACCGGGGTCACCGATCAGGACGGGGTTGTTCTTGCTGCGCCGGGAGAGCACCTCGATGGTCTGCTCGACCTCCTCGTCCCGCCCGATCACCGGGTCCAGGCGCCCGGCCCGCGCGTCCTCGGTGAGATCACGGCCGTACTCGTCGATGGTCGGCGTGGTGCTGGGTTTCTTCCGCTCCCCCGCGCCCTCGGCCGGCATCCGGGTCGGCTCCCAGCCGCCTTCGCCGAGCGCCCGCCCGGCCGTCGACTCCGGGTTCGCGGCGAGCGCACGAAGCAGATGCTCGGGGCCAATGTAGGAGGCGCCCTCGGCGCGGGAGATCTGGTAGGCGTCGAGCAGGGCGCGCTTGGCGGCCGGGGTGAAGGCCGTGGGCTCAGTCCTCTCACCGCCGCCGTGACCGGCGGTGAGCCGCTCGCGGAGCTGGTCGGGGTCCGCGCCCGCCTCGGTGAGCAGCCGGCGGGTGGACTCATGGGAGGTGGCCGCGGC
This sequence comes from Streptomyces sp. NPDC005866, assembly GCF_040629895.1. NCBI lineage: Bacteria > Bacillati > Actinomycetota > Actinomycetes > Kitasatosporales > Streptomycetaceae > Streptomyces > Streptomyces sp. NPDC005866. The sequence goes on from NZ_JBEXWP010000016.1 coordinate 103,692, forward strand.
CAGCAGATGCCTGGCGTCCAGTTCCTCGCTGCCCTCGACGGCGGCGAGGCCCCTGGCCTCGGCCACCAGCTCTCGCGCCCGCTCGGACAGCAGGCTGCCGACGTCGACGCGCTGCGGACGGCGGGCCGGTGTGCCCGGTCCGGATCCGCCGAAGAAGCGGGACATCAGCTCGTCGAACTCCTCGAAGGGACTGCGTCCGAATCCGAAACCGGGAGTGCTCATGGGGCCAGGCCTTTCTGCGGGCGGCGGGAATCCGCGTCTTCCAAGCTGGCACAGGCATGGCGGCCCCGCACGGGGACGCCCGCCGAGATGCGGACCGGGCCCGGCCCGGTGACGCTGGGAGGAAGTCTCAACCAGCGAGGAGGGCTGCCATGTCCATGCTGGACAAGCTCAAGGGCATGCTCAAGGGCCACGAGGACCAGGCCAAACAGGGCGTCGACAAGGGCGGCGACATGATCGACCAGCGGACCGGAAACAAGTACCAGTCCCAGGTCGACATGGCCCAGAAGAGGGCCGACGACTACATCGAGCAGGAGCGGAACCGCAACAACCCTCCGCAGTCCTGACGAACCGCACGGGCTGGACTCGCGGGGTTTGTCCCTGCCCGGCGAGTCGCCCGTACGGAGTCTCCCCCGATGCACAGCCCCCACGATCCGTACGTCCGCGTCCGTGGCGCCCGGGCCCTGTCTGTCTCGGTACCTCCCCCGATGATCTTCAGGAACGCTAACAGGTTGCCCCTGCCGTCGAGTACGACGCCCAGTCCCGCTCGCCCAGGGAACTCGGACGGGCGGCGGCCAGCCCACGGGGCAGCCCTCAGGACAGCCCACCGGCCGGCTGACCGGCCGGCTCACGGGGATGCCGGCCGGTGACCGGCCGACAGGCGGCGGTGGCATGGGCGGTCCGGGCGGCACGCCGACCCAGCAGCACGTCCACACCATCACCCGCACGCCCAACGGCGGTGACTACGGCGCCGACTTGCTCAAGCTCCAATTGGAGACCGACCACTGAGAGCCCTTGCCGGGGCTCACCAGAGCCGCGTGCGTCCAGGCCGGCTCGTGGGTCACCGGCTGGGCGGCGCGGGCGAGGGTGCGACGGTCCGGGTGGCTGCCGGCCGGTATCAGCGGCCGTATGTCCACCTCGGCCACCAGGCCGCGGGTCGACACCACTCGCCACAGGGACGCCAGCAGCGTGTCCTCGCCGACGTAGGCGGGCACGGTGCTGGCCTCTCCCGCTTCCAGCCGGTAGTGCAGGCGCACCGGCTGCACGGGCGCGCCGGCGTCCAGGGCGGCCTGGAACACGGCCCGGCGGAACCGGCCCTGGGCCCGGCCGCACCAGGTGCTGCCCTCCGGGAAGGCGACCACCGCGACACCCTCCCGCAGCGCGCCCGAGATCCGGGCGACCGTTTCCGGCAGCGCGCGCAGCCGGTCCCGGTCGATGAACAGCGCCCCGGCGCCGGCCACCAGCGCACCGGCCACCGGCCACTCGCGGATCTCCTTCTTGGCGAGCATCCGCGCCGGCCGTACGGCGGCCAGCAGTGGGATGTCCAACCAGGAGATGTGGTTGGCGACAAGGAGCACCCCACCGGTGCCGGGGGCACTGCCGGTGACCCGGACCCGGACCCCGGCGGCCCGGACGACCAGCCGGGAGAACCGCCGCACCCACTCGGCGGGGATCCGCCCGCCGAGCGGGAGCAGCACGATCGCGGTCAGCATCAGGGCCACGACCGCGGCGAACCGCAGCACGGCACGGGGTACGACGGTGAGGGACCCCGCGGACTCCACGCACGCGCCCGGGGTGCACGGCGCGCTGGGCAGCCAGACGCTCATCAGGCCGGGACGAGCGAGAGGAAGTGCCGCAGATAGCGCGAGTTGACCCGGCGCATCGACAGCAGGACGTACATGTCGGCGACCCCGAAGTCCGGGTCGTGCGCGGGCTCGCCGCACACCCAGGCGCCGAGGCGCAGGTAGCCGCGGAGCAGCGCCGGCAGTTCGGTACGGCCCTCCGGAGCCGGCCCCTCGGGGACCCACGGCCGCAGCGGTCGTACCCGAAACTCCTCCGGGGCGAGGTGCTTGGCCTGCACGCGCTCCCAGGTGGCGGCCGCGAGGGCACCGCCGTCGGCGAGCGGAATGGAGCAGCAGCCGGCCAGCCACTCGTGGCCGCGGTCCACCATGTACCGGGCTATGCCGGCCCAGATGAGGCCGATCACGGCGCCGTCGCGGTGGGCGGGGTGCACACAGGAGCGGCCCACCTCGACCAGTCCGGGGCGGATGCCGTCGAGCGGGCTCAGGTCGAACTCGCCCTCGGAGTACAGGCGGCCGGCGACCGCGGCACGCTCGGGCGGCAGCAGTCGGTAGGTGCCGACGACCTCGCCGGTGAGGGCTTCACGGATCAGGAGGTGGTCGCAGAACGCGTCGAAGGCGTCCACGTCCAGACCCGGTTCCGGCCCGTCGAGCCGGGCGCCCATCTCTCCGGCGAACACCTGGTAGCGAAGTCGCTGCGCGGCCCGGACGTCGTCCTCGTCACGGGCGAGCTGCACCAGATAGCCGGAGTCCCCGGATGGGGCGGCGAGAGCGGGGGGTGAGGCGGGCATGGCGGTCATGGAGGTCTCCTGCGCCGAGCGGAAGCTGAGGAAATCTGCACCTGCTTTCTTCCTTGGCAGGCTGGACTCGGCGTGACGTGCGCGGGACCCGGGGATGTGCGACTGCTGAATGCCGGGAATCGGGGGGTGGTGCACCCCCGCGCGTGGCCTGATGGACGCGCTGAGGCAACGTTACCGTGACCCAGCCGGGCCGTTGCGCGCCCCTGGAGGACGGTCGGCGAACGGCGAGACGGGGCCGGGGAGCACCAGTCCCGACCCCGCCCGTCCGCACTTGTCGGCGAACGTTCACCGAAGCGCCCCCTACGGCGCTACCGCTTCCCCGCCTTCCGGGTGGCCCGCAGCCACTCCTTGTTCATGCTCGTGATGGACACCAGGGGGATCCCCTTCGGGCAGGCCGTCGCGCACTCCCCCGTCAGGGTGCACCCGCCGAAGCCCTCGTCGTCCATCTGCGCCACCATGTCCAGCACCCGCGTCTCCCGCTCGGGCGCCCCCTGGGGCAGCACGTTCAGATGATTGATCTTGGCGGAGGTGAAGAGCATCGCCGCCCCGTTGGGGCAGGCCGCGACACACGCCCCGCACCCGATGCACTCCGCGTGTTCGAACGCGAAGTCGGCGTCGGCCTTCGGCACCGCCGTGGCGTGCGCCTCAGGCGCGGACCCGGTCGGCGCGGTGATGTACCCGCCGGCCTGGATGATCCGGTCGAACGCGGTCCGGTCGACCACCAGGTCCTTGATCACCGGGAAGGCGGCCGCCCGCCACGGTTCGATGTCGATCGTGTCGCCGTCCTTGAAGGACCGCATGTGCAGCTGGCAGGTGGTGGTCCGCTCGGGACCGTGCGCATCCCCGTTGATCACAAGGGAACACGCGCCGCAGATCCCCTCGCGGCAGTCGTGGTCGAAGGCGACCGGGTCCTCGCCCTTGAGGATGAGCTCCTCGTTGAGGGTGTCGAGCATCTCCAGGAAGGACATGTCCGACGAGATGCCGTCCACCTCGTATGTGGACATCGCGCCGTCGGCGTCGGCGTTCTTCTGCCGCCAGACGCGCAGGGTGAGCTTCATGCGTAGCTCCGCTGGGTGGGGTGGACGTACTCGAAGACCAGGTCTTCCTTGTGCAGCACCGGGGCGTCCCCGGTGCCGGTGAACTCCCAGGCGGCCGCGTACGCGAACTCGTCGTCCCTGCGGGCGGCTTCGCCGTCGGGAGTCTGGGACTCCTCGCGGAAGTGACCGCCGCAGGACTCGGCGCGGTGCAGCGCGTCGAGGCACATCAGCTCGGCGAGTTCCAGGTAGTCGACGATGCGGTTGGCCTTCTCCAGGGACTGGTTGAACTCCTCACCCGTCCCGGGCACCTTGATGCGCCGCCAGAACTCCTCGCGGATCTGCGGGATGCGTTCAAGTGCCTTGCGCAGCCCGGAGTCCGTACGGGCCATACCGCAGAACTCCCACATCAGTTCGCCGAGTTCACGGTGGAAGGAGTCGGCCGTACGGTCGCCGTCGACGGACAGCAGCAGGTTCAGCCGGTCCTCCGTCTCCGCCAGCACCTCCTGTACGGCGGGGTGTCCGGCCGTCACCGCCTCCTGGTGGGGGTTGCGGGCGAGGTAGTCGTTGATGGTCGCCGGCAGCACGAAGTAGCCGTCGGCCAGGCCCTGCATCAGCGCGGACGCGCCGAGCCGGTTCGCCCCGTGGTCGGAGAAGTTGGCCTCGCCGATCGCGAACAGGCCCGGGACGGTGGTCTGCAGGTCGTAGTCGACCCACAGGCCGCCCATCGTGTAGTGCACGGCGGGATAGATCCGCATCGGCACCTGGTACGGATCCTCGTCGGTGATCCGCTGGTACATGTCGAAGAGGTTGCCGTACTTCGCCTCTACGGCCTTCCGCCCCATCCGCGCGACGGCGTCGGCGAAGTCGAGATAGACGCCCTGCCCACCGGGCCCGACCCCCCGCCCCTCGTCGCAGACGTTCTTCGCGGCGCGGGAGGCGATGTCGCGCGGGACGAGGTTGCCGAAGGACGGGTAGATGCGCTCCAGGTAGTAGTCGCGCTCGTCCTCGGGGATCTGGTTGGCGGGCCGGGTGTCGCCCTTGGCCTTGGGCACCCAGATCCGGCCGTCGTTGCGCAGCGACTCGCTCATCAGGGTGAGCTTGGACTGGTGGTCGCCGGTGCGCGGGATGCAGGTGGGGTGGATCTGGGTGAAGCACGGGTTGGCGAAGTAGGCGCCACGCCGGTGCGCCCGCCAGACGGCGGTCGCGTTGGAGTTCATGGCGTTCGTCGACAGGTAGAAGACGTTGCCGTAGCCGCCGCTGGCCAGTACGACGGCGTCCGCGAAGTACGTGTCGATGCGACCGGTGATCAGATCCCGGGCCACGATGCCGCGCGCCCGTCCGTCGACGACGATCAGGTCGAGCATCTCGGTGCGCGGATGCATCTCCACGTTCCCGGCGGCGATCTGCCGGCTCAGTGCCTGGTACGCGCCGAGCAGCAGTTGCTGGCCCGTCTGGCCGCGGGCGTAGAAGGTCCGGGACACCTGCACACCGCCGAACGACCGGGTGTCGAGCAGACCACCGTACTCACGGGCGAACGGCACGCCCTGCGCCACGCACTGGTCGATGATCTCGACGGAGATCTGCGCGAGCCGGTGGACGTTCGACTCACGGGCCCGGAAGTCACCGCCCTTGACGGTGTCGTAGAACAGCCGGTGGATGGAGTCGCCGTCGTTGCGGTAGTTCTTCGCCGCGTTGATACCGCCCTGCGCGGCGATGGAGTGCGCGCGGCGCGGGGAGTCCTGGTAGCAGAACTGGACGACGTGGTAGCCCTGTTCGGCGAGGGTGGCCCCGGCGGAGCCCCCGGCGAGGCCGGTGCCGACGACGATCACGGTGTGCTTGCGCCGGTTGGCGGGGTTGACCAGCTTGGCCTCGAAACGGCGCTTGTCCCAGCGTTCGTTGATCGGTCCGGAGGGCGCCTTGCCGTCGGCCACGGCTTCGCCGGTCGTGTAGTTCACGTAGTCGGTCATGTTCAGCTCACCACTCCGGTCATGACACCCACGGGTACGGCGATGAAGCCGGCCGTGAGCAGCAGCGCGAGGACGTTGGCGACGGTCTTGAGGGCGCGGTCGCGGGTGCGGCTGCCGACGCCGAGGGTCTGGGCGGCGCTCCAGAAGCCGTGCCGGACGTGCAGGCCGAGCGCGAGCATCGCGACGATGTAGATGACGTTGCCGTACCAGGTGGAGAAGGTGTCCACGACGTTCTGGTACGGGTGGCCCTCCTGGAAGCCGCCGGAGTGCACGGTGCCGGTGGTCAGGTCGAGGATGTGCCAGACGATGAACAGGCCGAGGATGATCCCGCCCCAGCGCATGGTGCGGGTCGCGTAGCCGGCCCGGGGCCTGCCGTGCACGTACTTGGTGGGGCGCGCCCTGATGTCACGGCGGCTGAGCTGGTACGCGGACGTGGCGTGGGCGACCACGGCGACGACCAGGACGATCCGGATGAGCCAGAGCGTCCACTCGTAGTGCATGAAGGGTTCGCCGACGGTGCGCAGCCAGTGGGCGTAATGGTTGAATTCGCCCGCCCCGAAGTAGATCTTCAGGTTGCCGATCATGTGCACGACCAGGTAGAGCAGCATGATCAGGCCGCTGACGGCCATCACGGTCTTCTTGCCGACGGAGCTGTCCCACATCGTGCGCGCCATGGACGGCCGTCGGTCCGTCCGCGTTGCCAGAGCCATGTTGAGGACGGTAGAGCCCGAGGACCCGATCGGTCCAAGACATGGTCCGGCTCGATTCCATAGCCGGGAGCTATCGTGTCACCATGCAGTTCCAGCAGCTTCAGTACTTTGTCGCCGTGGCCGAGACCCGGCACTTCACCCGGGCCGCCGAGCTGGTCCATGTCGCCCAGCCCTCGCTCTCCCAGCAGATCAAGGCGCTGGAGCGGGAGCTGGGGGCGGATCTGTTTCTGCGGGCCCGGGGCAACATCACCCTCACCGACGCGGGTGAGGCGCTGCTGCCGCTGGCCCGGCGGATCCTCGCGGACGCGGACACCGCCCGGCACGAGGTGCAGGAGCTGGTGCAGCTGCGCAGCGGCCGGGTTCGGCTGGGGGCGACGCCGAGCCTGTGCACCGGGTTGCTGCCGGATGTGCTGCGGGCGTTCCACGACCGCTATCCCGGGATCCAGCTGCTGATCGAGGAGAGCGGCTCCCATGACCTGGTACGGGAGCTGGCGCGCGGGGCGCTGGATCTGGCCCTGATCGTGCTGCCGCTGCCGCCGGCGTCGCCCGCGCTGACCACGGTCGAGCTGTTGCGGGAGGACCTGGTGGTGGTGTCCTCGCCCGAGGCGACGGTGCCCGGGCGGGGGCGGGGCGGGGTGGAGATCTCCGACCTGGAGGGGGAGCGGCTGGTGATGTTCCGGCACGGCTACGACCTGCGGGAGCTGACCGTCGCCGCGTGCCGCTCCGCTGGGTTCGAGCCGAGTTTTGCCGTGGAGGGGGGCGAGATGGACGCGGTGCTGGGGTTTGTGCGGGCCGGGTTGGGGGTGGCCGTGGTGCCCCGGATGGTCGCCGCTCGGTCGGGGCGGGGGTTGCGGGTCACTCCGCTGGCTCGGCCGGGGTTGCATCGGACGATCGCTTTGGCGCACCGGAGTGATGTGGCGCCGCCCAGGGCTGCGCGGGAGCTGCAGAAGATGCTTTTGGTGTCTGCGGGTGCGTTGTGACTGGTCGCGTAGTTCCCGCGCCCCTAAGGGGCGCTCTAGGCACCGCGCCTTTCCCGGTACCGCTTATTCCTTGGTCGCTCCCGCGAGCATCCCCGACACCAGCGTTCGCTGGGAGAAGAGGAAAAGCACCAGGACCGGCAGGATCGCGACGACGATCGCCAGGGCCAGTTCGGGGATCGTGATGTTCAGGCCTGCTCCAGCGACCGGGTTGAAGGACGGTGTGGATGTGAGCAGTTGGTTCAGGCCCACCTGGACCGGGTACTGGTCGCTGTTCGGCAGGACCAGGTACGGCAGGAAGAAGTTGTTCCAGTTGCCGACGAAGCTGAAGAACGCGACCAGTCCGATCACCGGCTTGGCCAGCGGCAGCGCGATGCGGGAGAAGAGCTGCCATTCGGTGCAGCCGTCGATCCGCGCCGCCGACAGCAGGTCCCTGGGCAGGCTGCTGCCGAAGTAGATGTACACGAGGTACACGCCGAACGGGTAGAAGGAGAAGGGCAGGATCACCGACCAGACGGTGCCGATGAGGTGGAAGCGGTTGAGCTCCAGGAAGATCGGCAGTACCAGGGTGGCCTGCGGCATGATCATGGTGACGAGGGTGACCACGAGCAGGGTCTTTCGGCCCCTGAACCTCGTCAGGGCCAGGGCGTAGCCGGCCGGCACGCTGACGGCCAGGGTCAGGACGAGCGAACCGCCGGAGTAGATCGCCGAGTTCCGCAGCCAGGTGAGCATGGCGCCGTCCTGGAAGGCGAAGAGATGGCGCCAGGCGGCTCCGATCTGCCCGAACGAGCCGAAGGACAAGGGATTGTCGCGGACGACCTCCCCGGCCGTCTTGGACGGCGCGAGCAGCAGCCAGATCACCGGCAGGACGAAGAACACCAGCAGGAAGGCCAGCAGCACAGCCACGACCAGGAAGGACAGGGCTCGGGACGGCCGGATGCGCCGGATCGCCGCTGCCGGGAAGGGACTTGATTGCGTCATGACTCATCCAACGTGAACAGGTTCGAGCGGGCGACCAGCAGCCCGGCGGCCAGGAGGCCCACGGCGAGAAGGACGACGGAGATGGCGGCGGCGCCGTTGAAGTCGCCCTGCTGGAAGGCGTAGACGTACGCGAGCTGGTTGGGTGACCAGGTGGGGCTGACCCGGCCCAGGCTCGCCGTCTGCAGCAGTTGCGGCTCGACGAACAGCTGGGTGCCGGTCGCGAACGCCATGATGGTCATGTAGACGATCCACTGCCTGATCATCGGGATCTGGATGTGCCAGGCGGTACGCCAGGGGCCCGCGCCGTCCATCCGCGCGGCTTCCAGTACCTCGTCGGGGATGTTGTTGAGCGCCCCGTACATCACGACCATCCAGCCGCCGGCGCCGGTCCAGAAGGCGATGAGCATGAGGATCAACGGCAGGTTGGCGGGGGCCAGGACGGCCGCGAAGGTCTGCATGCCCATGCTCTTCAGCAGCCAGGACACCGGGCTGACGTCCGGGTCCAGCATGAACAGCCAGACCAGGACGCCGGCGACGCCGGCCAGGGCGCCGGGGATGTAGTAGAGGAAGCGGAAGAGCGCCGAGGTGCCGGGCCGGACCCGGCCGCGCAGGATCACCGCGACCAGGACGACCAGGACCACGAGAGCGACCAGCCACAGCAGCAGGTAGATCAGCATGTGGCCGAAGGCCGGACCGAAGCGGTAGTCCTGGGCGACCTTGATGAACTGGTTCAGCCCGGTGAACTGGCCGCGGTCGTTGGTGAACGCCAGGTAGAAGGAGTAGGCGGTCGGGACGACGCCGAAGGCGAGCAGCAGCAGCGTGTATCCGGCGACGAACCAGTAGCCCGCGCGGCCGCGGCCGCCGCGCCGCGGTGGTCTGCCGTGGCGCGGCAGGGAGACGGCGACGCGCTCGGTCTCCAGCAGGGTCACTGGCCGACCACCTTGTATCCGTGTGCCTTCGCCTCGTTGCCGATCTCGTGCTGCCAGGCCGGCAGCGTCTCGGTCAGGCTCTTTCCGGCCGTCAGGGCGGGCAGGACGACACTGGACCAGGCGGTGGCGTCCGAGAACCTGGTGTTCGACCAGCCGGTCCACACCTCGTTCGCGGCCTGCTGGAACGCCGCGCTCACGTCGTTGGCGAAGTAGTCGCTGTTGGCGGGGTTCTTCAGCCAGGCCTGCGCGGCCTTGGTGTAGGCGGGGTAGGTGGGCGCGGTCGCCTGGTTCTCGTCGGAGGTGGTGAGCCAGGTGACCAGGTCCGTGGAGGCCTTGAGGTTGGCGCTGTGCGAGGACACCATCCAGACCCCGCCGCCCACGTTGCCGGTGGCCGTGGCGGTCTCCCCCTGCCACTTGAGCGGAGGCGCCGCGGCGATCTGCTTGGCCGGGGTCTTGAAGGCGGACTTGAAGAGGTACTGGCCGTACCAGGAGGGGCCGTACGCCATCAGGACCTTGCCGCCGCTGTCCTTGGCGAAGCCCTGGCTGAAGAAGCCCTTCGTGGTGACGGCCTTGGCGTCGATCAGGCCGTCGAGGAGCTTGGCCGTGCGGGTGCAGTGCGGGTCCTGCAGAGCGGTGCGCAGGGTGTCCGGCCGCACCAGGTCGAAGGCCGGGCACTGGCCCGACCAGAAGTACGACTCGTGAGAGTTGGTGTCGCCGACCGAGCCGACGACATAGCCGGGGTGCTCCTTCGCCGCCCGCTTGCCGAGGGTCTGGTACTCCTCCCAGGTCACGGGGACCTGGTAACCCCACTTGTCCATGAGGGACTTGTCGTACCAGAGGACGACCTGCGCGATGTCGTTGCGCAGGCAGTAGGTGTGGCCGTTGAACTGACAGGGTGTCAGGGAGCCCTTGGCGAAGCCGTCCAGTGTGTTCCGCGGGACGAGGTCACCGTCCAGCGGTGCGGCGAACGGCTGCACGCCGGGCTTGGTGGGCTCCGAGGCCCAGGTCACATCGGTGGGCGAGCCGAAGACGACGTCGGGCCAGCCGCCGCCGGTCCGGTCGAACAGCTGCACCTTGGACTGGAGGTAGGTCGAGCCGTCGGCACCGCCGTCGTACGTGACGATGTCCATCTTCACGTTCGGATGGGCCTTCTGGTACGCCTGCACCGACGGCAGACGGGTCGAGTCCGTCCACACCGTGATCTGCGAACTGTCCTTCTGCGTCACCGGTTTGAAGGTCGACTGCCTGGGGGTGGACGGGGAGGTGGTGTCGGCGCTGGCACAGCCGGCCAGGAGCGCCGCGGTGGACAGGGAGAGCACGGCGGCCGTCGTACGCAGAGCGGAGCGGCGTCGGCCCGCTCTCAGGGACACGGAAGACCTCATCGTCTTGCCTTTCTGTTCTTGCCGGTCAGCGCGGCTGTTCGACGAACGGCAGGAGGTCCCTGCCGTAGCCGAAGTCGAGGGGAAGGGCGATGCCGGGCCCGGTGGGGGCGTGGACCAGGCCCTGGTCGTCCACATGGCGCTCGCGTACGACCGTCGTCGCGGTCACCAGGGACTCGTAGTAGGTGGTGTTGGAGATGGCCATGCACAGGTGGTGGTTGGGGATGTCCGAACCGTGCACCTCGGCGCGCAGCCGGTAGGCGTCGGCGAGGTGGGCGGTGCGCATGGCGCCGGTGATGCCGCCCCGGAGGGTGGTGCCGGCCCGTACGCCGAAGGTGGCGGCGCCGGCCCGGATGAAGTCGGCGGAGTTCATATGGGCCCCGTCGGAGGTCTCGGCCACCAGCAGCGGGACGTCCACGGCCTCGGCGAGCTGCCGGTACGCGGAGACGCTGAACTCGCGCATCGGCTCCTCGTACCAGAGGTAGTCGGCCTCGGAGAGGGCCCGACCGACGCGGATCGCGTCGGGCAGGTCGAAACCGGCCGAGCCGTCGTACATCAGGGGCACGTCCGGGCCGACGTGCTCGCGCAGGGCCAGGCAGAGCCCGGCGTCCCGGCGGGCGTCGCCCCAGGCGTGCAGCTTGATGCCCCGGTAGCCGAGGGCCAGGCACTGGTCCGCGACGTCGAGGAACTCCGCGGTGCTGGCGAACGTCGAGGTGGAGGCGTAGGCCGGGATGCTCTCCCGGAAGCCGCCGAGCAGGCGCCAGACCGGCTGGCCGTGGTAGCGGCCGGCCAGGTCCCACAGGGCGATGTCGATCAGGCCCAGGGTGGGGAGCGGGAGTTCGTGGATACGGTCGAGCTCCCACACCCGGTGCCACAGCCACTCCCGCTGGAACGGGTCGGCTCCGACCAGTTCCTCGCGGAAGACCCGGTCCACCAGCTCCGTGAGCGTGGTGAAGGCTCCAGGGCGGGCGAACAGGGCCACTCCCTCGGCCCCCTCATCCGTGCCGAGGTGCAGCACCGCCCCGTCGCCGGCCGGAGCGCTGCCGCTCAGCCCGTCCCGCCAGCGGAAGGGCGGGCTGGCCGCCGGAACGTCGATCCGGTGTACTTCGGCATGGGTGATCTTCATCCTGGCTTTCGTTTCTGTGGTGAGGTGACGGCCGGGAGCGGAGCGGAGGGCTCAGAAGCCGCCGTACGCCTGGAGTTCGTAGACGCTGCCGCCGTTCCAGCTGGAGCCGGTGACGGTCAGGCGGAGGTAGCGGGCGGTGACGGGCTCGTCGGCGAAGGAGTAATTGGTCTGTGCGACGGTGTTCTCGGCGGTGTGGTCCTCGAACGTCGACCAGTTCCCGCCGTCGGTGGAGTACTCCAGGCGGTACCTGTAGCCGCCGGACTTCTCGAAGGTGGTGACCACGGCGGAGACGCTGGTGTCCTTGCCGAGGTCCACCTGGAGCCAGGACGGGTCGGGCAGCCCGAGGCCCTGGGCCCAGCGCGTCGACAGATCACCGTCGACCGCCTTCGCAGGAACGTTTCCTTCCGAGTCGGAGGAGGCCGTAGCGGTCTTGTCCAGCGCCAGGTCGTCGTCGGGCGGGGTGGTCACCTCGGCGGCCGGGCTGGGCTCGGAGGCGTTGAGTTCGGCGTCGCGGGCCACGACGGTGAAGGAGTACTTAGTCTCCGGCTTCAGGCCTCCGACCCTCAGCGTCGTCGCGTCGGTGACGCCGACCCGCTGGCCATCCCGGTAGACGACGTAGCTGGTCACACTCGTGTCGTCGGTGGCGGCCGGCCAGCGGACGTCCACCAGGCCGGGCAGCAGCGCCTTGGCGGTGGGCTGTCCGGGCGAGGTGGGGGCGGTGTGGTCCGAGCCGGGTGCGCGGGCGGTGCCGTAGACCTGGAAGTCGAAGATACTGCCGCCGTTGCCGCTGGAGCCGGTCACGGTCAGCCGTACGAAGCGGCCGGCGACGGGGGCGTCGGTGTGGGCGTAGTCGGTCATCGACGTGGTGTTCTCGGCGGTGTGGTCCGTGAGGTTGCGCCAGTGGACCTCGTCCGGCGACACCTCGACGCGGTACTCGTAGCCGCTGCTCTTCTCGAAGGTGGTGATCGCGCCGTTCACGTCGTACGAGGCTCCGAGGTCGACCTGGATCCACGACGGGTCGGGCAGCCCCAGGCCCTGCGCCCAGCGCGTCGACAGGTCACCGTCGACCGCCTTCGCCGGGACGTTCCCCTCCGAGTCGGAGGAGGCGGTGACCGGCTTCCTCAGCGCCAGGTCCTGGCCGTCGGGCAGGGTGACCGTCAGGGCCGGGCTCGGCTTGGACTCGTTGCCGGCCGCGTCACGGGCGGTGACGGTGAAGGTGTATGTCCTGCCCGCCGTGAGTCCGGAGAGGCGTACGGAGGTCTTGCCTGAGGCGTTGACGAGCTTGCCGTCCTGGTAGACCGAGTAGCCGGTGACCGCGGTGTCGTCGGTGGCGTCGGGCCAGTCGAGGTCGGCGACGGTCGGGAAGTCGGTGACCGCGGCCGGGGTGCCGGGTGCGGTGGGCGCCTGGTGGTCGGTGACCGCGGGGCCCGGGTCGAGGTGCCGGTAGGGCTCCTGGAGGCCGGCGTTGTTCACGATCGAGGCGGGCAGCTGCTCGCACGAGCCGACGGTGACATTGCCGCTGACATCGTTGTTCTGGCTCAGGTACTGGACGCTGAAGGCGGGTTGGGTGGTGTAGTTGCCCTTCGCCGTGTTGTCCGTGGCGTGGTTCATCAGCAGCCACTGGAAAGCGATGTCGCAGAAGGCGTTGCCGGTGTTCTCCCAGTGCCGGCTGCCCTCGTCGTGGTAGACGGCGCCGTAGGCCGGGGCCGGGACGTCGTGGATGTAGTTGCCGGAGACCTTGCCGCCGGGGTCGCTGCTGAGGGTGTAGACCGCTCCGCCGTCGGCCTGCGACTTCATGATGTCGCTGATCTCGTTGTCGCTGACGACGTTGTCACGGCTGATGGTTGGGGTGCCGGAGACCGAGATGCCGGCGTTGTCCGGGTACGCGGAGTTGCCGCCCTGGTCGGTCAGTCCCCAGCCCCAGCCGACGGAGATACCGCTGTAGGGCAGGTCGTGGACCTCGTTGTGAGTGATCACTGTGGAGTCGGTGTAGCCGGCCAGGATGCCGAGCGAGCCGTTGTACTGGTCGGCGACCTTGGTCACGACGTTGTTGTCGACCAGGGTGTCCTTCGTGATGTCGCGGGCGTCGTCGGGATGGGCGTCGCCCCAGGTGACTCCGCCGATCTGGATGCCGGTCGCGGCGATCTGGCGGAAGACGTTGCCGGTGACCGTCGTGTGCTGGGTGCCGGTGTTCAAGTTCAGGCCCACGGCACCGAGGTGGGTGAAGGTGTCCCCGGTGAACTCGATGCCCTGTCCGTGGCTGACATTGACGGCGCCGGGCGTCTTTTTCCATTTCAGGCGGGTGGAGTCGAAGGTCGGGTTGCCGTCGCCGACCATCCGGAAGCCGGCCTGGCCCTCGATGAGCCCGTCGGGCGAACTCGGTTCGAGCCAGGTGGAGTAGGAGAAGGTGATGCCCTGGAAGGCCACGTCCGTGACGGGGCGGTCACGGGTGCCGTTCAGGTCGACCAGGTCCTGCACCACGGGTACTGTGACGTCCGCGGTCCTGATGTTCTCGCCCGGCTCGGGCATGTAGTAGATCTCGCCCGCACCCTTGTCCAGGTACCACTCCCCCGGGCGGTCCAGCAGTTCGCGGGCGTTCTCCAGCCAGGTCGGGGTCTGGATCTCCTGGCCCTGCTGGAGGTTGGCGTTGTGCCAGCACGGCTGCCGTATCGTCATGGCGTTGCCGGAGATCGACGCCACGGGGCAGCGCATGAGCTTCCAGCCCCAGGAGCTGACGACTTCGAGGTCCGAGGGGTGCTGGTAGTTACTGATGCCAGTGTCGGTGAAGGTGTAGCCGGTGGAGGTCTTACTGAAGCCGGAGGGGTCCTTGCCGCTGCGGGCGCGGGTCCTCAGCTCGCCGTTCACGTAGAGCTGGCGGGTGTCGACGCCGGTCAGCTTGGCCTTGTAGACCTTCCCGCCGGTGTCGGCCGGGGTCCAGCCGGTGACCTGCTTGCCGCCGCTGATCACCGGGTGCGCGCCCGGAGCGGCTTCGTAGACGATCTTCTGCCCGTCCCTGCCGGAGTCCTGGGCGGTCAGGGTGAAGGTGCGGCTGAGCCGGTAGGTGCCGGACAGCAGCCGGACGTGGACGTCGCCGTCGGTCTTGTTCTTGGCGTCGCGCACATAGTCCCGTGCGTGTTCCAGCGTTTCGAAGGGGTGTGCGGCGGTGCCGGGGCCGGTGTCCTTGCCGGCCGGGGAGACATAGACGGTGAGGCCGGACGGTGGCGCGGCGGCCTGGGCCGGGGCGACGGTCAGGGGCGCCGCCGCGGCGGCCAGGGACACGGCGGCTATGAGGATTCTTCGCAGGGGCGCGCGTCGGCCACTGCGAGCAGACGGAAGAGACACGGATATCCAATCGCCTGGGGGATGTGACGCGGGAAGCCGGTCGTCCACCGGCTCCCCGGGACGTCGATCGGCGCCCGTGCGATGCCGGTTTACGACGCCGACGTCCGCGGGGGCAGCGAGGAGTCCCCGGGGCCGGTGTCCGCCGACGGCCGCGTGGACGCCCCGGGGGCGGCGCGGTCACCGAGGTTGAACAGCCGGTCACGGATCTTCCGCTCGAACTGGCTCTGCGTGGTGGCGATGTGCTCCACCATCAACTCGCTTGCGAGATCGGCCTCCCCCGCGGCGACCGCCTCGGCAATGGCGAGATGCTGGCGTGCTGCGACCTCCAGCGAGCCCGGGGCGTCGCCGTGGAAGAGCAGCACGTCGGACTGCGAGGCCAGACGCCGTACGCCGGCGACGCTCGACCTCAGGAAGACGTTGTGCGAGGCCGCGCCCACCGCGTCGTGGAAGGCCTCGTCGGCCCGGGCGAAGGCGTGCCCGTCCTGCTGCTGGGCCGCCGTCAGCGAACTGCGGGCGCCCTCGCGGATGGTGCGGACCTCGATGGGGGTGGCGAGGGTCGCGGCCCGGCGGGCGGTCTCCGACTCGATCACCGTGCGGTAGTCCAGGAGCATCAGGACGTCTTCCATGCTCGTCGGCCGGAAGTGCGCCAGATGGTCGTCCACCAGTCCGCCGGACGCCTCCGCGACGAAGATGCCCGCGCCCCGCCGTACGCTCAGCCGGCCGATGGCGGCCAGGACCTTGACCGCCTCACGGGTGACGTTGCGGGACGCGCCCAGGATCTCGGCCAGGCCCGCCTCCGTGGGGAGCCGGTCGCCCGGTCGCAGCTTCTGCCCGGCGATGTACTCCAGCAGCTGTTCCGCGACCAGTTCGTACCCTGGCCGGTAGGGACCGCCGGAGCCCGGTGACGGATCGGACACGGTGTACCCCTCCTCCGCGTTCGGATTAATCAGGTTCATCGGCGGTGGTCACTATGGCATCCGCGTCATGTGTAGGGAAGATGCCGAACAGAACTGGATTCCCGAGGCTGTTGAGGCGGCGGATAGCGCCCATAGGAGACATCTGTCCGAACCGTTGCGCGGGAAGGATCAGATCCTTAGGGTCCTGCCTGCCGGATGAAGCTGATCCATCCCGGCCCCGGAGCCGACCGGCCCCGTACCTGAGAGAGGTGAGCAGAATGCGTCGCTACGCGGCTGTCATCCGCCTGCGCCCGGAGAAGGAGGCGGAGTACCGCGCGCTGCACGCCGCCGCCTGGCCGGGCGTGCTCGCGGCCCTCAAGCGTGCCAACATCGGCAACTACTCGATCTTCCTGCGGGACGGACTGCTGTTCAGCTACCTGGAGTACACGGGCAGCGACTACGCCGCCGACACCGCGCAGATCGCAGCCGACCCGGTGACACGGGAGTGGTGGGCGCTGACCGACCCCTGTCAGCAGCCGCTGGACACCGTGGCCGAGGGCGAGTGGTGGGCCCCCGCCGAGGAGGTCTTCCACCTCGACTGAGGGCCCCCGAACGGACGCCGGGTCAGCCCGTCGCGTCCACCAGCGCCAGGTCGTGCAGTCGCTCCGGCGGGCCCGGACGGGCGTAGTACCAGCCCTGGGCGGTGTCGCAGCCCAGTATCCGGAGTTGTTCCGCCTGGGCCGCCGTCTCCACGCCCTCCACCGTGACCGCCAGGTCCAGGCTGTGGGCCAGGGAGACGATGCCCTCCACGATCTTGAGGTCGACCGGGTCCGCCGGGAACTGCTGCATGCTCTGGGTGAAGGAGCGGTCCAGTTTGAGGATGCTCACCGGCAGGCGGCGGAGGTTGGCGAGGTTGGAGTAGCCCGTGCCGAAGTCGTCCAGGGCGATGTCGACGCCCATCTCGGCGAGGCGCCGCAGCGGTTTCAGGAGGTCGTCGTCGGCGCCGATCAGGGCCGACTCGGTGACCTCCAGGCAGAGGGCGTCGGGGGCCACTCCGATCCGCTCCAGGATGTCCACCGTGTCCTGGACCAGACCGGGGTGGGTGAGCTGGCACGGGGACAGGTTGACGTTGATCCGCAGCGGGCCGGCGCTGGATTCCTCGCCGTAGCGTTCTCCCCATTCGCGGGCCTGGCGGACCGACTCCTCCAGGACCCAGCGGCCCAACGGGACGATCAGGCCGGTGTGTTCGGCGAGCGGGATGAACCGGTCCGGGCCGAGGACGCCGTGCTGCGGGTGCAGCCAGCGGACCAGGGCCTCGGCGCCTCGCACGCTGCCGTCGCCGAGGTGGACCAGCGGCTGGTACTCGATGAAGAACTCGTTCCGGTCCAGGGCCGCCGGGAGCGCGGTGGTCAGGCCGTGCCGGGTGATGGCCCGGGCGTCGGCCTCCGGGTCGGCCAGCTCGAAGCGGTTGCCGCCCGCCGACTTGGCCCGGTACATCGTGATGTCGGCGCTGCGCAGCACCTCGGCCGGGGTGCGCTCGCCCGCCGGGCCCTCGACGATGCCGATGGAGCCCCGGACCATGAGTTCGCGGCCGTCGACGCTGATCGGGGTGACGAGGGCGTTCATGATGCGATCGGCCAGCTCGTCCACCTCGCGCTGGGTGCCGGGGCCGGTGGTCAGCGCCACGAACTCGTCACCGCCGAGCCGGGCGACCATCTCGCCGGGCGCGGTCGCGCAGGACTGCAGCCGGTCGGCGACCTCCACCAGCAGCCGGTCGCCGGCCGAGTGGCCGAGACTGTCGTTGACGGTCTTGAAACCGTCCAGGTCGAGGTAGCACAGCCCGAAGCGCTGGCCCTCACCGGCGGCCAGGGCCTTCTCCAGTCGCTCGAAGAACAGCGTGCGGTTGGGCAGGCCGGTGAGCGCGTCATGGGTGGCCTCGTAGCGCAGCCGCAGATTGAGCAGCCGGCGCTCGGTGGTGTCCTCCATGAGGGCCAGCTGGTACTGCGGGTCGCCGTCCGCGTCTCGGAGGAGGGAGACGGTCAGGTTGGTCCACAGGACCGTTCCGTCGGAGCGGTTGAAGGCCTTCTCGACGTGGTAGTGCTCGCGGTCGCCGCGCACCAGCTCCTCGTAGAGCCGCCAGGTCTGGGGCGCGTCCTCGGGATGCGCCCACTCCATGACCTTGCGGCCGCGCACGGCCTGCTCGGAGCCGCCGAACATGCGCAGCAGCGCACCGTTGACCTGGAGGACGTTGCCCTCCAGATCGGCGATGCCGATTCCTATCGCCGCGCCCTCGAAGACGGCGCGGAAGCGGGCCTCGCTGGCATGCAGCGCCTGCGCGACCACGCCCTGGGCACGCAACGCGGCCTGCGCGATGGCCTCCTGCTCGGCCAGCGTGCGCTCGCGCAGCGCCTGGGCGAAGCCTGCGGCCATCGCGTGCTGGATCCGCGAGGAACGCATCCGCAGCTCGTCCTGGGGGCCGTCCGCACCGCAGTACAGGACCAGGTAGGCGTCGACGCAGTCAAGGGTGCGGGTGAGCGCCTCGGGGTCGGTGCAGTGCGCGTCGACCAGCGCGGCCCCCACCTGCCGGGCCTCCTCGGCCTCGAAGCCGTGCGCCAGCAGCACCTCGCTCAACCGGCGGGCCAGCGGGAGGAGTTGCTCCTCGAACTCCGGACGGGTCAGGGACGTCGAGGTCACCGGGAACACCGCCCGGCTCCAGATCGTCGCGAACCGGCGCAGTCTGTCCTCCGGTCCGTCCGGCTCCGCCATCACGCCGCGATCCCCACGCCGGCGAATCCGGAGAAGGCATACGGATCCTCGTCCTCCGGCGCCGACTCCGGCCGCCAGTGCGGCATCGGCACCAGTCCGGGTTCCACCATGTCGTACCCCTCGAAGAACCTTGCGATCTCGTCCCGCGAGCGCATGATGAGCGGGTTGCGAATGTCCTTGTATACGTCCACCGCGCCCTCGGCCCGCTCGGGTGACAGCGGGATTCCCTCGTACGAGGCATGGGTGAGGATCAACAGGCTGCCGGGCGCGAGTGCTTCGCGCAGTTGTGCCACTGTCCCGTACGGGTCGTCCGCGTCTTCCACGAAGTGCAGTATGGCAACGAGGAGCAAGGCGACTGGCCGATTCAAGTCGATGAGGCGCCCGACCTGAGGGCTCGACAGGATCTCCTGGGGCTTGCGGAGGTCGGCGGCGACCACGTCCGCCTGCTCGTTGCCCGCGAGCACGGCTTCGCTGTGGGCCACGGCCACCGGGTCGTGGTCGACGTACACCACGTGGGCGCCGGGGTGCGCCGTCTGCGCCACCTCGTGGACGTTGCCGAAGGTGGGGATGCCGGAGCCGATGTCCAGGAACTGCTGGATGCCGGCGCCCACGGCGTAGCGCACGGCGCGGCGCATGAAGGCGCGGTTGGCCTGCATGACCTTGGGCAGGCCCGGCAGGTACCTCATCGCCTTGCGGGCCGCTTCCCGGTCGACCTCGAAATTGTGCGAACCGCCCAGGTAGTAGTCGTAGATACGCGAAACGCTCGGCACCGAGATGTCGATGCTCCGTGGGGCCCAGGCGGGACGCTCCATGTATCTCTCCAAGGCTGAGGCGATCCGGTGTTCGAGCAGAGGCTACTGATCGCCCGCGAACAGGGCGAGCGGAAACGGAAATTGACCGTCCGTTCCCGGTCACTGCCTGGGAATTCGGTGTGCGCTTTGGGGGTGTTGGGGTATTCCGCCGGATGCGGGTGCATTGCAAAGCACAGGAGCCCGCCCCCTCCGTGCGGTGTGGAGGGGGCGGGCGGTCGTGCGCCGTTGTGCTGTCGTCCGGGACTCTCGCCGGCCGCTGCCCTCCCTCCCGCGATGCGCGAATGTGGACTTGGGCGGGGCGATCAACCCTGGGGAGGTGATCCCTTACTGGCTCGGCGCGCCGACCAGCTTTCCTGCGGGCGAGACGGCGTACCAAGTGCCGCCGACACCTTGACCGTTGGTGTCTCCGGCCTTCGCGTCACCGGAGAAGGTGTAGATCGGCCAGCAGTTGACCGTCATCTGCTTCTGGCCGTTGTCGGACCGGGTGAAGCCCATCAGGCCCTTCTTCTCGATGCCCTTGGTGTCGTTCGCGGCGACCTCGGTGACAGCCGGCCACTTCGTCAGGCACTCGCCGGTGCAGTTGGAGACGGACTTGGGCCATGCCTTGTCCTTGATGAAGCGGTAGACCGTCATGCCGTTCTTGTCGACGACGATGTCACCGAGCTTGGCGTCCTTGCGGACGGACAGGCCGGGCAGGTCGGCCAGGGTGGCCTTCTTGCCGTCGGGGGCCAGGGCGAACCACTTGCCGCCCACGCCCTGGCCGTTCACGTCACCGGCGTTGACGTCCTTGGCGTAGCGGTACACCGGCCAGCCGCCGACGGTCAGCTGCTTGGTGCCGTCGGTGCGGGTGACCTCGCCCAGCAGCGCCTTGTCGATGCCCTCGCCGGCCGCGGCGTCGGCGGCGGGCACCGGCGGCCAGGTGATGGCGCAGTCGCCGTCACAGTTCGACTTGGGGGGATTGGCGGTGTCCGCGTCGAAACGGTAGAGGGTGAGGCCGCCGCCGTCGGTCAGCACCTTGCCCAGATCGGGGTTGCCGGCGACGGTCAGTTTGCCCGCGGGCTGGACCGTGGCAGGAGAACCGGAGGCCTGACTGCCGTCCGCGCCGTAACCGTTGCCCGCACCGGTGGAGGGGCTGGTCACACTGCCCACGCTGCCGACACCGGCCGGGGCCGTGGCACCCACGTTCTGGGCCGCCGAGGACGGAGTGGTCACATTGTCCTGACCGCATCCCGTCGTCAATGCCAGCACGCCCGCGGCCGTGGCCACCAGTGAGGCGCTCCTCCAGGAGCTCTTCATCTTCAACTCCCCATAATCGCCTGGATATTGCAGCGCCTGTGCGCCGCCGCACGACACCAGGTACGGATGCCGGGGGCCGGAGTGTTCAACCGCCGCACGGAATTCTTTCGGATCGCTGTGCGCTCGGTTCGCATCCCGCACGGGCGTACGCTTCGAGCCACTCAACGGGCCATGTGATTCAAACCGATTTACGCCAACTGTCCCCCGTTAGGGCCAATTCCTCCGCACTCCGGCGTACGACGGCACCCGACGCCACATGATCTCGGTCGTGCATGCACCCGAAGCGACCCGACTCGCGCCCGTCCCAAGGGTTTTGGCTCTGCTGACACTCACGTGGACCCTGGTGGGCTGCCCGGTCGGCACGGCGTCGGCCGACGCCTGCGCCTACGCCTCGACGGGCCCCGACGGCATTCAAGCGGTGGCCGTCGCCGGCGGCTCCTGGCCCACTCCCCCGCCCTGCCCGCCCCCCACACCGACGCCCTGCCCACCACCGACGCCCACGCCCAGCCCCACTCCGACGCCCCCACCGACTCCGAAGCCGACCCCCACGCCCAAGCCCACACCGAAGCCGCCGCGGACCACCCCGCCGGCCCCGGCACCACCGCCGCCACCCCGGCGGGCGCCGGCCCCCCAGCCCACGCCCACCCCGCCACCGCCTCCACAGCCCAAGCCGAGGCCGACGCCCACCCCGCCACCGCCACCGAAGCCCACCCCGCGGCCCTCACCGACCCCGGTGACCTACCCGCCCCACCGCATCCAGTCGACCGGCACGACGGCCCCGAACCGCACTTCCACGGTCACCTACGTCCTGCTCATCGCCGTACCCGCGATCATCGCCGTCGCCGCGTTCCGTGCGCGCTGACGTCGGCCCACTGCTTCCTGGAGGCTTCCGTTGCCGGATTGGCTTGTTCTCGTCCTCGCGATGCTCGCGGCCTGTGCCGTGGTGGTCGTCATCACCCTCGTACGGCACAAGACGGCGGGGGAGGACGAGGATCCCTCCGAGACGCCGGACGTCATCGAGTACATGACCATGTGGATCGGCGTCATCTACGCCATCGTCCTCGGCCTGGCGGTGGCCGGGGTGTGGGAGGCCCGCAGTGCCGCCGAGGACCATGTGCAGGCGGAGGCGCAGGCGCTGCACGAGATCTATGAACGGGTACGGGTGTATCCGCCCGACGTCCGTGACCGGATCCGGGCGGACGTCGACACCTACGCCCGGCAGGTCGTCGACAAGGAATGGAAGGAGATGGCCGACCGCGGCCGTCTCACCCAGCGCGGCGCCGATCTGCTCGCGACGATCCGTCAGGACGTCACCGACTACCAGCCGAAGACCGACTTCCAGGCGCAGGCCTACCAGCCGCTGGTGGACCAGGTGGCCGCTCTGGACCAGTCGCGCAGCGCCCGGGCCGACTCGACCGGGGCGACCATGCCGAACGTGGTGTGGTTCGGGCTGCTGACCGGAGCCGTGGTCACCGTCGGCATGGTCTTCGCGCTGCAGATCAGGCGCACCCGGCGCGAACTGATCCTGGCGGGGCTGTTCTCCGCGACCATCGCCTTCATGCTGTTCCTGATCTGGGACTTCGACGAACCCTACAGCCGGGGCATCACAGCGACGGCACAGCCCTTCCTGAACCTCTTCCCGCACATCAGGGGTTAGGGCTCCCGGACGCCGGGGCCATCCATGGGGACATCACGCCGCGCGGATGTCCCCCGGGTGCCGTATCCACATCCCCCGGTCGGCCCCCTCGCTTCCCCCGTTCGCGCGACTGCGTTCGCGCGCGTGTACGGATGTTCCTAGCGTTCCGATCACCGAGGTGCATTTCCAGCACGAGCGGAACAGATCCGCGGGCAGCTCCTCGGGGACCGGAGGAACCACCGTGCACGCGATACGCGTCGCTTCGGCCGCACTGCTCGGCGTCGGCGCCCTCGTCCTCGGCGCCCCGGCCGCCCTCACGGACGACAACGGCGACGGGGGCCGGGCCGGCGGCCGGGACACCTCCTTCGGCTTCCACGTCACGCCGTCCACCGTCTCGGCCGGCAGCCGGGTCAGCCTGCAACTGAACCGCGGTGACGGTTGCCGGGGCGCCGCGACGGTCACCTCGGACGTGTTCGGCACGGTCCGGATCCCGGCGGGACGGGACTCGGTGACGGCCACGGTCGACCGGCACGCGAGATCACAGACCTCGTACCGGGTGACGTGCGACTGCGACGGCACGAGGGGGTCGGCCCAACTCAGCATCGCCGGCAGCCATTCGGACGGGCAGGGCGACAGCGGTACGGACGGGGCCGCCGACGGGCGCACGGACGGCCGTACCGGCGGCGGGACCGACGGGCAATCGGACAGCGGCACCGACGGACGTGAGGAACTCAATCCGCAGCCCCTCCCGCCCGAGCGCGGTGTGCGGGCCGGTGCGGGCGGCAGCATCGGCGGGTTCGACCTGAAGGAGATCGGCCTCGGCGCGGCGCTCGTCGTGGGCTCGGTCGGCACGGCGTACCGCCTCGCACGCCGACGGGCCGGTGAGAGCGGCGAGGGCGGCACCTGATCACCTCCCGGCCCGCCGCTCGACCGCGCGGGTCTCCGCCCCGGCCCCGCGCGCGGGAGGGGCGAAGACGGCCCGCACGGGTCAGAACCGCTTCTCGTGCCGACGGCGGAGCCAGAAACCGCAGCCGGCGAGCACGGCCGTGCCCACCAGTCCACCGCCGATCGCCATGTCGGCCGGGGTGGCCCCGCTGGAGACGCTGCCGCCGACGCCGCCCCTGACCCCGCCGATCACGAAGAACGCGGACGGCCGGGTGAAGGTCCGGCCGTCGCAGCGGACGGTCAGGTCGTACGGGCCGGGGCGGGCGTCCCGTTCGATGGTGGCGACACCGCGCGCCATGTCTCCGCCGAACGGGAAAAGCGAGGTCGTCCGGAAGGCGCGGGAGGTCATCTCACCGTGGCGGCAGTCGTCGACGGTGACGGTGAGGCGGGCACGGCTCGTGATCGCCCTGGGCTGGGCGATGATGTCGCGCGCCCCTTCGCCCCGGCCGCCGAAGTCGTCGAAGTCGTCGAAGCGCCCGTCGTCACCCCGGCCGCCGAAGTCGTCGAAGCGCCCGTCGTCACCCCGGCCACGGAACTCGTCCCGGCCCCGGTCACGGAACTCGTCCCGGCCCCGGTCACGGAACTCGTCCCGGCCCCGGCCACGGAACTCGTCCCGGCCCCGGCCACGGAACTCGTCCCGGCCCCGGTCACCGCGACCGTCCCCGCCCCGGCCGAATCCGCCTACGCCGAACCCGGGGACGCCTACTCCGGGGGCGACGCCGACCCCAGGGGCGACACCGACCCCAGGGGCGACACCGACCCCAGGGGCGACACCGGTCCCGGGGGCGACGCCGGTCCCACCGACGACCGGCGCTTGGGTATTGGCCGGGCCGCCCCCGTTGCCCATGCCGTCCGCGGCGGCCATGGGGGCGGCAGCTCCGAGAACGGCGACCACTGTGCACGCTGCCGCAAGGGCACGTGAGTTTCGCATCTCTTCCTCCGCGGAAGGCGCCCCGGGAACCGTCCCCGGTCGATCGGCGAGAAAGCACCTCCCGAATAGACCCTCAGATGCTGGGAACACGCCCGCATTTCGAGAATGGTCCGTCCTGGTGAGGGGACACGCCGAGGGAAAAGCACACAATCGGATATTGCCGCAGGTCACGGACCGTCAGAAAAATCCTGAGAACGGCAACTCGGATGGCGCACCGGAACGCGCGCGGACCACCCGTTCGCCCGTCGCCCCGTCGCCGCTCGCGCGCGCGGGACTTAGCGTTTTCCCATGCGCGATACGGACATCGCGGCGGCCGCGTCGAGAGGGGATGGCGAATGTCTGCGTCCGAACTTTCCGAGCTGGCCGAAGAGGAGGAGCGGCGGAGGAAGCGTGCCCCCTGGGGCGTGATAGCGCTTGTTCTGCTGACCGGTCTGGCGCTCATCCGCAACGGCTCGGGAGAGTTCGACGTCGGTCCGCCGCAGCCGGCCTCGGCCGCCGCCGCGGACAGCCGTAGCACGGTCCCGGACACCTTCGCCACCGCGCCCGCCTCGCTGCCGTTCTCGGCGGCGAACCGCATCAGGATCCCCGCGATCCGGGTCGACGCACCCGTGATGTCGGTGGGTCTGGACGCGGACGGCTGGGTCGGGGCACCGCCGCCGGACGACCCGAACCTGGCCGGCTGGTTCACCGGGGGCGTCTCGCCCGGCGAAACGGGCACGTCCGTGATCGTCGGCCATGTCGACAACGCGAAGGGCCCTGCGGTGTTCTACGGTCTCGGATCCCTGAAGAAGGGCAACCGGGTCGAGATCGACCGCACCGACGGAAAGACGGCGGTGTTCGAGATCTACGGCATCGAGGTCTTCGCGAAGGCCGATTTCCCCGGCGACCGGGTCTACGGTTCCAAGGGCACGCCGGAGTTGCGGGTCATCACCTGCGGCGGCGGTTTCTCGAAGCAGAACGGCTACGACGGGAACGTCGTGGTCTTCGCCCGCCTGGTCGAGGCCCGCTGAGGCGGCCCAGCCGGGCGGGCGATGGCCCGTTCGCGGCAACGGGCCGAATCCGGTTCAGGTCCGGCGGCCCGGCACGGTCAGGTGGTAGCCGTTGTCCAGCAGATAGGGCAGATACTCCCGAAGGGCCTTGACGCTCTGCGAGCGGTCACCCCCGGCGTCGTGCGAGAGGACCACGACGCCGGGCGCGGCGCCCTCCTCGATCGTGTCGACGATGGTGCGGGTGCCCGGGGTCGTCCAGTCGGTGCTGTCCACCGTCCAGGCCATGGGCTCCATGCCCATCTCGGCGCCGAGTTGGAAGGCCGCGCGGTTCCAGGCGCCGTACGGGGCGCGAAACCACTGGGGGCGCTCGCCGTAGGTGTCCTCGATGACGTCACTCGTGCTCTCCATCTCGTCCCGGATCTCACGGCGTTTCATGGCGGTCAGCAGCGGATGCGTCCAGGTGTGATTGCCCACGACATGGCCCTCGGCGGCCATGCGCGCCACCAGCTCCCGGTTCTCGACGATGCACTCCCCGCACAGGAAGAACATCGCGCGCACGTCGTACTTGGCGAGGGTGTCCAGGATGTGCGGGGTGTAGAGCGGGTTGGGCCCGTCGTCGAAGGTGAGCATCATGCGCCTGCCGCGTCCGGAGATCCGCAGGATGGGTTCCTTGCGGACCTTGAGGCTGCGCGGCACGGTGGACGGCGGGCCGTATCCGGTGAGCGGCTGGAGCCGGAAGGCGGAGGACTTGAGCGCCTGGCGGGGCGGCGGTCCGGGGGCCGGGCCCACGGTGCCCGCCGCTTTCTCGCCGCCGCTCGCCAGCACGATTCCCGCGGTGCCCGCGGCCCCCACAGCGGCGGCGCCGGCGAGCAGCAGCCGGCGCCGGGTGAACAACTGATCCTTCTCCATGACTCATCAGTCGCCCGGCCGGGCTTGGGCGCACCACTAAGACACCGGTGCGGCGGTGCGAAAACACCCGCACGGACCAGCGAACGGACGTTACGGAAAGAAACGGTCAAGTACGCGGAAGCGGCGGCGAGTCCCGGACCAGGGGGGCCTCAGCGGCGGCGGACCAGCGGGAAGGGCAGCGTCTCCCGGATCGTCATACCGGTGAGGAACATGACCAGCCGGTCGACGCCGATGCCGAGCCCGCCGGTGGGCGGCATCGCGTATTCGAGGGCGTCGAGGAAGTCCTCGTCGAGCTCCATCGCCTCGGGGTCCCCGCCGGCGACGAGCAGCGACTGGGCGGTCAGCCGGCGGCGCTGTTCGACGGGGTCGGTCAGCTCGGAGTAGGCGGTGCCGAGTTCGGTGCCGAAGGCCACCAGGTCCCAGCGTTCGGCGAGCCGCGGGTCGGTGCGGTGCTGCCGGGCGAGCGGGGAGACGTTGGTCGGGAAGTCCTTGTAGAAGGTGGGCAGCTGGGTCCGCTCCTCCACGAGCCGCTCGTACATCTCCAGGACGATGTCCCCGGGCCCGTCGTCGGCGGTGTACGGCACCCCGGTCCGGTCGCAGTGGCGGTGCAGCCGCAGCAGTTCGGTGCCGGGGCCGATCTCCTCATCCAGCGCCTCGGAGATCGCCCCGTACACGGTCTTGACCGGCCAGCTGCCCGAGATGTCGTACTCCCGCCCGTCCCTGCGGGCCACCGGCGAGCCGAAGGCGGTGCTCGCGGCGCCCTGGATCAGTTCGCGGGCGAGGTCGAGCATCACGTCGTAGTCGGCGTACGCCTGGTAGGCCTCCAGCATCGTGAACTCGGGGTTGTGCTTGTAGGAGACGCCCTCGTTGCGGAAGGTGCGGCCGAGTTCGAAGACCTTGTCCAGGCCGCCGACGCACAGCCGCTTCAGATAGAGCTCGGGGGCGATGCGCAGGTGGAGGTCGAGGTCGTAGGCGTTGATGTGGGTGGTGAACGGGCGGGCGTTGGCGCCGCCGTGGATCTGCTGGAGCATCGGGGTCTCGACCTCCAGGTAGCCGCGGTCGAGGAGGCCCTGGCGCAGGGCTTGTACCCCGGTGGAGCGGGCGCGCACGACGGCTCGGGCGGCGGGGCTGGTGGCGAGGTCGAGGTAGCGGCGGCGGACCCTGGCCTCGGGGTCGGCGAGGCCCCGGTGTTTGTCGGGCAGGGGCCGCAGGCACTTGGCGGTGAGCTGCCAGTCGGTGACGAAGACGGTGGGCTCGCCCTTGTCGCTGCGGCCCGCCCGGCCGGTGGCGGTGATCTGGTCGCCGATGTCGGTGTCGGCGGTGAAGCGGCCCATTGCGGGGCCCGACTCGGCCCGGGTGAGGGCGAGTTGGCGGTCGCCGGACCAGTCGCGCAGGGTCACGAAGACGATGCCCCCGAAGTCGCGGACCAGCATGATCCGCCCGGCGACGGTGACCGTCTCGCCGTCGCGGACGTCGGCGAGGGCGCGGGTGGGCCGTACGGTCGCCACCGGGTAGGGGTCGACGCCCGCCGCCCGCAGCCGGTCCAGTTTCTGACGGCGGACGCGGAACTGGTCCGGCAGGCCCGCGTCCGGTGCGCCGGGCCCGGCCTCGTCCCCTCCGTCGAGACCGGGCACCGGTGAGGACTGCGGCGCCTCGACGGGCCGCGGTCCGGTCCTCGGGTGCCCCCTTCCCCAGAGTTTGCGCAAGGACGGTACGGACACGAAGCCTTCGGCGATTCCGGAGGCAAGGCCGATACGGGCGAGGGAGGCCGTCTCGCCGTAGCAGATGAAGCGCGGGTACCACTCGGGGTGGTACTTGGCGTTGGAGCGGTACAGGGCCTCCAGTTGCCACCAGCGGGAGAAGAACAGCAGCAGCCGGCGCCACAGGCGCAGCACCGGTCCGGCACCGACGCGGGCGCCCTCCTCGAAGACCGAGCGGAAGGCGGCGAAGTTCAACGAGACGCGGCGGACGCCCAGTTTGGGGGCGGCCGCGCACAGGTCGGCGACCATGAACTCCACGACCCCGTTGGGGGCGGCGCGGTCACGGCGCATCAGGTCGAGGGAGATTCCGTCGCCGCCCCAGGGCACGAAGGAGAGCAGGGCGAGCAGCCGGCCGTCCTCGGAGAGGGCCTCGACGAGCAGGCAGTCGCCGTCGGCGGGGTCGCCGAGCCGGTCCAGGGCCATGGAGAAGCCGCGCTCGGTCTCGGTGTCGCGCCAGGCGTCGGCCTTGTCGACGGCCTCCTCCATCTCCGCCTCGCTGAGGGTGGCGTGCCGGCGCACACGGGTGGTGGCGCCGGTGCGCCGGACCCGGTTGACGGCCTGCCGGGTGACCCTCATCTCCCGGCCGCCCAGGTCGAAGCCGGCGACGTGCAGGATCGCCTCGTCGCCGAGTTGCAGAGCGCCGAGCCCGGCACGGACGTAGGCCTTGGCGCCGTCCTCGGAGGCGCCCATCACCGCGGGGACCCAGGCGTGCCGGCGGGCCACGTCGAGCCAGGCGGCGACGGCGTGCGGCCAGGCCTCCGGGTCGCCGACGGGGTCGCCGCTGGCCAGACAGACGCCGGCCTCGACCCGGTAGGTGACGGCGGCCTTGCCGCTGGGCGAGAAGACCGCGGCCTTGTCACGCCGGGTGGCGAAGTAGCCGAGGGAGTCCCGGTCGCCGTAGGCCTTGAGGAGGGCGCGGATGCGAGCCTCCTCGTCGCCGTGCAGGGCGGCTTCCAGGCGCTGTGAACGGAACAGGGTGGCGGCGGCGTTGAGCAGGGCGAGGGCGCCGAAGAGGCCGAGGAGGAAGGCGACGAATCGGGGCGGATGGCCGCCGTAGCTGCCGCCGGAGACCAGGCCGCCGCAGACCCGGTCGGCCGCCCAGGCCAGGTGCTGACCGTGCGGGAGCGAGCCGGGGAAGAGCGAGACCAGGCCCCAGCCGGCCAGGATCGCCACGAGCAGGCCGACGAGCAGTACGGCGAGGGCCCGGCGTACGGCGGCCCGGCGGGAGGCGGCGTAGAACTCCCGCCTGGCCGCGATCAGCAGGGCCAGGGCGAGGGCGCACACCAGCAGTGAGCTGAAGGGGTCCCAGTCGAAGCCGAAGACGACCGTCAGGATGTCCGCCAGCACCAGCAGGCCGAGGTAGGTCACCACCAGCCACCAGGCGACCTTCTTGCGGGCGGCGGTGGCGCCGCCGAGCAGGAACAGGAAGACGGCGTAGGCCAGGTTGGGACTGACGGGCACCACGACGGCGTCGAGGAAGTGCACGACCGGGCGGAGCAGCACACGCAGCGGGGCGATGAAGGAGAGCAGGGCGCACAGCAGGGCGAGGGCAGCGAAGAAGGTTCCGAAGGCCTCCGGCACCCAGGTCAGCCGCCCGCCGCCGGGCGGGCGCGGCGGGCCCGCGGTCTCCTTCCCCGGTGCGGGCTCGACGGCGGCACTCATGTTCCGACTGTAGGAAGGCCCTGCCCGGCTCGCCCGTCGAGTGACCCCGGGTACCTGGGGGACCCGCGATCTCCGATAGCCTCGGACCGTGGCGGAACAACACCAGTTCGAGCGGGGCACGGACGGCCCCAAGGTCATCGTGGTCGGTGTGGACGGCTCGGACTCCTCGTGGCGCGCGGCCTCCTACGCCGGTGGTCTGGCCCGGCGGCAGCACGCGCTGCTCGCCGTGGTGTACGTGCAGCCGGTCCTGGCGGCCGGAGCGGCGCTCGGGGCGCCGGTGGCGGAGACGACCGACGAGATCGCGGAGGAACTGGTCGCCCAGGTCAGGGAGGCGACCGAGCGGCTCAAGGGGATATTCGAGGTGCGCTGGGAGTTCCACACCTTCCGCGGGGATGCCTACAGCGGCCTGGTGAAGGCGGCCGACGAACTGAAGGCGGACGCGGTGGTGGTGGGCGCCTCAGAGCAGGCCGGTCACCGGTTCATCGGCTCGGTGGCGATCCGCCTGGTGAAGGCGGGACGGTGGCCGGTGACGGTCGTACCGTAGCCGCCTTCCGGGGCTCCCTGAGGAGTAGGACCGGGGTCGCCATGAGCAGGACACCGGCCACGGCGATGGCGGTGCGGGGGCCGGTGAGGCCGGCCAGCAGGCCCCACAAGGCGGTGAGCGCGGCCGTGGTGGCCTTGCCGGTGATCGACCAGGCGGACAGGGTGCGGGCGACCCGGTCGTTGGGGGTGCACTCCAGGCGGCGGGTGGCGTACAGCGGGCTGTAGACGCCCGAGCAGGTGATCACCCCGAACTCCAGGATCATCACCAGTAGCAGGCCGGGAAGCCCGGGCCGGACGAAGGCCAGCCCGAGGGGCCAGACGGTGCGAAGGGTGGCCGCGGTGCGCAACATCCGCCGCTGTCCGTAGCGGGCCGCCAGCGGGCGGGCCATCCGTGAGCCGAGGAGGCCGCCCAGGCAGGGCACGGCGAAAGCGAGGCCGTACTGCCAGGGGGCGAAGCCGAGCGGGCCGAGCATGAGGACGGCCAGCGGCGGCGCGGCGACCATGATCAGGGCGTTGCCGGCGAGGTTGTTGAAGAACAGCGGCCGAAGCTCCGGGCTGCCGAGGATGTGCCGCCAGCCGTCGAGCAGGTCGGCGGCGCGCAGGCGCTCCGAGGTCGTGCGCCGGGGGCGGGGCTCGCCGCCGCCGACGGCCCGGATGCCGAACGCCGACAGCAGGAAGCTGACGGCGTTCGCCACCACCGTGGTGACCGGGCCGAACACGCCGATCGCGGCACCCCCGAGCGGCGGTCCGAGGACCAGCGCGGTCCAGTTCGAGGACTCGAACCGCGCGTTCGCGGTGAGCAGACGGTCCGCGGGTACGAGGCTCTTCAGGAAGGCGCCGGAGGCCGCGTTGAAGGTGATGTCGGCCGCTGCCACGAGCACCGAGACCAGCAGCAGCTGACCGAGGCCGAGCCCGCCGAGCGCGTAGGCGGCGGGGACGGTCAGCAGCGCGGCGAACCGGACCAGGTCCATCGCCATCATCACCGGCCGCTTGCACCGGAACTCCACCCACGGCCCCAGCGGCACCGCCGCGACCGCGCCCACGGCGGGCCCGGTCGCGGCGAGCAGCGCCACCTCGGCGGGCCCGGCCTGCAGCGCGATGACCGCGATCACCGAGAACGCGTCGAAGGCGAGAAAGGTGCCGAGCGCACTCACCGAGTACGCGGCCCACAGCCACCCGAACCGCCGCCCCATGCACAACCTCCCGTTGCCCCGGGACATGAAAACGTGCAGGTGGCCGCCGAATCAAACAACTCATGGGCCACCTGCCACAACCAGCGGTTGTACGGTGGCGGGCGTGGACCTCAGAGCCGTACGCACCTTCGTCGCGGTCGCCGACTCGGGACAGTTCCAGGAAGCCGCCGCGGTGCTGGCGGTCACCCAGCAGGCCGTCTCCAAGCGGATCGCGACGCTGGAGAAGGAACTGGGGGTGCGGCTGTTCACCCGTACCGCCCGGGGCGCCGACCTGACCGCCGACGGCCGGACCTTTCTGCCGCACGCCCGCGAGCTACTGCTGGCCGAGGAGCGCGCGACCGCCTCCGTCCGGTCCGGGCGGCGCGCCCTGCGGGTCGATGTGATCGGCGCGCGGCTCGCCCCGGCGGCGCTGCTGCGCGGCTTCCACGAGGCCCACCCGGAGATCGCCCTGGACGTCGTCACGCTCTTCGACGTGGACTCGGCGCTCACCGCACTGCGCTCCGGTGCGATCGACGCGTCCTTCCGTGCCGTCGCCATGCCCGGCCGGCCACTGCCCAGGGGCGTCGAGGCGGCCCGTGTGTACGACGAGCCGGTGCAGCTGCTCACCGGCCCGGGGCACGCCCTGGCCGGCCGCCGCTCGGTCTCGCCCGGGGAGCTGGCCGGGCACCGGATCTGGATGCCGGGCCTCGTGGACGGCACCGAGTGGGCCGCCTACTACGCCTCCCTCGCCGCCGAGTTCGGCCTCACCATCGACTCCTCGGGCCCCAACTTCACCGGGGCGGTGCAGGAGGCGGTCGCCGGCTCCGACACCCTGGCGACGCTGGTCGGTGAGCAGACCCGGCTGGTCTGGCCGGCCGGCTACGACCTGCGCCGTATCCCGCTGCTCGACCCGACCCCCGTCTACCCGCACTCCCTGTTGTGGGCGGCCGCCAACCCGCACCCGGCGCTCGTCGCCCTGCGTGCCCGTCTCGACGGCACCCGGCCGCCCCGCCCGGCGGCCCGGACCTGGGTGCCCGGCTGGGCCGGGAGCGTGCGTGGCGTCTTCCGTCCGTGACGCCCCTGAGCCATCATGATCCGCCGTCAGCCGTTCGCGATCGGCGAAGAGGTGAGGCACATGGCCAAACTCCGCATGGGTGAAGGAATTCTCCGTCGCAAACCCATCGAACACATCGAGGAGACCGAGGTCAGCGAGGGGACCCGGCTCGACAGATCGCTCGGGCTGTGGCAGCTGACCGCGATCGGCGTGGGCGGCATCATCGGCGCGGGCATCTTCACCCTCGCCGGCACGGTCGCCCACGGCACGGCGGGACCGGCGGTCCTGGTCTCCTTCCTCATCGCCGGTGTGGCGAGCGCCTGCGCCGCGCTGTCGTACGCCGAGTTCGCCGGGCTGATCCCGAAGGCGGGGTCGGCGTACACCTACGGCTACGCGGTACTGGGCGAGTTCGCGGGCTGGTTCATCGGCTGGGACCTGCTGCTGGAGTACACGGCGATCGTGGCGGTGGTCGCGATCGGCATCTCCGGGTACTTCGGTTTCCTGGTCGCGGAGATGGGCGCGGAGCTGCCGCGGTGGATGCTGGGCGCGCCCGGCTCCGGGGCCGGCCACCGGGTCGATCTGTTCGCCGCCGTGCTCTGCCTGCTGATCGCCTATCTGCTCAACCTCGGTATCCGTAGCGCGGCCCGGTTCGAGACGGTCGTGGTGGTGCTCAAGGTGCTGGTGGTGCTGATGGTGATCGGCGTCGGTGTGTTCCACATCAACTCGGCGAACTACCACCCCTTCTTCCCCTTCGGTGTCGGCGGGGCGTTCACAGGTGCGGCCACGGTGTTCTTCGCGGTCTTCGGGTACGACGCGATGTCCACGGCGGCCGAGGAGTCGCGGGACGCGCAGCAGCACATGCCGAAGGCGATCATCTACTCGCTGGCGATCTCCATGGTGCTGTACGTGGCGGCCTGTCTTGTCCTGACGGGCATGCAGAACTACAAGGACATCGATCCGGAGAGCGGCTTCTCGACGGCGTTCAAGTCGGTGGGGCTGAGCGGGCTCGCGGACGTGATCGCGGTGGGCGCGATCATCGGCATCCTCACGGTGATGTTCACGTTCATGCTGGGCGTGACCCGTGTGTGGTTCAGCATGAGCCGGGACGGACTGCTGCCGGCCTGGTTCGCGAAGACGCACCCGACTCGGCATGTGCCGACGCGGGTGACCTGGATCGTCGGGGTGGCCTCGGCCCTCCTCGCCGGTTTCGTGCCGATCGGCGAGGCCGCCGAACTCACCAACATCGGCATCCTGCTGGCGTTCGTGGTGGTGTGCGCGGCGGTGATCGTGCTGCGCTACCGGCAGCCGGAACTGCCGCGCACCTTCCGTACGCCGTGGATGCCGTTCGTGCCGGCGCTGGGTGTCGTCTTCTCGGTCTGGCTGATCACGTTCCTGAAGTGGCAGACCTGGGTGCGGTTCGCGATCTGGTTCGTGATCGGGTGCGTGATCTACTTCGGCTACTCGTACAAGAGGTCCCGGCTGGCCGGGCGTTAGAGGCTGCGCAGGAAGCCGAGCAGGATCGAGTTGAAGATCTCCGGCTTCTCCAGGTTCGGGTAGTGGTCCGTACCCTCGACGATCTCGGCGCGGCCGTCGGGGACCGCGCGGGCCAGGCGGTCGGCGGCGGCGAGCAGATCGGCGGGCTCCAGGCTGCCGTTGATCGTGAGCACCGGGACGTCGATCTTCGGCACCCGGGGCCAGGAGTCGGTCACCCGCACATGCCAGTCCGTCTCGCCGGGCGCGTGCTTGGAGAGGGTGTGGCGGGCCATCTCCCGGAGCCGGCGCGCGATCTCCGGGTCGAAGGCGTCGAGGTCGCGGTGTTCGCCCGACGCCACACGCACGAAGGCGTCGAGCCAGCCCTCGATGTCACCGGCGGCCAGCGTGCGGGCGTACTCGGCCTGGAGCTCCTGGTGCCATGGATCCGTGTACTGGAAGTCGCCGGTGACGGCGCCGCAGGTGACCACCGCCCTGACCAGTTCGGGATGTTCCAGCACGGTGTCGGTGGCGATCACCCCGCCCATCGACACGCCGGCCAGGACCGCGGGCCCGGCGCCGAGGTGGCGCAGCAGTTCGGCGAGGTCGTCGGCCCAGCGGAACGGCTTGCTCGCGTTGGCGGAGGAACCGTGGCCGCGCACGTCCGGGGCGATCACCCGGTACCCGGCGGCGAGGGCCGGGATCTGTCCGGCCCAGAAGCGGTGGTCGACGTATCCGGGGTGGAGCAGGACCACCGGGTCGCCGGAGCCGGTGTCGAGGTAGGCCAGGTCGCCGTCGGAGGACGGGAAGAAGCGGACGTCCGCAGCACCATTCATGACAACCAAGGTGTCATCTCGAGCAGGGTTTGACAACCGAGTTGTCATGATGACTTTGACACCCCGGTTGTCGCAATGGCTCGGTGCATGATGGCCGGGTGAACGACAACGACAAGCCCCTCGCCCCCGACGAGCTGGGCGAGCGCATCACCGAGGTGTACGACCTCATCGGCCCCCTCTACCGGCGCGCCTTCCGCAAGATCGAGCAGGGCGAGCAGATCGAGGGCGCCTCCGTCGGCGTGCGCTCCGTGCTGGACCTGCTGCGCCGGTACGAGCCCATGACGGTGCCCCAGATGGGCCGGATCATGGCGCTGAGCCGGCAGTTCGTGCAGCGCATGGTGAACGACGCGGTGGCGCGCGGCTGGGCCGAGGTCGTCCCCAACCCGGCACACCAGCGCTCCTCCCTGATCCGGCTCACGGCCGAGGGCCGCACCACGATCACCGCGATCCTCGCCCGCGAGCACGCGCTGAACCGGCAGGTCGGTGGCGATCTGACCGACGCCGAGATCACGGCGTGCGTACGGGTGCTGAAGCAGCTGCTGAGGACGTTCGACCACGTCGACGTCGAGTGACCGCCGCTACTCCCCCATCACCAGCCCGTCCTTGGCGGCTCCGCGGCTGAGCACCACGTCCCGGATGCTGTCGCGTACGGCGGTGAAGTCGGCGCCCTGGTCGATGGCAGCGTTGAGGTCGACGACCCGGCCGGAGTCGAGGTCGTACAGCTGAGGGATGAACTCGGCCTTGGCCACCTCCCAGCGGCCGCCGGGGCGGGTGGGCGGGGTGAAGGTGAAGCGGGCGAGGGTGGATTCGTTGCCGCGCGGGTCCTGGTGGCCCTGGCGGTTGTACAGCTCGCCGGCGAGCTGGTCGCCGAGACTGTAGACCACCCAGGTGCCGTTGACCTTCTCGTACGCCTGCGGGATGTGGGCGTGGGTGCCGAGGATCAGGTCGATGTCGGGGCGGCCGCCGGTCCGGGCGGCGGTGAGCCGTTTGGCGAGGGTGAGCTGCTGCTGGTCGGGGGCGTCCTGTCCGTCGGTGCCCCAGTGCACGGAGAGGACGACCACGTCGGCGCCGGCCTGCCGGGCGGCGCGGGCGTCGGCGAGGACGCGGTTCTCGTCGAGGAGGTTGACCGCCCAGGGCTGTCCGGGCGGCAGGGTGTTGCCGTTGACGTCGAAGGTGTAGGACAGGTGGGCGACTCTGGCGCGGCCCGCGTAGAGCAGGGTGACGGCGCCCGCCTCCGCCTCGGTGCGGGCGGTGCCGGCGTGCCGCAGGCCCGCCCGGTCCAGGGCGTCCAGGGTGCGCTGGACGCCTCCGGCGCCGTCGTCGAGGGCCCGGTCGGAGGCGGTGGAGCAGCCGTCGTAACCGGTGGCGGCCAGGCCCGCCGCGAGCTGTGGCGGGGACGTCACGCCGGACGGGCCGGATTGCCCGCCGTCCGCGTCGGCCACGGTCGCCAGATGACAGAGCGCCACATCGGCGTGGGCGACGACGGGTTCGACGCCGGCGAGCATCGGGCCGAAGTCGTGGCCGTTGCCGCCGGCGTCGAAGTTCGCGTGGTCGATCGCGGAGTTCTGTGGCATCACGTCACCGGAGGCGACGAGAGTGAAGCCGCCGGAGGCGGGCACGGCCGGTGCCGGGTTGCCGGGCGGGGCGGCATGTTCCTGCCGTACCTGGTTCTGGCAGGCGGCTGCGGTGGCGAGCAGGGCGGTCAGGGCCAGGGCCGCCTGGCGTCTGCGATTGATCATCAGGAGCACCCCAGAGTCGCAAGCCTTGTCCGATTTACAGATCAATGGGTACGAATCCAGGAGGGGTCGCAAACAACTCAGGCGCCCCGATTGACCCATCCGGGTCGGGTACGGGGTGTGACGGACCGTTCGTCGCACCGTTCGCCGACGCGATCGACCGTCCGTCGCACTTCCCTGTGCGCCCCCTGTCCCCCGGCCCGGCCCTGCGATGCCATACGCCCATGACGGCCGGAACCACCCTTCCCCACGGGACGACGACCGCCGAGCATGAGCTAGCCGCCCTCCAGCGCGAGCACGGCCGCCCGCTCTTCGCGCTGCTGCTGCGGCTCAGCGACGGGGACCGGCAACGGGCCGAGGACCTCGTGCAGGAGACCCTGGTCCGCGCCTGGCAGCACCCCGAGGCACTGCGCGCCGACGACTTCGACTCCGTACTGCCCTGGCTGCTGACCGTCGGGCGGCGGCTCGCCATCGACGCGCGCCGGGCCCGGCAGGCGCGGCCGCCCGAGGTCCACGACGCCGTCCTGGAGAACACCCGGGCCGCCGGCGACCACGCCGAACGCGCCGCAGCGACGCTCGACGTGCGGGAGGCTGTGAAGACTCTCACCCCGGAACACCGTGAAGTCCTGGTGCTGGTGTATTTCCAAGGGGCGAGTGTTGCGGAAGCCGCCGAGATCCTCGGGATTCCACCCGGTACCGTGAAGTCGCGGGCGTACTACGCGCTGCGCGCCCTGCGCCGGGTCCTGCCCGGTTACGCATCCGATCTGCGATGAAACCTACATCAGGTCAAACCTCGGTAAAGCGCCTTGCTGAGGACCATGTTTGAGCAATCAGCTGTCTTCATCCGTGTTCCGCACCGGGAGAGGGACGGACCCGGGGTCGGGGCCACGCGCGCATCGGAGGAAGGCAGGACGGGATGCTGCACAGAGGTCAAGAGAGCACGGACGGGGCCGGGAGCGGGGAACTGGCGGTCCCGATGGCCTGGTTGTACGCCGAGTACATCGCCGACGAACTGCTGCGCACCGGCGATCTCATGCCACCGACGTCCTTCGAGTTCCGGGCCGGCCGGGACGCGCTGGCGCTGACGATCTTCCTCTCCGACACGGACGGCGAACTGTCGGGCATCCGGGTCGTGTCCCAGTTGGAGAACTGGCTTTCACTGACGGCGTACGACCAGCCGTGGCAGGACTGGGTGAGCGAACGTATGGCCGGGCTGGCCGCCGAGGCGTTCGAGTCGGGCGGGCCCTCCCCGGACCTGGATCTGGCCACGGCGGCCTGGCGCTGGCTGGAGGAGACCGAGCTGCTCGCGCCCGACCTGGACGCGGTGCCCGGCGGCGGTTCGGTGTTCGGCGAGGACGACGGGCCGAAGGTGTGGACCCCGGCCTGGCGGCTCGGTCTGCCCCTCGGACATCTCGCCATCCATCTTTTTTGATTCAGCACCAATCCGCGGCCCCGGCCGCTCCGAATCCGTTGATTACGATTCTGTGCACGCCTTGAGTGAATCGGCTGCCGGGTGCGTACGGGTGGGAGCAAGGAGCAATGAGTAACCCCACCCGCACCCATAGGCACGAGGATTCGGCATGAGGTCCCTGGAAAGGCATCGCGACGCCGGCGCGTACGCGCTCGGCGTGCTGGACGAGGCGGAGGCCTTCCGCTTCGAGGACCACCTCATGGAGTGCCCTCGCTGCGCGGCACACGTGTCCGAATTCGGCCCCACAGCACGGCAGTTGATGCTGTATCGCAGCGCCACGCCGCGCTTCGTGCACCCCATGGCCCATCCCGGTCCCCGGCTGCTGGACCGGCTGCTCGCCGAGGTCGCGAGCCGGCACCGGGCCAAGCGCCGCAGGCTTCTCTACGGCCTCGCCGCCTCGGTCGTGCTCGCGACCGCCGGCCCCGGCATCATGACCTACGCCGCTCATGACGCCCCGCCCGTCGTGCAGGTCACCGCGGCCACCGACGCGCGGTCGGGTGTGTGGGCGCAGGTGAAGTCGGCGGACACGGACTCGGGCAGCACGCTCGAGTTGCAGGTGAAGGACGCCGACGGGCCGCGCTCCTGCCGGCTGGTCGCCGTCGGCAGGGACGGATCCGAGCAGACCGTGACCACCTGGGCCGAGCGGGACCACGACGACCGGGTGTCCACCATGACGGGCGGCTCCTCCATGCACCCCGCCGAGATCGACCGCTACGAGGTGCGCAGCGCCGACGGGCAACTCCTCGTGACCCTCGACCCCAAGTGACCGCCGGCTACTTGAGCAGCCGGGACATCCGTCGGTCCGCGAGCGGCTTGCCGCCGGTCTGGCAGGTCGG
Organism: Streptomyces sp. NPDC005866; assembly: GCF_040629895.1. Taxonomy (NCBI): domain Bacteria; kingdom Bacillati; phylum Actinomycetota; class Actinomycetes; order Kitasatosporales; family Streptomycetaceae; genus Streptomyces; species Streptomyces sp. NPDC005866. The sequence continues at coordinate 142,459 of NZ_JBEXWP010000016.1, forward strand.
GCAGTACTGCAGCGAGGAGTCGCTGAAGGAGACCTCGCGGATGGTGTCGCCGCAGACCGGGCAGGGCTCGCCGGTCCGGCCATGGACGCGCAGCCCGCTCTTCTTCTCCGCCTTGAGCCGGCCCGCCGCCAGGCCGCGGGAGCGCTCCACCGCCTCGGTGAGGGTGGTGCGCAGAGCCTCGTACAGCCCGCGGACCTCCGCGGGCGTCAGGGCAGCGGCCAGCTTGAACGGGGACATCTTCGCCGCGTGCAGGATCTCGTCGCTGTAGGCGTTGCCCACCCCTGCGATCAGGCTCTGGTCGCGCAGAGCGCCCTTGAGCTGCCGTCGCTCGTCCTTGAGCAGGGCGGCGAGCCGGGCCTCGTCGAAGTCGGCGGCGAGCGGGTCCGGGCCGAGCCGTGCGACGCCGGGTACCTCCCGCGGGTCGTGGACGATGTACACGGCGAGCTTCTTCTGTGTGCCGGCCTCGGTGAGGTCGAAGCCCGCACCGTTCTCCAGGGCCACCCGCAGGGCGAGAGGGCCCTTACCGGGCCGGGGCGGCCCGTCCGGCAGCCGGTCCTTCCACTGGAGCCAGCCCGCACGTGCCAGATGGGTGATGAACCGCAGACCGCCGTCGCCCTGGATGTCCAGGAACTTGCCGTGCCGGTGCACGGCGACGACCGCGCTGCCCTCGAAGGCGCCGACGGGAGGGTCGTACGTCTTCAGGACGCTGATGGCGACCGGCAGGACGCGCATGACCTCATGACCGACCAGGTTGTCGGTCAGGAAGTCCTTGAGCGCTTCGACCTCGGGCAGTTCGGGCATGCGTCCAGGGTGCCATCCGTGGCGGCCGGGGTCAGCCGGGCTCCCGCATCCGGAACTCGCACCACACCGCCTTGCCGCCGCCGCGTGCCTCCACGCCCCACACGTCAGCGATCTCGTCGACGAGCACCAGCCCCCGCCCGGACACCCCGTCCTCCCCCGCCTCGCGTCGGCGCGGCAGGGCGCTGGAGGAGTCCTCGACCTCGACGCGGAGCCGGCGGTCGCCGCCGCCGAGGACCCTGAGGGTGACGATCGCGGAGCCCTCGGTGTGCATCAGCGCGTTGGTGATCAGTTCGTCGGCGACCAGCTCGATCTCGTCGGCGCGGTCCCCGGCGCCCCAGGCGCGGACGGCGGCACGGACCATGTGCCGGGCCAGGGTGAGCGCCTCGGGGTCGCCGGAGGCCACATGCTGCCGGAGACGGCCGACGGCCTGAGCGGTGTCGGGGCCGCGGCGGCGCAGCAGGAGCAGGGCCACGTCGTCGTCGCCGCCCCGCTCCTCGGCGATCTCGATCAGCCGGTCGGCGAGGCCCCGCACGTCCTCCGGCCCCTGCGAGACCTGTTCGGTCAGGGCCTTCATGCCGTCCCCGAGGTCGGTGCCGGGCTGCTCGACGAGCCCGTCGGTGCACAGCAGCAGCGTCTCGCCGGGGTCGAGCTCCAGGGTGGACACCGGGTATTCCAGGCTCTTGAACTCGGCGGACAGGCCGAGCGGCAGCCCGCCCTCGACGGGGACCCGGCGGCAGCTCCCGTCGGCGGCGCGGACCAGCGGGTCGATATGCCCGGCGCGGACCACCTGGACGACGCCGGTGGACAGGTCGGCCTCGGCGTACAGGCAGGTGGCGAAGCGGTCGGTGTCGAGTTCGTCCAGGAAGACGGAGGCACGGGCCATCACGGTGGCCGGGGCGTGGCCCTCGGCGGCGTAGGCGCGCAGCACGATACGCAGCTGGCCCATGACGGCCGCCGCGTGCGTGTCGTGCCCCTGGACGTCCCCGATGACCGCCCCGACCCGGCCGCCGGGCAGCGGGATCAGGTCGTACCAGTCGCCGCCGATGTCCCGGCCCAGGGCGCCGCCGGCCGTCGCGGAGCGGTAGCGGACGGCGACCTCGGCACCGCGCACACTGGGGATGGTGCGCGGCAGCATCGCCTGCTGGAGGCCCTGGGCGAGGTCCTTCTCCTGTTCGTAGAGCATGGCCCGCTGCAGGCTCTGCGCGATGCTGCTGCCGAGGGCGACCAGGACGGCGCGTTCCTCGGTGGAGAAGCCGAGCCGGTCGTTGTAGAGCAGGCCCATGGCGCCGATCGGCCGGGCCTGGGCGATCAGGGGCAGGTAGGCGGCTGAGGTGATGTGCAGGTCGGTGATGTGCGGCCACAGGATCGGATAGCCCTTGGCGAACTCCTCCGGTGACTCGATGAAGCGCGGGGTGAGGGTCCGCACCACCTCGCCCATCGGGTAGGGCTCGTCTATCCGGGTGATCCGGGTGCCGGGCACGAAGCTGCCCGCCGGTCCCTCCGCGACCAGCCGGATCCGGCCGGCCTCGACCAGTCCCATCACCAGGCTGGTCGCGCCCAGGTTGGGAATGCCGTGGGTGTCCTTGAGGGCGTCGATGACGTCCTGGACGCTGCGGGCGTGCGCGAGGGCCGCGGTGACCACCTGGACGACACCGGTCTGCTGGCGCAGTGCCTGGTCCTTGGCGGCCCGCAGGCTGCGCGCCTCACTGTCCTCAAGCTCCTGGGTGGCGTCCCGGACCACCCCGACGACCCGGCGGGGGCGGCCCGTCTCGTCACGCCGGATGTAGCCCTGGGTGTGGGTCCAGCGGGGGGTGCCGTCGCGGCGGCGGATGCGGAAGTACGCCCCGTAGTTCTCGCTGCCGTCCTTGATGGCCTGGGACACCACCGCGTCCAGCCGGCTTCCCTCCGCCAGGGGCACCCGGATGGCGAGGCTCTCGGGGCGCCCGTCGTACTCCTCGGGGGTCAGGTCGAACACCTCGTACGCCTGGGCGTCCATATGGAACAGCCCGGCGTCCAGGTCCCAGTCGAAGGTGCCCATGCGGTTGAGCGCCAGGATCGGGTGGTCCGGGTGGGCGGGCCAGTCGTCCGGGAGTGACGGAGCACTCGCTCCCCGATCAGCCATGGGGCCACCTTGCCAGGGGAACCCTTCCCGGGCAATTTCTCCTATTTGTCCACTTCACTCGCTCGGGTTACAGGACCGGAGCCGCGCGGTACACAGGGTGACAGGCCCTTCCCGACACCGGGGCCGCACACCGGAGACAGGCAGGAGCGCACGGCCGTGGACTGGTTCACCGCACCCGAGTACTGGTTGAGCCGGCTGGTCTTCCAGCGGGCTCTGGCCGGTGTGTATCTCTTCGCGTTCCTGGTGGCGGCGCTCCAGTTCCGGGCCCTGCTGGGCGAGCGCGGCATGCTGCCGATCCCCAGGTTCGTCGCCCGGGTCCCCTTCAGGCGGGCGCCGAGCCTCTTCCACCTGCACTACTCGGACCGCTTCTTCGCGGCCTGCGCCTGGGCGGGCTGCGCGGTGTCGGTGGCGCTGCTGGCCGGGCTGGACTCCTGGCTCCCGCTGTGGGCCGGGATGGTGCTGTGGCTGATCCCCTGGGCCCTGTATCTCTCGATCGTCAACGTCGGCCAGACCTGGTACGCGTTCGGCTGGGAGTCACTGCTCCTGGAGGTCGGTTTCCTCGCCGCCTTCCTCGGCAACGACAAGGTGGACCCGCCGGTCGTCGTCCTGTTCCTGCTGCGCTGGATCCTGTTCCGGGTGGAGTTCGGGGCGGGCCTGATCAAGATGCGCGGGGACGCCTGCTGGCGCAAGCTGACCTGCCTCCACTATCACCACGAGACCCAGCCGATGCCGGGCCCGCTGAGCTGGTTCTTCCACCACCTCCCGAAACCGGTGCACAAGGCGGAGGTGGCCGCGAACCACTTCACCCAGCTCGTGGTCCCCTTCCTCCTGTTCACTCCCCAGCCGATCGCGACGGCGGCCGCGTCGCTGATGATCCTCACCCAGCTGTGGCTGGTGGCCTCCGGCAACTTCTCCTGGCTGAACTGGATCACCATCGTGCTGGCCCTGTCGGCGCTGCGGCTGCCGACCGACCACATCTCCGCGGCCCCCGCCCCGCTCTGGTACGAGATCGTCGTCCTCGCCGTGGCCGCGCTGCTGCTCTTCCTGAGCTACCGCCCGGTGGTGAACATGGTCTCCCGCCGCCAGGTCATGAACCGCTCCTTCGACCCGCTCCACCTGGTCAACACCTACGGCGCGTTCGGCAGCGTCAGCCGGGTGCGGTACGAGGTGGTGATCGAGGGCACGCTGGACGACGCACCGCGCGAGGACTCGGACTGGCGGGAGTACGAGTTCAAGGGCAAGCCGGGGGATCCACGGTACTGGCCACGCCAGTTCGCGCCGTATCACCTCCGCCTTGACTGGCTGATGTGGTTCGCCGCCCTCTCCCCCGCGTACGCCGGCGACTGGTTCGGCGGCCTGGTGGAGCGCCTCCTGGAGAACGACCGCGACACGCTACGGCTGCTGCGCCGCTCCCCCTTCCCACCGGACCGGCCCCCGCGGTTCGTCCGCGCCCGTCTCTTCCGCTACCGCTTCACCAGTTGGCGGGAGTTGCGGGAGACGGGCGCGTGCTGGGATCGGACGTATGTGCGGGAGTACATGCCGCCGACGCGGCTGGCGGAGGCGGCTCAGAGGTGGTAGACACGGGTGGCGGTGGTCTCGAAGACACGAGTGCGTTCGTCGGGGCCGATCAACTCGACTGCCGCGTCGAAGACTTCGCCGTACGTGCCGGCGAGGGTGCACACCGGCCAGTCCGAGCCGAACATCAGGCGGTCCGGGCCGAAGGCGTCCAGGACCGTCTCGGCGTACGGGCGGAGGCCGTCGACCGACCAGGAGGCGGGGTCGGCCTCCGTGACCATGCCGGAGAGCTTGCAGACGGTGTTGGGCAGGGCGGCGAGGGCGCGTACGGCGGTGGCCCAGGGGCCGAGGGCTCCGGAGGCGATCGGGGGTTTGCCCAAGTGGTCGAGTACGAAGGTGAGTTCGGGGTGGGACTCAGCCGCCTTGACGGCGGCCGGAAGCTGGTGGGGCTGCACGATCAGGTCGTAGACGAGGCCCGCGTCGGCGATCGTGGTCAGACCACGGTGGACGTCCGGTCGCAGCAGCCACTCCGGGTCGGGTTCGCCCTGGACCTGGTGGCGGATGCCCTTCAGGTAGGCGCCGCCGGGGAGTTCGCGGAGGCGGGCCAGTTCGTCGGAGATCGCCGGGGCGGTCAGGTCGGTCCAGCCGACGACCCCGGCGATCAGGTCGTGGGCGTCGGCGAGGGCCAGGAACTCGGGGGTCTCATCCAGGACGGTGATCGTCTGGACGAGCACCGTGCGGGTGACTCCCGCCGCCCGTGCCTCCGGTTCGAGATCCTCGACGGTGAAGTTCCTTCTGAGCGGCCGGAGTTCCGGCCCCGCGATCCAGTCCTGGTCCCGTACCGAGAGGTCCCAGACGTGGTGGTGGGCGTCGACGGTCATGGCAGCTCCCATACGACGGGCAGGTCGGCGTCTTCGCTCGCGCGGGGGGACGCCGACCGCCAGATGGCCCAGGATGTGGCGCCGGCGGCGCGGACGGCGTCGGTGAGTTCGGTGGGGACCTGGCGGTGGGCGGCCTCGTACTCGGCGACGCGGTCCGCGCGGATCTCGGTGTGCAGGGCGACGTTCATGACGGCTCCTCCGTCGGGAGCGGGGTGTCCGCGGGCAGGAGCCGGCTGTCGCTCAGTTCCTGCCAGAAGGCGGCGGGGACCGGAGTGGTGAACTGCCGTGTTCCGTCCTCGATCTCGGCCGCCGAGCGGGCGCCGACCAGGACGCTCGCCACGGCCGGGTGGGCCGCGCAGAAGGCGAGGGCGGCCGCGCGGAGCGTGGTGCCGTGCTGTTCGGCGAGCGCTTTGAGGCGCAGCGCGCGGGCGAGCAACTCGTTCGAGACCTGGGCGTAGTTGTAGGTGGCATCCGGCTTCGGATCGGCCAGCAGGCCTGAGTTGAAGGCCCCGCCGATCACCACCGAGGTACCGCGCTCCTCGGCGGCCGGCAGCAGGTCGGTGAGGGCGCTCTGGTCGAGGAGGGTGTAGCGGCCTGCGCACAGCACCACGTCGACGTCGGTGTCGCGCACGAACCGGGTGAGCATCGCCGTCTGGTTCATACCGGCGCCGATCGCCCCCACGACCCCCTCGGAGCGGAGCTTCTCCAGGGCCGGGTAGCCCTCCCGGAAGGCCTGTTCGGCGTGGTCGTCGGGGTCGTGGAGGTAGACGACGTCGACCCGGTCGAGGCCGAGCCGTTCCAGGCTGGACTCCAGGGTGCGGCGAATGCCGTCGGCGGTGAAGTCCCAGACCCGGCGGTAGGTATCGGGCACAGCGAAGCCGTTGGCGAGGTCGTCGCCGTCTCCGGGCCCTGACTCCAGGCGGCGGCCGGCCTTGGTGGAGAGGGTGAAGGCGTCCCGGTCGTAGTCCCGCAGCGCCTCCCCCAGCCGCCGTTCGGACAGGCCGAGGCCGTAGTGCGGGGCGGTGTCGAAGTAGCGGATGCCCTGTTCCCAGGCGGCGGTGATCGTGTCGTGCGCCTGCTGGTCGGGGACTTCGGTGTAGAGGTTGCCGATCACGGCGGCGCCGAGGCCCAGGGGGCTGACCCGGACGCCGCTTCGGCCGAGGGTGCTCACTGGCCCGCCGGGCGCAGCCGCAGGCCCTGCATGCCGCCGTCGACCGCAAGTGAGGTGCCGGTGGTGGCACCGGAGAGCGGGCTGGCCAAGTAGGCGATGGCGCCCGCGACTTCGGCGGCGGAAACCAGGCGTCCGGTGGGCTGGCGGGCTTCCAGGGCGGCGCGTTCGGCGTCGGGGTCGGGGGCCTTGCCGAGCAGGCGGCCGATCCACGGGGTGTCCGCCGTACCGGGATTGACGCAGTTGACGCGGACGCCCTCGCGGACGTGGTCGGCGGCCATGGCCAGGGTGAGGGAGTAGACGGCGCCCTTGGTGGCGCTGTACAGGGCGCGTTGCGGCAGCCCGGCGGTGGCGGCGATGGAGCAGGTGTTGACGATCGCCGCGTGTGCCGAGCGGCGCAGGTGCGGGAGGGCGGCGCGGGCGGTGCGGACCATGCCGAGGACGTTGACGTCGAAGACACGGCGCCATTCGTCGTCGTCGTTGTCCTCGACCGTGCCCTGCGCGCCGATGCCCGCGTTGTTGACCAGGACGTCGAGGCCGCCGAGGGCCTCGGCCGCGCCCTCCACGGCCGTACGCACGGACGCGTCGTCGGTGACGTCGGCCCGGAAGGCGAGCAGCGGTTTCTCGACGGAGGACGGATCGAGGTCGAGGACGGCGACCTGGGCGCCGCGATCGGCGAGGAGTTCGGCCGTTGCCCGGCCGATCCCGGAGGCCCCGCCGGTGACCAGTGCCTTCAGACCCTCGAAGTCGGTCATGCCGCCTGTCCCTTCTGCGTCTGTGCGTCGGCGGCCCAGAAGGTGCCGCCCGGATAGGTGTACTCCGCGATGGACTCCGGTCGCATGGCGGCCGAGAAGCCCGGTGCGGTGGGTGCCCTGTAGTGACCTTCCCTGATCACCACCGGATCGAGGAAGTGGTCGTGCAGATGGTCGACGTACTCGATGACCCGGTCGTCGGTGGTGCCGGCGACCGCGAGGTAGTCGAACATCGAGAGGTGCTGCACGAGTTCGCACAGTCCGACACCGCCCGCGTGCGGGCAGACGGGGACGCCGAACTTGGCGGCCAGCAGCAGGATGGCCAGGTTCTCGTTGACGCCGGCGACCCGGGCCGCGTCGATCTGGACGATGTCGAGGGCGCCGGCCTGGAGCAGCTGCTTGAAGACGATCCGGTTCTGCACATGTTCGCCGGTGGCGACCTTGACCGGGGCGACCGCCCGGCGGACGGCGGCGTGGCCGAGGACGTCGTCAGGGCTGGTGGGCTCCTCGATCCAGTACGGGTCGAACTCGGCGAGGGCCTTGGTCCACTGGATCGCCTCGTCCACGTTCCAGCGCTGGTTGGCGTCGATGGCCATGCGGATGTCCGGGCCGATGACCGAGCGGGCGACCCGGCAGCGCCGGATGTCGTCCGCCAGGTCGGCACCGACCTTCAGCTTGATCTGCTGGAAGCCGTCGGCGACCGCCTGGGCGGCGAGCCGGGTGAGCTTCTCGTCGTCGTAGCCGAGCCAGCCGGCGGAGGTGGTGTAGGCGGGGAAGCCGCGCTCCAGCAGCCGGGTCCGGCGCTCGCCGGCGCCTTCGCGGGCGCGGCGCAGGATGCCGAGGGCCTCCTCGGGGGTGAGGGCGTCGGTGAGGTACCGGAAGTCGATCTGGCGGACGATCCACTCGGGTTCGGCGTCGGCGAGCAGCTGCCACAGCGGCTTGCCGGCCCGGCGCGCGGCGAGGTCCCAGACGGCGTTGATCACCGCGCCGATCGCCATGTGCATCACGCCCTTCTCGGGGCCGAGCCAGCGCAGCTGGCTGTCGCCGATCAGGACCTGGAAGAGGGATCCGGGGTCGTCGCAGATCTCGTCGACCGGGCGGCCGAGCACATGGTTCCGCAGCGCGTCGATCGCGGCGACCTGGACGTCGTTGCCCCGCCCGATGGTGAACGTGAACCCGTGCCCCTCGTGCCCGTCGGCCGCGTCGGTACGCAGCACGACATAGGCCGCCGAGTAGTCGGGGTCCGGGTTCATCGCGTCGGAGCCGTCGAGCTCGCGCGAGGTGGGGAAGCGGATGTCGTAGGTGTCGACCGCGGTGACGCGAGAAGAGGGGCCGGGACTCGGGGACACGGATTGCCTTTCCGTCAGGGGGGTTCGGGTCGCGGGGTCAGTCCTGTGCCCGTCCCGTGGTGACACGGGCGATCATGAGGGCGACGAGGATGATGCCGCCGTAGATGGCCTGGATCCAGAACGACGGGACCTGCGCCAGGGTGAGCAGGTTCTGTACGACACCCAGAAGGAGTACGCCGGTCAGGGCGCCGAACATGGTGCCCTTGCCGCCGTCCAGGCTGATGCCGCCGATCACGGCCGCCGCGAACACGGTGAAGATCATGTTGTTGCCCTGGTTGGCGCTGATCGCGCCCACGTACCCGGTCTGCATGATGCCGCCGACGGAGGCGAGGACCCCAGCGACCACGAACACCCCGAGCATCACGCGGTCGACGCGGATGCCGGCGGCGCGGGCCGCGTCGGAGTTGCCGCCGATGGCGTAGAGGGCACGGCCGACGCGGTGGTACTTCAGGACGAGCCCGGTGATGGCGAAGGCGGCCGCCGCCAGCCACACCGACATGGGAACGCTGAGGAAGGTGGTGGTGGCCAGGGAGAAGAAGCTGTCGGGCATCCCGAACAGAGTCTTGCCCTTGGTCGCGCCGACCAGCACACCGCGCAGCACGATCAGCATCGCGAGCGTCACGATGAACGCGTTGAGCTTGAACTTCACGACGAGGATGCCGTTGAAGGCGCCGACGGCCGCGCCGACCACGAGGATCGCCAACAGGGCCGCTCCGGCGGGGAATTCGGTACCCCAGCCGGACTTTGCGGACGGCAGCACGAGGAGGGCGCCGACGGCGGGCGCAATACCGACGACCGACTCCAGGGAGAGGTCGAACTTGCCGGTGATCAGGACCAGCGACTCGGCGAGCACCACCATCGCCAGGGCGGCGGAGGCACCGAGGATGGAGATCAGGTTGCGCTCGGTGAGGAACGAGTCGTTGACCACCGCACCGAGCACCATGAGCAGCAACAGGGCCGGAACAAGGGCCAGTTCACGGGCGCGGCGCAGGATGACGGTACGGGCCGCGCGCCGGTCCGGGGAGCGCACCGGGGTGAGCGGCGGGGCCTTGGTGTCAGCCATGGTCCACTCCTTCTATGGAGGCGATCAGCTCGTGGTCGTGCCAGCCGGCCGGGTGTTCGGCGACGATCCGGCCGTGGAAGAGGACGAGGACGCGGTCGCAGCGGCGCAGGTCGTCGAGTTCGTCGGAGACGACCAGCACGGCGGTGCCGTCCTCACGGGCGCTGTCCACGCGGGCCAGCAGGGACTCCTTGGACTTCACGTCGACGCCTGCGGTGGGGTTGACCAGGACGAGCAGCCGGGGGCCGGAGGCGAGGGCGCGGGCCATGACGACCTTCTGCGCGTTGCCGCCGGACAGGTCGGAGACGGGCTGGTCGGGTCCCTCGGCGTGGATGTCGAGGCGTTCGATCAGTCCGGTGGCGAAGCCGCGCTTGCGGTCGGTGCCGACGAACCCGCCGCGGCCGAGCCGTTCGAGCACGGTCATGGTGGCGTTGTCGCCGATGCTCATGCCGGGGACCAGTCCCTGGTCGTGCCGGTCGCGGGGCACGAAGCCGACACCCGCCTTGAGCGCGGCCCGCACATCGCCGAACGGCAGTTTCCGGTCGGCCAGTCGAGCCGTGCCACCGGTCGGGGTACGCAACCCGGCGACGGTCTCGGCGAGCTCGATCTTGCCGCTGCCGCTGGTGCCGGCGAGGCCGACGACCTCGCCGCTGCGGACGGTGAGATCGATGCCGTCGTACGTCTCGGAGGTGAGCCCACGGACATCGAGCACGAGGGGCGCCTCGGCGGGCACCGCGTCCCGGGCCCGCTGCTCCTGCCGGGTGACGGTCTCCCCCGCCATGGCCTCCACCAGGGCGGCCCTCGGCAGGTCGGCGACCGGGGCGGTGGTGATCCAGCGGGCGTCCCGGAGCACGGTGACGGTCTGGCAGACCTCGTAGACCTCCTGGAGGTGGTGCGAGATGAACAGGAAGGTCACGCCCGAGTCCTGGAGCGCCCGCATCCTGCTGAACAGCCGCTCGATCTCCCGGTTGTCGAGCTGGGCGGTCGGTTCGTCGAGCACGATGAACCGGGCGCCGAAGCTCAACGCTCTGGCGATCTCCACCATTTGACGGTCCTCGACCCTGAGGTCGGCGGTCCGCGCCTCAGGGTCGACATGCACGTCCCAGGTGTCGAGGAGAGCGGCGGCCTCGCTCCTCAGCCGCCGCCAGCTGATGAAACCCCGCTGCAGCGGCTGCCGGTTGATGAAGAGGTTCTCGGCGACCGTCAGTTCGGGTACGACGGTGGGCTTCTGGTAGACGCAGGCGACCTTGCTCCGCCAGGCGTCCCGGTCGGCGAGCGGGGGCGCGGGTTCGGCGTCGAAGCGGACCGTGCCCTCGTCGGGGGCCTGGAGGCCGGTGAGGACGTTGACCAGGGTGGACTTGCCGGCGCCGTTGCGGCCGACGAGGGCGTGGGACTCGCGGGGCAGGACGGTGAGCCGGCCGTCGGCGAGGGCGACGGTGGGGCCGTACCGCTTGACGATGTCCTGGGCCTCAACAAGTGGCGTGCTCATTTGACCGTGTTGCCCCACAGCTTCGGGTCGTCCACGTTGTCCTTGGTGACGAGCGGCGCGGGGAGCTGGTCCTCCAGGATGCCGCTGGGCAGCTTGACGATCGTGGAGTCGTGGTCGGTCGGACCCGGCTTGAACGTCTTCCCCTCCATCGCCGCCTTGATGTAGTACATGCCGTACTTGGCGTAGGCGTCGGCGGGCTGGGATACGGTCGCGTCGATCTGGCCCTTGCGGATGGCGTCGAACTCCTGCGGGATGCCGTCGTTCGAGACGATCACAATGTGGCCGCTCTGCCCGGCCGTCTTCAGCATGCCCTTGGACTTCAGGGTCTGCAGGGTGGGGGCGAGGTAGACACCGCCGGCCTGCATGTAGATGCCCTTGATGTCGGGGTTGGCGTTGAGGAGCGTGTCCAGCTTGGAGGCGGCCGTGTCGGACTCCCACTTGGCGGGGACCTCCAGCACCTTGAGCTTCGGGTACTTCTGCTTCACACAGGAGCGGAACGCCTCGGAGCGGTCCCGGCCGTTGACCGAGGCCAGGTCGCCCATGATCTGCACGACCTTGCCGCTGGTGACGTGTTGGCCGAGATAGTCGCAGGCCTTGGTGCCGTAGGCGACGTTGTCGGCGCGCACCACCATGGCGACCTTGCCCTTGTCGGGCGCTACGTCCACGGCGACCACCGGCACGCCCTTGCGCTCGGCCTGGTCGAGCCCCGCCTGGATGGCCGCGCTGTCCAACGGGGCGACGACCAGCCCCTTCACGCCCTGGTTCAGCTCGTTGTTGATGTCGGTGATCTGCTGGGAGGGGTCACTGTTGGAGTTGACCGTCTTCAGCGCCTCGACACCCTCGGACGTCGCCATCTTGGGCACATAGTCGTTGTACGACTGCCAGAACGGCGAGGTCAGCAGGGGCAGGACCACCCCGACCTTGCCGGTGCCGCCGCCTCCGGCACTGCCGCTGCCGGTGTCCTTGGTGCTGCCGCATGCGGCGAGCAGGAGCGAGGCTCCGACGGCCAGGGCCGTCGCACCGATGATCTGGGACCTGTTCCGCTTCCTCAGCGTTCTGCCGGGCATCTGGCAGCTCCTCATCGAGCGTGTTCGAGCAGATGCCCGCATACTTATCAGACCACTCAGCGCTTTCAACACCCTGCGGATGCGTTTTTTCGGCGAAACGAGTCGTAGTGGTCCGACCACATCGCTGGTTAGACTGCGGCGCACCGGCGACTCGAGGAGCGGTGTGGACGAGACAGCCCCACAGAAGGGCACGGTGACGCAGCGCGCCATCGAGCGGATCAAGGCGATGATCGCGGAGGGCCGCCTGGAGCCGGGCCAGCGGCTGCCGACGGAACGGGATCTCGCCGTCCAGCTGGGCATCTCCCGCAGCTCCATGCGCGAGGCGATCCGCGCGCTGACGGTCCTGGGCGTCCTGGAGGCGCGGCACGGCTCCGGCATCTACGTCACCCAGCTGGAGGCGGGTGACCTGCTGGAGACCTTTGGTGTGGTCGCCGATCTGTCACGTGGGCCGCGGCTGGTGGAGCTGCTGGAGGTGCGGCGGGTACTGGAGTCGACGGCGACGGCGCTGGCCGCCGCGCGGATCACGGCCGACCAGCTGGCCGAGGTGGAGAAGCACGTGACGGCGATGAACGCCACGGACGATCCGGAGGAGATCCTCGCCCACGACCTCGCCTTCCACCGGGTGATCGCCGGCGCCGCCGGGAACGACACGATGGCCGCGATTCTGGAGGGGTTGTCGTCGCGGACCTTCCGGGCCCGGGTGTGGCGGGGGTATCAGGAGGAAGGGGCGTTCGCACGGACCCGGAGGGAGCATGCCGCCATTCACCGGGCCCTCGTCGCCCGGGATCCGGAGGCGGCGAGGGCTGCGGCGGCGGCTCATGTGGGTGAGGTGGAGGAGTGGTTGCGCGCGCAGCTCGGGGGTTGACGCTGTGGCGACGGCGGGTGGGCTCAGGTCCTTTTGAAGCGCAAGGTCATCAGTTCGAACGGGCGCAGTCGTACCGTCATGCTGTCACCGTCCCGGTCCGGGGCCGGCGTGTCCAACGGTCGCTCCAACAAGTCCGTCACCGTGGCACCCGTGGCCTCGAAGCCGGTCGTCAGCGTCGCGCGGGCCCTGCCCCCGTGCGCCTCATGGAACCTGACCACCACGTCCCCGCTGCCGTCGTCCGCCAGCTTTACCGCCGTGACGACGACCGCGTCGTTGTCGACCGTGACCAGCGGGGTCACCTCCCCGGCGCCGTTGACCCTTCGCTCCGGCAGATTGATCCGCCAGCCCTCCCGGACCGCGTCCCCGATCGCCGCGCCCGGCACCAGTGCGTGCCGGAAGCGGTGGATGCCCTGGTCGGTCTCGGGGTCGGGGAAGCGGGGTGCGCGCAGCAGCGAGACACGGACGGTGGTCGTCGTACCCCGGTCGCCGTCCGTGCGGACGGTGCGCGTCACATCGTGGCCGTACGTCGAGTCGTTGACGAGCGCCACGCCCCAGCCCGGCTCGTCCAGGTGGATGAAGCGGTGGTTGCAGGCCTCGAACTTCGCCGCCTCCCATGAGGTGTTGGTGTGGGTCGGGCGGTGGAAGTGCCCGAACTGGGTTTCCGAGGCGTACCGTTCGGCGTGCAGGTCCAGGGGGAAGGCCAGCTTCAGGAACTTCTCCGTCTCGTGCCAGTCCACCTCCGTGTCGATGACCAGGCGGCGCTCCCCCGGCGGCAGCGACAGCACCTGGGTGACGCGGGAGGAGCCGAAGGACCGTACGATCCGCACCGAACGGCCGTCCTCACCGACCGACAGCCCCTCGGTGTCCGTGAGGTCCGTGACCGCGTTGCGGTAGAAGGCGTCGACGTCCCAGGCGTCCCACATGTTCGGGAAGTCCGGGTGGAGTTGGAGCAGGTTGGCGGCCGTACCGGGGGCGATGGTCTCGCGGTCTGCGGCGAGGTCGTACGCGGATACGACAAGGCCCCGGGCGTCGATCTCGATCCGCAGCAGGCCGTTGGAGAGGATCTGTCCGCCCTCGGGACGCTCCGACACCGTCGCCCCCTCGGGCGGCTGCTCCACGCTCGCGCCGCCGGCCGGCACGCCGTTCCTGCCGTGCGGCGCCGCGTTGAACAGCAGTGGCCGGTCGCCCTCCCCCGCAAGTGCCCGCTGGGCCGCGTCGATGATCTCGCCCAGTTCGGCGGCGATCCGCTGATAGGTTGCCCGGGCCTCACGGTGCACCCACGCGATCGACGAACCCGGCAGGATGTCGTGGAACTGGTGGAGCAGGACCGTCTTCCAGAGGCGGTCCAACTCCTCGTAGGGGTAGGCAAATCCGGTGCGGACGGTGGCCGTCGCCGCCCACAGCTCGGCCTCCCTCAGGAGGTGTTCGCTGCGCCGGTTGCCCTGTTTGGTCTTCGCCTGGCTGGTGAGGGTGGCGCGGTGGAGTTCGAGGTAGAGCTCGCCCACCCAGACGGGCGGGTCCGGGTATTCGGCCTCAGCCTTCTTGAAGAACTCCTCCGGGGTCTCCCAGACGACCGTCGGCGAGCCCTCCAGGTTCCGCGCCCGGGCCGCCTTGGCGACCATCTCCCGGGTCGTGCCGCCGCCTCCGTCACCCCAGCCCGTCGGCGCGAGGGAGTGCCGAGCGCGGCCCTTGTCCTTGAAGTTGCGGGCGGCGTGGGCGAGTTCGCTGCCCTTCATGGAGCAGTTGTAGGTGTCGACGGGCGGGAAGTGCGTGAAGATGCGGGTGCCGTCGATGCCCTCCCACTGGAAGGTGTGGTGCGGGAACCTGTTCGTCTGGGACCAGGAGATCTTCTGGGTGAGCAGCCGGGTGGAACCCGCCGCCCTGATGATCTGCGGCAGGCCCGCCGCGAAGCCGAAGGTGTCCGGCAGCCAGGCCTCGTCGTTCTCGATGCCGAACTCGTCGAGGAAGAACCGCTTGCCATGCACGAACTGACGGGCCATCGCCTCGGAGCCCGGCATGTTGGTGTCCGACTCCACCCACATCCCGCCAGCCGGCACCAACCGCCCCTCCGCGACCGCCTTCTTCACCCGCGCCCACACCTCGGGCCGGTGCTCCTTCACCCACGCCCACTGCTGGGCCTGGGACATGGCGAACACGAAGTCGGGCTCGTCCTCGATGAGGGCGGTCATGTTGGAGGTCGTACGGGCGACCTTGCGGACCGTCTCACGCAGCGGCCACAGCCACGCCGAGTCGATATGCGCGTGCCCGACCGCGCTGATCCGGTGCGCGGAGGGCGCGGCGGGGGCGGACAGGACCTCGGTGAGCCGTGAACGCGCCTGCTTCGCCGTGCCGTTGACGTCCTGGAGGTCGATCGCGTCCAGGGCCCGTTCTACCGCGCGCAGGATCTCCCAGCGGCGTTGTGCGTCGGCGGGCAGCTCGGCCATCAGCTCGCCGAGCACTTCCAGGTCGATCACCAGCTGCCACACGGTCTCGTCGAAGACGGCGAGGTCCATCCGGGTGAGCGTGTACTGCGGTTCGTGCCCGGCGGTGTCCTTGTCGCCGAGCCAGGTGGGCCGGAAGGGGTGGTAGTCGAGGATGACGGGGTTGGAGGCCGCCTCGATGTGCAGCCGCACCTCCTCGCCGCCCGCCACCGGGGCGCCGACGCGGACCCACTGGTTGCGTGGGTTGAGGCCCTTCACCGGCGTGCCGTCGGGCCGGTAGACGAGGCCCTCGCACTGGAAGCCGGGCATGTTCTCGTCGAATCCGAGGTCGAGGAGGGCCTCGACGGTACGCCCGGCCCACTCGTCGCGGACGGTTCCGGTCACCCGGAACCAGCTGGTGCCCCATGGAGCACCCCACCGGGCGCCCACCTCGATCGGCGCGGGCTCGGCCGCGAGCCCCTCGGCGACCGGTACGGGCTCGCCGGGCGCGTGCCACACGGCGACGTCGAGCGGCACGGACTCGGGGTATACGGCGGGACGGATGCGCTCGTCGAGGACGCGCCTGAGGCGGGCTTCGACCAGGCTGCGGTCGTCATGCATGCGGGGTGCTCCGTTTGTTCGTTACCGGTTACCAGGTGTGCGTGACGGTCACGGGATCCGACGAGGTGTACAGCTCCCCTACGGCACGCACTTCGAACCGTGCCGTCACCTCGCCCTGCTCCGGCTGGAGCCCGGTCAGGAAGTAGGCCCGCTGGCCGGTGGCGCCGAGGAAGCGCCGGGTGCCGTCCGGGAGCAGCCGGTGCAGGCTGCAGTGCCGTACGTCTCCGGGTGCCGCGTCCCAGGCGAGACGCAGATCGCCGCCGCTAGCCGCTGTGATCTGCGGGTTGGCGGGTGCGGCGGGGCACGGAGTACGGTGATCACGCGATCTGGGACGCCGCGTGCGACGCCAGCGTACGGGGCCCCTGCTCCACCAGCGAGATGAATCAGGGCCTCCCCGTCGCCTCTGGCCGCACTCACGGGCCAGGTCATGAGGGACTCTGCCCTTCCGGGGTCGGACCACGGACAGGATCCGTGTCGCCGCCCGGTTGCGAAAGCAGACGACCAGTGCGCCCAAGACCGTTCGGGGCGTGCCGGTGCGCGGACTCATTCCGCTCACCGCTCAGGAACGGTGGGGAGTACCTGGTCGGGTGTGACGACCTCAGTAATGCCGCGAGCGGCAAGGTGTTCCTGGTCGGCGGCGTGCGCGTCCAGCACTGTGGTAGGGCGCGCGCCGTCGGCGACGAGCCGGAACCAGGCGTCGAAGACGGGCCCGCCTGGCGCGCACCGGGAGCGCCGGGCCGGGTCGGAGGGCACGACGAGCGCCGTGCCGCGCACTTTCGCCGCTCTCGGTTCGGCCGCCGCGAGGGCGTGCGCGAGGTCCTTGGGCTTGCGGTCGTTGGTGAACAGACCCAGACCGTATTCGAGTTCGGGAAAGTCGGCGAGGCTCCGGCTGACGTCGTGCGAGCACCACCAGGTGACACCCCATAGATCGGGGCAGTCCAGTACGGCGGTGAGGGTCGCCTCGGTGAACGCGGCCGCGTGCTCCGCGGGGATCAGCGGCGCGGGCGCACCCACTTCCTGGAGCCATACGGGCCGGTGCGCGTCCTCGGCCCAGGCCTTGCTCAGCTCCACCAGATACGCGGCGTGCTGCTCGGTCTGCGGGGCGGTGCGGCCGTGGCGTTGGGCGGTGCCGTTGAACACCCAGGAGTGCACGGCGGTGAGGTCGCCGAGGCGGGCCGAGTGGGCGGGGGTGAAAGGCTGGTCGTCCTGGTACCAGGCGGCGTCGTAGGAGGCGTGCAGATGGAGCCGGCCGGGGGCGGCCTCGGCGCAGGCGGCCAGCAGCCGTACCAGCCAGCGCTCCGCCTCCTCCTCGGTGGCCCGGTCCGGATCCGGATGAGGGCCGGCGGCGAACTGGTTGACCTCGTTGCCGATCGTCATCCCGATGAAGTTGGGCCGGTCCGCGAGGGCCGCGGCCAGGCTGCGGAGATAGGCGGCCTCCCCCGCCACGACCTCCGGGTCGGTGAAGAGGTTGCGCCGGTGCCAGGTCCGGGTCCAGGCCGGCAGGAAGTCGAAGCTGCTCAAGTGCCCTTGCAGACCGTCCACGTTGACGTCGAGACCACGTTCGGCGGCCGCGTCGGCGAGGGCGACGAGCTGCTCGACCGCGCGCGGCCGGATCAGGGTGCGATCGGGCTGGAAATAGGGCCACAGCGGAAAGACCCGGATGTGGTCCAGTCCCAGAGCGGCGATCGAGTCGAGGTCGGCGCGCACCGAGTCCAGGTCGAAGTCAAGCCAGTGGTGGAACCACCCTTCGCTGGGGGTGTAGTTGACGCCGAAGCGCACGGCAGGAGGCATGCGGTCTCCTTGCGGGGAAGGGGGTTCAGCCCTTGACGGCGCCTTCGCCGACCCCGCGGAAGAAGTACCGCTGGAGACAGGCGAACAGGGCGATGAGCGGGGCCACGGCGATCACGGTGCCGGCGGCGACCAGGCGTTCGTCGTTGGCGAAGGTGCCGTGCAGATAGTTGAGGCCGATGGTGAGCGTGAACTTGGAGGGGTCGCTGAGCACGATCAGCGGCCAGAGGAAGTCGTCCCAGGCGCCCATGAAGGCGAAGATCGCGACGACGGCGACGGTGCCCTTGACCGACGGCAGGGCGATCCGCAGGAACCGCTGCCAGACGTCGGCGCCGTCGACGTAGGCCGCCTCCTCGATCTCGTAGGGCAGGTTGAGGAAGGCGTTGCGCATCAGCAGCACGTTCATGGCGCCGATGGAGCCGGGCAGCACGACACCGATCAGGGTGTTGTTGAGGCCTAGTTCACGCATGGTGGTGAACTGGGCGATGATGATCCCCTCCACCGGCACGAGCATCGCGAGGACGAAGACGAGCGTGGCGATCCGGCGTCCCCGGTAGCGCAGCCGGGCCAGGGCGTATCCCGCGAGCGCCGAGCCGACGCAGTTCGTGACGACACTCGCGCCCGCCACCTTCAGTGAGTTGAGGGCGTAGTCCCAGACGGGGATGGTGTCGGCGACCCGCTGGTAGTTGTGCAGGGTGGGCTGCTCGGGCAGGAAGCTCGGGGGCGCGCTGAAGATGTCCTCGGTCGGGCCCTTGAGCGAGGTGGACAGCTGCCAAAGGAACGGCCCGACGGTGACCGCGAGGACGAGCAGCAGGAGCGCGTACCGCAGGACCAGCTCGCCGATCCGGATGCGGCGCCCGTGCTCGTCGGTGAAGCGTGCCCGGGTGGCGCTCATGGGCGCTCCCTCCGGTCGGCGCGCAGCACCAGGAGCATCAGCGCGACGGTGACGACGAAGACGACGACGGAGAGGGCCGAGGCGTAGCCGACGCGGCCGGTCAGTCCGGTGCCGGTGCGCTGGACGAGCATCACGAGGGTGGTGTCCTCGCCGGCCGGGCCGCCGCTCGGGCCCGCCATCAGGTACACCTCGGAGAACACCTTGAACGCGGCGACCGAGGAGAGCGCGGCGACCAGCACCATGGTGGAACGCACGGCGGGCACGGTGACGGTGAGGAAGCGGCGCACCGCCCCCGCACCGTCCACGGCGGCGGCCTCGTGCAGCTCGCGCGGCACGTTGGCGAGCGCGGCCAGATAAATGATCATGTAGTAGCCGAGGCCTTTCCAGACCGTGACCGCCATCGCGCTCAGCAGGAGCAGCCACTGGTCGCTGAGGAATCCGATCCGGCCGATCCCGACCGTCTCCAGCAGGGAGTTGACCAGGCCGCGTTCGTCGAGCAGCCAGACCCAGATCAGCCCGACCACGACGATCGATGCGACGACCGGGGTGTAGAAGGCGGAGCGGAAGAAGGTGATGCCCGGGATGTTCTTCTGCACCAGCAACGCGAGCAGCAGCGGCAGTACGACGAGGGCGGGTACGACCACGACGACGTACAGCGTGCTGTTGCGCAGGCCAGTCCAGAACATGTCGTCGTGGACCAGTTCACGGAAGTTGGCGAGGCCGACGAACCGGCCCGGTATCAGGGTGCGGCGGTCGGTGAAGGAGTTGACCACCGTCGAGACGAACGGATAGAGCACGAAGGCGCCGACGACCAGCAGCCCGGGAGCGGCGAACAGCCAGGGGCTGGTGGGCAGTTGGCGCTGCACGCGAGTGATGCCGGCCATGGCCCGTCCCTCAGCCCTGCTGCTGGAGCAGCTGGTCGCAGGCCTTGACAGCGTTGTCCAGAGCCGCCTTGGGGCTCTGCTTGCCCTGCAACGCCTTGGCGACCTCGTTGCGCAGCGCGGTCTTCATCTGGTCGCTGAACAGCACCGGCGTGTAATTGACCGCCGTTTTCAGGGACTTGGCGGCAGCGATGCGCACCCGGGTCTCGTCGGTGCCGTCCTCCTTGGTGAAGTACGGGTCGTCGAGGGAGCCGGCGGTGCTGGGGAAGATGGCGACCTTCCTGGCGAAGGACATCTGGTTCCGCGCGTCGGTCACGAAGTGCGCGAAGGCGACGGAGGCCGCCGTGTGCTTGGTCCTGGAGTTGACCATCACACCCATCACGTACATGTTGACGTGGCCGGTGCTGGTGATCTGGTCGGTGATGCCGATGTTCTTGTACAGGTTCGGCGCCTGCTTCCTGAAGTTGGCGAGGTCGAGGGCGCTGCCGGGGTTCATGGCGACGGCCTCGGTGAGGAACTTCTTGCCGGAGGACTCCGGGGTCGCGGTCAGCGCCTGCGGGTCGAGTGCCTTGGCGTCGTACAACTCCTTGTATTTGGTGAGTAGTTCGACTCCCTTGGCGTCGTTGAAGGCGAAACCGGTCCCCTGCCTGTCCATCAGTTCGACGCCGTAGCGCCCGAAGTCCTCGACGCTGGGGATGCTGGCGAGGGTGGCCACCTTGCCGTCGCTCTGCCGCGCCATCTTCAGGGCGTCGGCGAAGAGGTCGTCGTATGTCTTCGGCGGCTGCTCGGGGTCGAGTCCGGCCTGCTTGAACAGGGCCTTGTTGTAGAAGAGCGGCCCGGTGTTCAGATACCACGGGAAGGCGTACGTCCCGCTCATCCCCGGTATCCGATGGCTGGCCCAAGCCCCCGACAGATACTCGGACTTGTACGTGCTCGCCACCTTGTCGAGGTCAAGGGCGAGGCCCGCCTTGGCGAGCGGGGCGGCGAGGTCCGGGGAGACGTTGACGACATCGGGCAGGGTGCCGCCGGCCGCGTCCGCGCTGATCTTGTCGGCGTAGCCCTCGGCCGGCTGGTCGATCCACTTCACCCGGGTGTCCGGGTACTTCTTCTCGAAGTCCGCGATCAGGCCGTCGAAGTACGACTTGAAGTTCGCGCGCAGGTTCCAGGTCTGGAAGGTGATGTCGCCCTCGACCTTGCCCGAGGCGTCGGTGGAACCGCCGCCGTCTCCCCCGGAACCGCAGGCGCTCAGCGGCAGGGCGAGGACGGCGGCAGCGGTGAGGGCGAGGGCTCTGCGGGAGATACGCATGGTCCGTTGCTCCTTTGCAGCGGGGGCGGCCGAAGGTGCCGCGCCAGACCTTGCACGCCGTTTTCCCGACGAGTCAATGGATTCGACACAACTAAAGTCATTAGTGGCTCAAAACCCCTGCTCAGTAACGTGTTACGAGCGTATTGCGGCCGATCACTAATGCGCTTTAGGGTGTTTGAGCTCAAGCGCATTAGCGGATCACGGTCCCGACCGAATGAGGAAGTGACTTGACGGAGAAACGCTCGCCCGCGCGCCGGCCGACGATGAAGGACATCGCACGCCGGGCCGGAGTCTCCGAGAGCGCGGTCTCCTTCGCGCTGAACGACCGCCCCGGGGTCTCCGAGACGACCCGGGCCAGGGTCCGCCGGGTCGCCGAGCAGCTCGGCTGGCGGCCCAGCACGGCCGCCCGCGCCCTGTCCGGCGAGGGCGCGGCCACGGTCGGCTTCGTCCTCGCCCGCCCCGCGCACTCCCTGGGCGTGGACTCCTTCTTCCTCCAACTGGTCTCCGGCGTCCAGGAAGTACTCGCCGAACGCCATCTCGGCCTGCTCTTCCAGATGGCGGAGGACGTGGCCGACGAGTGCGCGGTCTACCGCCGCTGGTGGGCGGAACACCGCGTCGACGGCATCCTGATGGCGGACCCGCGCGCCGACGATCCCCGCCCCGGCCTGCTCGACGAACTCGGCCTGCCCGCGGTGGTGATCGGCGGCGCCCCCGACGAACGCCACCCCGGACTGTCGACGGTCTGGGCGGACGACGCGGCCGCGATGGCCTCGGTGGTCGACGAGCTCACGGCGCTGGGCCACCACAGGATCGTGCACATCGCGGGCCTCCCCGGCCTCGCCCACACCCAGCGCCGGATCCGCACCCTGCGCACGGAGGCGGACGGCCGGGGCCTGACCGAGGTCCGCTCGGTCACCACCGACTACTCCGACGCCGAGGGCGCGGCCGTCACCCGGCGCGTCCTGCGCGCGACCCCGCCCCCGACGGCCCTGATCTACGACAACGACGTGATGGCGGTGGCCGGAGTCGCGGCGGCGGCCGAACTCGGCTACTCGGTGCCGGACGACGTCTCCGTCGTCTCCTGGGAGGACTCCGCCCTGTGCCGCTTGGTCAAGCCGTGGCTGTCGGCGCTCTCCCGGGACAGCGCCGAGTTCGGGCGGGTGGCGGCACACGAGCTGACGGCCCTGCTGGACGGCGGCTCGGCACGGGCCGTACGCGTACCCGTGCCGAGCCTCACGGTGCGTGGCAGCACCGCACCCGCCGCTCGCCCGTAGACCAGAACCCCTTGTTGCGACGCCCGGTTGGTCAGCCCTTCACGGCCTCAGCCGTTCCACTCCACCTTGAACACCCACACGTGCTGTCCCGCCCTCCGGGCCGACTCGGGCACCTCGATCACCAGTGCTCCGTTGCTGACCGTCCAGGTGAGCGGCCGGTCGTGGCCGAGCAGGGTCACCTTGTCGCCGGCGCGGACCGGCACCGGTGCCTCCACGGTGAGCCTGGCGCCCGGCCGGGTCAGGGAGTGGATGTAGAAGGCCTCGTTCGGACGGACCGTGAACCGCAGGTCCTCGCCGAGCTGGGCCATGCGCGACCAGTACGTGGTGCCGTAGATCGCCTCACCGTTGACCGCGAGCCAGGCACCCGTCTCCCGCAGCCGGGTCTGCATGATCTCCGGGATGGTGCCGTCGGCGCGCGGGCCGATGTCGAGCAGGAGGTTGCCGTTCTTGGAGACGACGTCGACCAGGCTGTGCACGACCTCCTCGGCGGTCATATAGGCGGCGTCCGGGGTCGCCCGGTTGTAACCGTAGCTGCGGGGGTCAAGGCCACGGCTGGCCTCCCACTTGGCGACGACCGTGTCGGCGTACGTCGTGTACTCGGGCGTGGTGAAGTCGTGGAAGCCGATGCCCGAGCGGTCGTTGACGATCACGTCGGCCGGACGGGCGCGGTTCTTGGCATGGTTGAAGTACTCGGCGAGGACATGGACGCTGTCATTCGCGCCGCCGATGTCGCACCAGATGATCTCCGGGTCGTAGCCGTGGATGAGTTCGAGCATCTGCGGGGCCTGAAGGTCCCTCACATAGTCCTTGCCCGCGGTGTATCCGGTGTACGGCAGCGGATCCAGCGTGTACGGGTTGCGCGGGGCGTGGCCCATCCAGGGGTTGTCGGGGTTGAACCACTCGGGCATGGAGAAGTAGAGGCCGCGGTGGAGTTCGGGCGTGTAGCGCCGGGACGCCTCGAACAGCTCCTTGATCAGGTCCCGTTTCGGGCCCAGCTTCACGGCGTTGCGGTCGGAGACCTTGGTGTCCCACAGCGCGAAGCCCTCGTGGTGCTTGGAGGTGAGTACGTGGTACTGGGCGCCTGCGTCCCGGAACAGCTCCACCCACGCCCGCGGGTCGAACTTCTCGGCGGTGAAGCGCGGGATGAAATCGTCGTAGGCGAAGTCCTCGCCGTAGGTGTCCCGGTGATAGGCGTAGGTCGGGTTGTTCGGGTCCTGCATCTGGTCCCAGTACCACTCGGCGTACTGCACCCCGACCGGCGCCCACGCGGGCACCGAGTAGACGCCCCAGTGGATGAAGATGCCGAACTTGGCTTCGCTGAACCAGTACGGTGCCTGATGACCGGCCAACGAGGTCTCGCTGGGCTGGTAGTCGGCGGTGCCGAGCGTCAACGTGCGCTCACTGGAGGCGACTTGGGCGCCCCGTCCATGCACGCTCACCGTGCCGTCCCGATCGGTGCCGGGCGCGGTGCCGGTGCGGTTGCGGATGCCGACGTGGACGCGTGCCTGTTCACCTGGGTCGAGGCGGCGGATGCGGGCGGGCTCGGTGGTGCGGGCGCCGGGGACGTCGACGCGCACGGACACCGCGTCGCCGGCCAGGATCGCGACGGTGCCCGCGTTGACGACGGTGGCCTCGACGCTCTGGGCGCCGGTGGAGTCCAGCAGGGAGCTGGTGGAGCGGGCGTCGCGCAGGGCCAGCGCCCGCCCCTGGGCGACGGGCTGGAGGGAGAGCGCGAAGACGTGCAGGGCGCTCTTGCCGGCCTCGGCCGGGTTGGTGACCGGCAGGGTGATGGCGACGGCCTCGCGCTGCGGGTCGATCCACACCTCCGAGGTGCCGATCCCGACGCCGTGCTCGTCCTTGCCGCCGTCCGGCCGGTAGCGGTACGGCGCCGCCAGCGGGCCGCCCACCGAGTACCAGTCGCCGCCGCTCAGGCCGGCGGTGGTGGTCGTGCCGTCGGCGTAGTGGACGGTGGCCCGGCCGGAGGCGGTGCCGTAGCTGCCGGCGGTGAGGAAGACGGCGGACAGGTAGTGGCCCTTGGGCAGGTCGACGCGCTGGCCGAGCGCGACAACGTTGTTCTTGGCGCCCGCCGCCGCGGTGGGGAAGTCGAAGGGGATGCCGTCGACCTCGACGCGGCCGCCCGGGAGTTCCTCGCCCGGGAACGTGTAGCCGGAGCCGTCGAAGTCACCGCCCGGGGCAGTGGCGGTGTCGATGCCGTCGTTGTCGTAGAGGGAGTCGAGCGGTACGGGGACCGGAGCGGGGACGGGGACCCATGGCGATGCGGCGCCCGCACCGGCCGAACCGGCGGCGCGAGCCTCGGCCGGCTCGGCGGCCTGGGCCTGGGTCGTCGCGGCGAGCGGCAGGGCGGCCGCCGCGGCGGCACCCGCCGCGACTCCCAGAACCTGACGTCTTGGAAAGGGAGACATGTTCATGCGCGGCTCCATTCATCGGATGTCTGATGATTGAGCGGGCTCAGAAGCCTGTCAATGGGGCAGGCACGCACGAGAGTTGAGGAAGTGGTCGGAGGACCTGTGAGAACAGCGCGGAAACCGACGACCGGCCCGCGGCGCACCCACCCGAATGTCCCGCAGCGAACACTCTCGACGCGAAGCCCACGGCGGGGCAGAGTGCCCTTCCATACCGACGAGTACGCCTCTTTCCCGCACTTCCAGGAGCGCCCGTGACCAGCTGGGTCGGCAGGACCGCCGCCGAGATAGCCGCCGCCGTACGAGAGAAGCGGGTCACCCCCCGGCAGGTGGTGGCGGAGCATCTGGAGCGGATCGCGCGGCTGGACGGGCGGATCGGCGCGTTCCGCAAGGTCCGGGCCGACGCGGCGCTCGCCGAGGCCGACGAGGTCGCGGCCCGCACCGACCTCACCGAACTCCCCCTCGCCGGTGTGCCGTTGGCTGTGAAGGACAATCTGGCGGTGCGCGGCGAGGCACATCTGGACGGTTCGGCCGCGACACCGGACAAGCCCGCCGACGCCGACCATGTCACCGTGGCGCGGCTGCGGGCGGCGGGCGCGGTGGTCGTGGGCCTGACGAACGTACCCGAACTGTGCGTCTTCGGTACGACCGACGGGGTCCACGGCATCACCCGCAACCCGTGGGACGCCCCGCGCAGTGCGGGCGGCTCCTCGGGCGGCAGCGCGGCCGCGGTCGCCGCCGGGCTTGCCCCGATCGCCCTCGGCAACGACGGTATGGGCTCGCTGCGCATCCCGGCGGCCAACTGCGGTCTGGTCACCATCAAGCCGGGGTTCGGGGTGGTCCCGGCCGGGATCGGCAACGGCGACTGGTTCGGCATGTCGGAGAACGGGCCGCTGGCGACCAGCGTCGGGGACGCCCGGCTGGTGCTGACCGTCCTCGCCGGCAAGGTGTTCGAGAGCGGGGGGAGGCCGGCACCGCTGAAGATCGCCGTCTCGCGGCGCAGCCCGCTGGCCGGGGTGACCGTGAGCAAGCCGTATACGAACGCGGTGGCGCAGGCGGCCGGGTTGCTGGCGGGCACCGGGCACCAGGTGCGGCGAGCCGAGCCGCCGTACCCGATATCGATCGGTGTCACCGCGCTCCGGCACTGGACCGCGGGCACGGCCGTGGACGCGGCCGGCCTGGACCCGGCGCTGCTGAGCCGGCGGACCCGGGTGCACGCGGCGATCGGCCGCCGTTTCCTGCGCGGGGTCCGGGTGAGCGACTCCAGGGAGCGGCTGCGCGCCCGGCTCACCCCGTTCTTCGCCGAGTACGACGTGCTGCTCACCCCGGCCCTGGCGCGCCGCGCTCCGGCGGCGGCCCCCTGGCACGAGCGCGGCTGGTTGCGCAATGCGCTGGCCGACTCCCGCTACTCGCCGCTGACGCCGGCCTGGAATCTCACCGGCTGGCCGGCGATGTCGGTCCCGTTCGGCACGCTGCCCTCCGGCGCGCCCTGTGCCGTACAACTGGTGGGACGGCCGGGCTCGGAGGCGGTTCTGCTGGAGGTGGCCCAGACACTGGAGACCCTGCGGCCGTGGCAGCGGACGGCGCCTGTCGACTGAGGCCGCTTCGGCGCGGTCATCCGGCGGGCCGCGTCGACGACCGCCGCGCGGTGCCGGGCCGGCCGCTGCCGCGGCCAGGACTCGCTGACCTCCTTGGATGCGACGCCCTCGACGCCCTCGGCGGCCCAGAACCAGGCCTGGCGGCGGCGAGCACCATGGTCACGAGGCCGTCGGGCGCCAGGTGATCGAAGATCGCTTGTTCGCGCCCGCGGTCTCGGCGGCGCTCAGAGTACGCGGTACATGATGTGGAGGCCGACCGGTCCGTGCTTCGGGTGGTCGAAGGCCTCCGGGACCGTGCCGATGATCGTGAAGCCGAGGGAGGTCCACAGGGCGACGGCCGGGTTGGTCTCGACGACGGCGTTGAAGACCATGGACCGGTAGCCGTGGGCCCGGGCCTCGGCCAGGACGTGTTCGGCGAGTGCCCGCCCGATGCCCCGGCCGCCCTGGTCGGGGTCGACCATGAAGCCGGCGTTGGCGACGCCCGCCGCGGGGCCCCCGTAGTTGGGGGTGAGATAGGCGGAGCCGACGACGGCTCCGGTGGGGTCCTCGGCGACATAGACACGTTTCGCCGGGCTCATCCACAGGGCGCGGGCCGCCTCCTCCGAGGTGTCGGGGTCCCAGCCGTACGTCTCGGCGGCGGCGACGATCCGGTGCCAGAAGGGCCAGATCTGCGGCCAGTCGGCGGCCGTGGCTTCTCTGATCAGCATGGGCGTGAGTGTCGCACGCCCATGCGTCGGCGATCACGGAATATCGACCGGCGGTCAGTCCACGCTCGGCAGGATATGGGGCTCGGCGAGGTCCTCCTCGTAACCCGCGAGGCGGATCGGGGCCGACCGGGCCCACACGTCGAGGCTGCCGAGCTGTCCGGGCCGGCTGCCCGCGCGCTCCGTGCGTTCCTTGGGGCGCTGCTCGCGATTCGTCTGCTCCGGTGTCACCGCGCACTCCTTATGTGTCGGTCACCCTCGGGCGTACCGGACAGTCTGCGTTCCGGTGCCCGGCGCCCGCTCGGGTCTGGATGGAAGGCCAGTTCGGACGCGGTGGCGCCGGTAACTCAGAAGAGAGCAGGCCGTTTGTCAACCGGCTTGTCCCGGGACGGACCGTGGGTGTGGGTGGGACCCCTTGTTGCTGTCCGTCCCCCATAGATTAACCAAATGAGCGCGAGTCCGCTCGATAGGGAGTGCAAACAAGGTGTAACTATCTCGAGTCGCTGCGTGCTCTGACAGCCCGGAAATATATCCGTTCGTAACATAATGCCCGGTTTACTCTACACGCTCGATCCGAGCGCGCGAACACACCTTCGAGTGGACAGGCGTCCGCTCCCTTCACAGGCTGTGCAGTTCAGGTTGCGTTGGCCAGGTCGAAAACTCGACATGATCCGATGACACAGGACAACGGCTGTCTCGCGGAAGGACTGACGCATGGAGCTGCGCAGCGTCGAGGAGCTGATGGATCTGCTGTACGCCTGCCGGCACCAGCGCGCACTGCGCACCGCGGCTCTGCTGCGCCGCAGCCGCCCCGCCGACAAGGAGCTCCAGGTGGCGGGCCTGGTGCACGGCATCGAGGAACTGCTGGGACCCGCCGACGGCGCCGCGCATGCGGTGCGGCACCTGCTCGGCGAGCGGGTCTACCACCTGGTGCGCGGGGACCCCGCCCCCGCCGACGACGACGTCCTGCGGTTGCGGCAGGCCGACGAGGAGAGCCGCACCGCGGGGTTCGACGCGGGCGTCCTGGAGGACTGGCGTACCGTCCTGGAACTGGTCGCGGCCCGCAACTCCCGTCTGGGGGCTGTCGACTGACGATCCGTCATGAGACGGTACGGCGATGACGTCGCCGTACGGGCTCAGGGGCAGGGCGGCCGTCGTCACCGGCGGCACGCGTGGGATCGGGCGCGCGGCCGCCGGGGCGCTCGCGGCGGCCGGTGCGCTGGTGTGCGTGAGCGCCCGGGACCCGGACGAGGTCCGGCGTACGGCCGCGGAGCCGGGCGGGACCGGCCTGGCCGGCAGTGTCGCCGAGCCGGAGCACGCCCGGGAGCTGACCCGGCCGGCCCTCGGCGAGTTCGGACGGCTCGACATCCTCGTCACCCGGTTGAGCGGGGCTCACCACTTGCCCGGCTCGTAGTCCTTCAGGAAGACCCCGTACACGTCGTCGCCCTGCTCACCGCGCACGATCGGGTCGTAGACGCGGGCCGCGCCGTCGACCAGGTCGAGCGGCGCGTGGAAGCCGGCCTCGGCCAGCCGCAGCTTGTCGTAGTGCGGCCGCTCGTCGGTGATCCAGCCGGTGTCGACGGAGGTCATGAGGATGCCGTCGGTCTCGAACATCTCCGTCGCGCTGGTCCGCGTGACCATGTTCATGGCCGCCTTCGCCGCGTTGGTGTTCGGGTGTCCGGCGCCCTTGTAACCGCGGCCGAAGACGCCCTCCATCGCGGAGACGTTGACCACGTACGACCGTCCGCGCCCCGCCTTCTTCGCGGCCGCGGCCATGGCCGGCCTCAGCGCGCTGATCAGGATGAACGGCGACGTGTAGTTGCAGAGCTGGGTCTCCAGGAGCTCCACCGGGGAGATCTGGTCGATGGTCTGCACCCAGGTGTTGGTGTCGACGACGTCCGGGACGAGGCCGCCCGCGTCGATGGCGGTGCCGTCCAGGTGCCGGGCGACGCTGGCGTTGCCCGCGACCAGCGCCAGGCCGGCGACCTGCTGGGCGTCGAGGCCGCTGATGCCGAGGGGCAGCGCGGCGAGGCCGTCCACGGCGCCCGAGTTGAAGGCGCCGATGACGTGGTGGGCGGGGAGTTCACCGGCGGGCAGCGGGGCGCTCTCGGCCTCGACCAGGGCCGCGTAGGCGGAGGGCAGCCGGCGCACAGTCTGGGTCGCGTTGTTGATCAGGATGTCGAGCGGACCCCCCTCGGCGACCCGCTCCGCCAGGGCGACGGACTGCGCGGGGTCGCGCAGGTCGATGCCGACGACCTCCAGGCGGTGCAGCCAGTCCGCCGAGTCCTCCATCGCCTTGAAGCGGCGGATGGCGTCCTTCGGGAAACGGGTGGTGATCGTCGTGTGCGCGCCGTCGCGCAGCAGTCGCAGCGCGATGTACATACCGATCTTGGCGCGGCCGCCGGTGAGCAGGGCACGCTTGCCGGTCAGGTCGGCGCGGGCGTCCCGCTTGACCCGGTTCAGGCCGGCGCAGTCCGGACAGAGCTGGTGGTAGAAGTAGTCGACCTCGACATAGCGGCTCTTGCAGGTGTAGCAGGAGCGCGGGCGCTGGAGTATGCCCGCGATCCTGCCCTCCTCTGTCCGCGAGGAGGGCAGCAGGCCCTCGGTCTCGTCGTCGATGCGCTCGGCGGAGCCGGTCGCGGTGGCCTCGGTGACCGCCTTGTCGTGGGCGGTCTTGGCGGCCCGGCGCTCCTGGCGGCGGCGCTGCTTCACCGTGCGGTAGACGCCGGCCGTGGCCCGGCGCACCGCGATGGCGTCCGGGTGGTCGACCTCCAGCTTGTCCAGCTCTTCGAGCACGCTGAGGCAGACGGCGAGCCGCTCGGGGTCGATACCCGGGCCGTAGACCACCTGGTCCTCGGCCGTCGGGCCGTCCTGTGTCACCGTCATCGCGCTGCCGCTTCCCTGATCCACCAGCGGCGCTCCGACTCGCGCCTGCCTTCGAACAGGGAATTTTACGGAGCGCCGGGCCGTACCTCCAAACCTGACCGGATCACTGATCGCAGACCGCCATCAGAGAGTCCACCTCGTCACTCACCGCGCGGGCGAGCACATCGAGGTCCGGGACGGCGGCCGCGTCCGCGACGAGGCCGTAGTGGACCTGGTTGCGGTAGGTGGAGATGGCGACCGCGAGGGACTGGCCGGGCGCTAGCGGGGCCAGGGGGTAGACGGCCGTGAGCGGCTGACCGCCCAGGCGCAGGCCGAGGCCGGGCAGCGGGACGCTGGTGACCAGGATGTCGAACCAGAGCCGGGCGGCCTGGCCGACCAGCGGTCCGCCGAGCCGGTGCCCGAGCGCGGGCACATGGTCGGCGAGCAGCGCGACGGCACCGGCGCCCCGGTTGGGGCCGGCGTCCTTGTTGCGGACCATCGCCGTGCGGACGCGGTCGAGGCGGGCGAGCGGGTCGGGGTCGTCGACCGGAAGCCGTATCAGATAGCCGGAGAGCCGGTTGCCCTGTGGGGTGGCGGTGCGCGGACGGCGCTTGGAGACGGGGATCAGGGCGCGCGGAGCGACGCCCTCGGTACCGTCGCCGCGCTCCTCCAGCCAGCGGCGCAGCGCGCCGGCTACGACGGCGATGAGGACGTCGTTGACGGTGCCGCCGACGGCCTTGCGGACCCGGTGCACATCGTCGATGTCGAGGTCGACACCGGCGATACGGCGGGTGCCGGTGGGCTCGGACCTCAGCGCGGCCGAGGAGCTGACCCCGAGGGCGGACAGGGCGACGGAGGCGCCGATGTCCAGGGCCCGGCCCACGTCCGAGAGCGCACCACGCACCAGTTCGGGCACCCTGCGCACGTCCGGCAGCGCCGGCAGCGGGCGCGACGCCTCGATCGGGCGGGGGGCGCGCTCGGGCAGGTCGAGCGGGTCCATGACTCCGGCGGCCAGCTTGAGGGCGCGCAGCCCGTCGGCGAGGGCGTGGTGGAACTTGAACAGCACCGCGAAGGACACCCCGTTCTCGCCGGGCAGCACATGCGCTTCCCAGGGCGGCCGGCCGCGCTCCAGCGGGCGTTGCATCAACCGGCCGGCGACGGCCTGGAAGTCGGCGGTCGGGGCGTGTAGCCGGACGTGGTCGAGGGGATCGAAGTCCGGGTCGGTCTCGCGGGCGGCGCTGCCGAAGGCGAGCGGCTGCCAGACGTCTCTGATGCGCATACGCAGTCCGGGCACGGCGGCGGCACGGGCCGCGAGCAGGTCGGCCGCGTGGGCGCCGGCGGTCGGCGAGTGCGCCGAGAAGACGCCCAGCGCGCCGAGGTGCATCGGGTGCCGGTCGGACTCGATGTTCCAGAACGCCAGATCGAGAGGTGCGAGCAGGTCAGCAGTCAAGGGTTGCCTCGCGTCGACGGAGGGTGAATCAGCAGTCAAACGCCGACACCTGATTACGGTCAAGTACGATCACGCTACGCTCAGTTAACAGCAGATTAAGCCCCGCCTCCACCGAAAGAGGCGGGACTCAAGGGACATCTGAGGTCACCTCAGCGCCGGTGGCCCCGCCTCGGGTGACGTACCCCACTCTGACGGGCGCGGGCCGACCGTGAACGCCAGCGACCGCAGGGAGCGCAGCGAACCGGTCGTCAGATAGGTACGGCCGTAATCGGTTCCGTCGGTCCGGGCCCTCTGGACGTAGCGGTTGACCGCCGAGGTGCCGGGAGCGGTGACCGTGAATCCGCCGCTCGGCCAGTAGCGGCGGTCGAGGCGGACGTCGACCCGGTCGAAGACGGGCGTGGACAGGCCCCAGGTGCTGTATCCCGGCTGGACGGGGAAGAGGCCGATGGACGACAGCACGTTCCAGGCGGACATGGTGCCGAGGTCGTCGTTGCCGGTCATCCCGGACGGGCCGTCGGTGAAGAGGGTGAGCGCCGCGTGCACCACGTCGGTGGTCTTCCAGGGCTGGCCGGTGGAGAGATAGGTGTACGGGGCGATGAGGTCGGGCTCGTTCATCGGGTTGTAGACGGCCGCGTGGTAGTAGGCGTACGCGTTGCCGTGCACCCACACCTCCCGCGCGGTCTTCTCGGGGTCGGCGAGCAGTTTGTCGTAGGCGAAGAAGGAGTCGAGCCGCTCGTTGGTGGCGCGCTCGCCGCCGATCAGGGAGATCACGCCGGGCAGGTCCTGCGGGACGAGCCACTGGTACTGCCAGGCGGTGCCCTCGTGGAAGCCGATGCCGCGGGCCGGGTCGGGGTCGCCGGCGAAGGCGCCGGAGGCGTCACGGGCGCGGAAGAACCCGGTGGAGGGGTCGAAGATGTTGCGGTAGTTCTGCGCCCGGGTGGCATAGCGGGCCGCGTCCGCGCCGTGGCCGAGGTCCCGGGCCATCTGGGCCAGCATGGCGTCGGACAGCGCGTACTCCAGGGTGACGGAGGCGCCGTGGTCGTAGTCGGAGTCGCCGACCTTGGTGTGCGGGCGGCCCTTGATGTAGGGGGCGTAGCCGTTCGCGAGGTACTCGGCGTTGGCCTCGCGGCCGACGCCCGGGTCGGCGGCCGGCGGCACGCCGTCGGCGTTCTTCTTCAGCGCCCGGTACGCCCGCTCCTCGTGGCCTTTGAGGAGGCCCATCTGGTAGGCGGTGGTCAGGAACGGGGTGACCGGGTCGCCGGTCATGATGTTCGTCTCGACCGTGCCGTAGCCCCACTTGGGCAGCCAGCCGCCCTCCTCGTCGACCTTCAGCACCGACAGCGCCATGTCCCGGGCCTCGCGCGGCGCGAGCAGAGCCAGCAGCTGGGCCTGGGTGCGGTAGGTGTCCCAGAGTGACCAGTTCTGGTAGTAGGTGAACCCCTTGGCGCGGTGGATCCGGCGGTCCCAGCCGGTGTAGCGGCCGTCCGCGTCGTCGCCGACGTTGGGCGCCAGGAAGGCGCGGTAGAGGGACGAGTAGAAGGTACGGCGGAGGGTCGCGCCGCCGCCCTGGACGCGCACGCCGGCGAGCCGCCGCTCCCAGGCGTCCCGGGCCGCACGCCGTACCGCGTCGAACGAACGGCCGCCCTCGGCGCGCAGATTGACCTCGGCACCGTGCGCGTCGACGTACGACAGTGCGGTGGTCGCCTCGACGGTACGGTCCTTGGTGGTGTCGAAGCGGACGTAGGCGCCGCCGGCTCCGGCGCGGGAGCCGGGTGTGATCGCGGTGCCGTTCCAGGTGCCGTAGGCGGTGAAGGGGCGGCTGAAACGGGTGACCGTGTAGACGGTGTAGGGCGCCGTCTCGCGGCAGAAGCCGTGGCCGGTGATCCTCGTGCGGACGGTGTGGTCGTCGAGGATCTCGACCTCGCTGCTCGACGGTTTGTGCAGCGCCTGGGCCGCGTTGAGCAGGACGTTGGCCTTGCCGGTGGCCGGGAAGGTGTACCGCTGGACGCCGGTGCGTGCGGTCGCGGTGAGTTCGGCCCGGACGCCCGAGTCGAGGCCGACGCGGTAGTAGCCGGGGCTCGCCACCTCGTCGGCGTGGTCGAACCCGGCGGCGTACTGGGCGTAGTCCGTCTGTGTGACGTCCCCGGTGGTGGGCAGGACGGGCAGGTCGCCGCCGATGCGGCAGCCCACGCCGGAGAGGTGGACCAGGGAGAAGCCGCGGATCCGGTGCTGCGCGTAGTCGTAGCCGGTGCTGTGCCCGGTGTCCGGGGAGAACTGCACCATGCCGAAGGGTACGGCCGCGCCCGGGAAGGTGTTGCCCTCGTTCTGGGTCCCGATGAAGGGGTTCACCAGGTCGGTGAGGTGGCCGTCGGTCGGTTCGGCGGCCCCTGCGGCTGGGGCGGTGAGCAGCGCGGACGCTGTCAGCACCCCGGCCAGGCACAGCCGTGTGCGCCGGGTCCCTCTCATGTCGGATGACCTCCGAAGGTTCGACATCGCTGTGTGCATCGTGAGGGGGAAAAGCCGAAAAGCCCGGCACATAGGGGTTTTCGCGCACAGCGCGTCGCGCGACGGGTCGGGCCCGGCGCGGGAAGGAACGGCGCCGGGCCCGGGGTACGGAGGGGGCTACGAGACCAGTTGGCCCTTCCCGAGGGCGATCACTCCGCCCCTGGAGACGGTGTAGAGCTCCGCGTCCCGGTCCGGGTTGACGCCGATGGTGGCGCCGGGCGGGACCTCGACGTTCTTGTCCAGGACCGCGCCGCGCACCACCGCGCCCCGGCCCACCACCACGTTGTCGTGCAGGACCGACCCCTGGACCACCGCACCGGGGTCGACGCGTACGCCGGGTGACAGCACGGACCGGGTGACCTGGCCCCTGATCAGACAGCCCGCGCTGATGATGGACTCGCTCGCGATGCCGCCGGCGTTGAAGCGGGCCGGGGAGAGCTGGTAGGAGTGCGTGTAGATGGGCCAGCTGCGGTTGAAGAGGTTGAAGGCGGGCCGCTCGGCGATCAGGTCCATATGGGCGTCGTAGTAAGCGTCGAGGGTGCCCACGTCCCGCCAGTAGCCGCGGTCACGGCTGGTCTCGCCGGGGATGTGGTTGGTGCCGAAGTCGTAGAGCTGGGCCTCGCCGCGGGCGGTCAGCTGGGGCAGTATCGAGCCGCCCATGTCGTGCACGGAGTCGTCGTCCTCGGCGTCCCGGTGCAGGGACTCGACGAGGGCCTTGGTGGTGAAGATGTAGTTGCCCATGGAGGCGAAGACGGTGTCGGGGGCGTCCGGCAGCCCCGGCGGGTCGGCGGGCTTCTCCAGGAAGGTCTCTATCGTCTGCCCGTCCGAACCCGGGGTGATCACACCGAACGCCGAGGACTCCACGCGCGGGACGCGGATGCCCGCGACCGTGACCCCGGCGCCGCCCTCGATGTGCTGCTGGAGCATCTGCCGGGGGTCCATGCGGTAGACGTGGTCGGCGCCGAACACCGCGACATAGTCGGGCTGTTCGTCGTGGACGAGGTTGAGGGACTGCAGGATGGCGTCGGCGCTGCCCAGGTACCAGCGCGGTCCGAGCCGCTGCTGGGCCGGGACCGGGGTGACGTAGTTGCCGAGCAGGCTGGACATCCGCCAGGTGGTGGTGATGTGCCGGTCCAGCGAGTGGGACTTGTACTGGGTCAGCACACAGATGCGCAGCACGTCCGCGTTGACGAGGTTGGACAGGACGAAGTCGACCAGACGGTACGTCCCGCCGAAGGTGACAGCTGGTTTGGCGCGGTCGGCGGTCAGGGGCATCAGGCGTTTGCCTTCCCCGCCCGCGAGCACGATCCCGAGTACCGAAGGCCCACCACGACGCATGGCCGCTCCCCTCACCCTGGTGCTCCATGCTTGCCCTCGGAGCACTCCCGCTAAGCCTGCACCTGGATCGCGTCGAACAGGCGGCCTGCCAGTTACGGCCGCTTGAGGATCTTCTGGCGGCGGCGGCTCGTCCGTGACGACCGCTTGAAGATCTCCTTGCGGAGACGGCCTGTTTGTCACGCCTGCTTGAGGATCCCCTCGTAGAGCCGGACCGTGCGCCGGGCCACCGCGTCCCAGCCGAACTCCCCCACGGCGCGCTCCCGTCCGGCCTCGCCCATCCGCCGGGCCGTCTCCCGGTCGCCGACGACGGCGTCCAGCGCCCGGGCCAGGCCCGCCTCGAAGTCGTCGTCGAGGTCGACCAGCAGTCCCGTCTTGCCGTCCTCGACGACCTCCGGGATACCGCCGACCCGGGACGCCACCACGGGCGTGCCACAGGCCATCGCCTCCAGGTTGACGATGCCGAGCGGTTCGTAGACCGAGGGGCAGGCGAACACGGCGGCGTGGGTGAGAAGTTGGATGACGTCCGCGCGGGGCAGCATCTGCGGGATCCAGTGCACGCCCTCGCGGACCCGGCTCAGCTCCTCGAAGAGCTCGCGGAACTCCCGGTCGATCTCCGGGGTGTCGGGCGCGCCGGCGCACAGCACGACCTGCACCCCGGGGTCGATCCCCCGTACGGCGCGCAGAAGATGGGGCACGCCCTTCTGGCGGGTGATACGGCCGACGAACAGCACGTAGGGGCGGCCCGTGTCGACACCGATCCGGGCGAGGACGTCGGTTCCGCGGTCCGGTTGGTAGAGGGCGGTGTCGATGCCGTTGTGCACGACGTGGACCCTCGCCGGGTCCAGGGCGGGGTAGCAGCCGAGGATGTCCGCGCGCATGGCCCCGGAGACCGCGATCACCGCGTCGGCGGCCTCGATCGCGCTGCGCTCGGCCCAGCTGGACAGAGCGTATCCGCCGCCCAGTTGCTCGGCCTTCCAGGGGCGCAGCGGCTCCAGCGAATGCGCGGTCACCACGTGCGGGACGCCGTACAGCAGTTTGGCCACATGGCCGGCGAGGTTGGCGTACCAGGTGTGGGAGTGCACAAGTTCGCGGCCTTCGAGGCCGGCGGCCATGGCGAGGTCCACGGAGAAGGTGCGCAGCGCGTCGTTGGCGGTGTCAAGGGCGGTCCAGGGGCGGTGCCGGACGACGCCGACCCCGCGGCCCTCGCCCCAGCAGTGCACCTCCAGGTCGACCAGGGGCCGCAACTCCCTGGCGAGGAACTCCACATGAACACCCGCACCGCCGTACACGTCCGGAGGGTACTCCCGGGTCAGCAGTCCGACTCGCACCCGCAACCCCCTGGTCTCCACCGCCGGTTGTTCCATGGTCACCCAGATGCGGCCCGCGGGGAAGAGCCCGGTGGTTGTGTGAAACAACAGTCACCGCAGACCCCGCCGCCCGGTACCCGGTAGTAGAGACAGCAGCTGCGGCGCCGGAAGGCCGGGCCGGTGCGCAGGCCGGTGGCGCTGAGCAGGGGGTGCGTGAAGAGAGCGGCGGCAAGGGCGCGGGTCCGGTTCGCGACCTCGGTGCGGCCCTCCGCG
Organism: Streptomyces sp. NPDC005866; assembly: GCF_040629895.1. Classification (NCBI taxonomy): domain Bacteria; kingdom Bacillati; phylum Actinomycetota; class Actinomycetes; order Kitasatosporales; family Streptomycetaceae; genus Streptomyces; species Streptomyces sp. NPDC005866. The sequence continues at coordinate 179,176 of NZ_JBEXWP010000016.1, forward strand.
CGCGCCCAGCGGTCCAGCTCGCGGGCGGCACCGGCCAGCGCGGAGCCCGCGTTGCCCCACAGCAGGCCGGCGGCGACACCGTAGCGGGCCCGCAGGGCCTCCCCCAGGGGTTCGAGATGGCCGTGGACGACGGCATCCGCGAGCGTGGCCGGTCCGGCGGCCCCGGGCAGCGCGCGCACCTCGGTGAGCCAGAGGTCGTCGGGGGCGGTGGCGGCGGCGTCCCAGCGGAGCAGGCGGGGGTCGAGGTCGGGGAGGCGGCCGTACCGGGCGGCGCAGCCCAGGGCGACCGACCAGAGCCGGGCGGACAGCGCCTGGTGGGCGATGGAGGCGGCGACCCGGGGCTCGGGGGTGCGAAGTCGGTCCGCCACTACCCCGACACGGAAAGTTAGGTTATTTCCGTAAACATCCGATGTGAATTTTTTATACGCCTTTGCCAGGCTCGGCAGCTCGGCGATCCGCGCCGCCTCCCGGTCTCCGGCCGCCGATCGGAGCGTCCGCAGAACGAAGAAGCCGCCGAGCGGCCGGAGCGCGGCGAGATCGGGGTCCAGGTCCACGATCAGCAGTAGTACCAGGCTCCTTAGGCTTCCGGCCCTTCGGGCCTCCGCCCGGCGGCCCCCACCCTGGGGATGATCAGAGTCATCCCCTACTCCATCGGTAGTACGACGCATTCGGTGCTCAGGTACGACGACGGGGAGCGTCCGGGCGGGCAGAGTGTTGCTCATGGAAGCCGACCGTTCACCGTGCGGAGCCGCCCTGCGGCTCGGACAGACGCAAGGGAGCCCTGAATGAGTTCCCTCGCGTTGTCCGTGTTGCTGTCCTTGGTCTCCGCTGTCGCCTACGCCGGCGGAGCGATCGTGCAGGAGCAGGTCGCGGTCACCTCCCCCGGCGAGCAGTACGCGCCGCTGCGCCGCCCGAGTTGGTGGGGGGCGATGGCGCTCAACGGCCTCGGTGGCCTGCTGCACGTCGTGGCACTGGCCTACGGCCCGCTCAGCCTGGTCCAGCCGCTGGGCGCGCTCACCATCGTGTTCGCGCTGCCCATGGCGGCCCTGTTCGTCGGCCGCAAGGCGGGGTCCACCGCCTGGCGGGGGGCGATCATGGCCACCGTGGGTCTGGCCGGTCTGCTCTCCCTGGTGGGCTCCACCGACTCGCACACCCTGGACGCCGCCGGGCGGACCGGGGTCGCGCTGGTCACCGGCGGTGCGGTCGTCACGCTGCTGATCGCGGGCCGGGCCGCGCACCGGCACCCGGCGGTGCGCAGTGTGCTGCTCGCCGTCGCGTCCGGCATAGCCTTCGGCATGTCCTCGGTGTTCACCAAGGTCGTGGCGATCGACTGGCACGGCGGGATCGCCCTGTCCGACCTGCTCTGGCTGGTCGTGATCGGCGTCTACGCCCTCGCCGGCGTCCTGATCTCCCAGGCCGCCTACCGCGGCGGCGGCCTCGCCGCGCCGCTGGCCACGCTGACGGTGGTCAACCCGGTGCTGGCCGCCGCGGTCGGCATCACGATGTTCGACGAGACGTTCCGCTACGGCGCGATGGGCACCGTGCTGGCGCTGGCCTGCGGTGTGGTGGCGACGGGCGGCCTGATCCTGCTGACGACCGAACGCATCGAGCGCACACCGCACCCGGCGGGGCCGGCACCGAAGCCCGAGGCGCCGCGCGAGCCGCTGGTCGAGGCACTCGTGGCACTGACGGAAGCGGGCCTGGCGCAAGCCGGGCTCGGGGAGACGGACCTGGCGCAAGCCGGGCTCGCGGAGACGGACCTGGCGCAAGCCGGGCTCGCGGAGACGGACCTGGCGAAAGACGGGCTCGCGGAATCGGGCCTGGCGCAACCGGGACTCGCGGGGACGGATCTCGCGCAAGCCGGGCTCGCGGAAGCGGACCTCGCGAAAGCCGGGCTCGCGGAGACGGGTCTGGCGGGAGTGCGGTCGGCGGGCGGCGGAGTCCTCTCCGGGCCGGCGGGCGGCGGAGTCCTCTCCGGGCCGGCACTGGCCGAGATGCCCCAGCAGCGCACCACGTCCGTGACGGACGTGGCCGACGTCCTGCTTCCCGCCGTCGGCTACGTGCAGGGCCCGGTGCTGGACCGGCACCGGATGTGGGTCAAATCCTGACGCCGCCGGCCCGGAGATAGGCGACCGGGTCGATGTCCGTGCCGAAACCGGGCCCCGTCCGCACTTCGAAGTGCAGATGCGGGCCCGTGACGTTTCCGGTGGCGCCCGAGCGGCCGATCCGCTGGCCCGTGGACACGCTCTGCCCGGCCCGCACGGAGATGGCCGACAGATGGGCGTACTGGGTGTAGCGGCGGTCGGCGTGCCGGATCACCACCTGGTAGCCGTACGAACCGCCCCAGCCGGCCGTGACGACCTGCCCGGCCTCGACCGCCTTGACCGAGGTGCCGGTGGGTGCGAGGAAGTCGACGCCGGTGTGGTAGCCCTTCGACCAGTGCGACCCGGACGCGTGATACGGCGTACCGATCGCGGCGTCGACCGGGGCGACGAACGAGTGACCGCTGTGCGAGGGGGCCTTCTTCGTCCCGGCCTCGGGCTTGGCCCCGGTCTTCGTCGTGGCCTTCTTGGCAGCCGCCTTCTTCTTCGCCGGCGATTCGGACGTGGCGGTCCCGGCGGCCTGGCCCGTCATGCTCAGCCGCTGGCCGGGGATGATCAGGTCGGGGTCGGAGCCGACCGTCGCGCGGTTGGCCTCGTACAGCCGGTGCCAGCCGCCGGTGACGTCGTGTTCCTCGGCTATCCCGGAGAGCGTGTCGCCGTGTACCACGGTGTACATCGCGGCCTTGCCGGCCCGGGACTGCGGAGTGGTCTGCGGCTGTACGTCCCGTACCGAACTCTTGGCGGGTCGGGTGCCGGCGCTCTCGGTGTGCACGTCCGGTGTGCCGCCGCCACGGGTGAGCCCGGCCCGGACCGAGCACACGGGCCAGGCGCCTGGCCCCTGGCCGTCGACGACCTTCTCGGCCACGGCGATCTGCTGGTCCTTGGTGGCGAGGTCGGCGTGCGGCGCGTATCGGGTGCCGCCGTAGGCCTCCCAGGTGGACTGGGTGAACTGGAGCCCGCCGTAGTAGCCGTTGCCGGTGTTGATGCCCCAGTCGCCGCTGGACTCGCAGGCGGCGACCTTGTCCCAGTTGGACACCGAGGCCGCGTCTGCGCTCCCGGCGGCGGCGAGCGGGAGCGCCAGCCCTGCACCGCCCGCCGTGACGGTGAGCGAGGCGCGGTTGATCCTGTTCGGCTGGTACCGGCGGTGCCGGCCGCGTTCGGCCATGTCTCAGATCCCCCTCGCCACGCGCGTCAGGAAGGCCAAAACTAAGCGTCCCGAACAGGCCATGACAAGACAGCAATCAGCCGCCTCTCGCCCCCCGGGTGTACGGCCGTCCGCCAGGAAGGGACGTGGAGCGAAGCGGAATTGACGCACCGTCAGCCACGGGTCTGCGCAGCGCACCGCAAGGCGCCTCGCGAAGCGTCTGGCGAGAGTACTGAGATGTCGGCCCCTGTGGTCCGTATCTGCAAGTGCGGCCGGTCGAACGGCGAGTCAGGATGGCCTTTGGGCAATACTGGCGGGCATGAGGGGCGGCAGCATCCCTTGCACGTTCTACGGGATCGACTTGATCTTTGAGGAGCAGGCGGTATGAGCACTTCGGCGCAGATCGGCGTCACGGGTCTCGCGGTCATGGGCCGCAACCTCGCCCGGAACTTCGCGCGCAACGGCTACACGGTGGCGTTGCACAACCGCACGGTGGCGCGGACCCGCGCCCTGGTGGAGGAGTTCGGGGACGAGGGCGACTTCATCGCGGCCGAGACCGCCAAGGAGTTCGTGGAGGCGCTGGAGCGGCCCCGCCGGCTTGTCGTCATGGTCAAGGCCGGTGACCCGACGGACGCGGTGATCGAGGAGTTCGCACCGCTCCTGGAGCCCGGCGACATGATCATCGACGGCGGCAACGCGCACTTCGCGGACACCCGTCGCCGTGAGAAGGCACTGCGCGAGCAGGGCATCCACTTCGTCGGCATGGGCGTCTCCGGCGGCGAGGAGGGCGCGCTGCACGGGCCGAGCATCATGCCGGGCGGGCCGAAGGAGTCGTACGACTCGCTGGGCCCGATGCTGGAGAAGATCTCGGCGAAGGCGAAGGACGGCGCGCCCTGCGTGACACACATCGGTCCCGACGGCGCCGGGCACTTCGTGAAGATGGTGCACAACGGCATCGAGTACGCCGACATGCAGCTGATCGGCGAGGCGTACCAACTGCTGCGCGATGTCGCCGGGTACTCCCCCGCGCAGATCGCGGACATCTTCCGCACGTGGAACACGGGCCGGCTCGACTCGTACCTGATCGAGATCACGGCCGAAGTGCTGGCGCACGTGGACCCGGCGACCGGCGAGCCGTTCGTGGACGTGGTCGTGGACCAGGCGGAGCAGAAGGGCACCGGCCGCTGGACCGTACAGATCGCGCTCGACCTGGGCGTGCCGGTGTCGGGGATCGCCGAGGCGGTCTTCGCCCGCTCGCTGTCGGGCCACGCGGACCTGCGGGCGGCCTCGCGCGGGCTGGCGGGGCCGAAGCCGACGGCGCTGTCCGAGTCGGAGGCGGCGGCCTTCGCCGACCGGGTGGAGCAGGCGCTGTACGCGTCGAAGATCGTGTCCTACACGCAGGGCTTCCACGAGATCGCCGCGGGCAGCGAGGAGTACGACTGGGACATCGACCTCGGTGCGGTGTCCTCGATCTGGCGGGGCGGCTGCATCATCCGGGCGGCGTTCCTGGACCGCATCCGGGAGGCCTACGACGCGCGGGCCGATCTGCCGAGCCTGCTGTCCGACGAGACGTTCGCCCGGGAGATCGCCGAGGCGCAGGACGACTGGCGCGAGGTGATCATGGCGGCGACCCGGGAGGGGGTCGCGGTGCCCGGCTTCTCGGCGGCGCTGGCGTACTACGACGCGCTGCGGGCTGAGCGGTTGCCTGCGGCGCTCACGCAGGGGCAGCGGGACTTCTTCGGGGCGCACACGTATCGGAGGGTGGACCGGGAGGGGGCGTTCCACACGCTGTGGGGCGGGGACCGCAGCGAGGTCACTGCGTAGGCCTGGCCGTTGTGGGGTGCGGGTGAGGTGCGGGTTTGCGCAGTTCCCCGCGCCCCCGGTTGCGCTGAGCTAGCTGAGCTAGTCGGCCGGTGCCGGTCCGCTGTGGATTGCGCGGTTCCCCGCGCCCCTGAATTCGGGCTGAGCTTGTCTGTCGGGTGCCCGTCCGTGGTGTTTGCGCAGTTCCCCGCGCCCCTGAATTCGGGCTGAGCTCGTCTGTCGGGTGCCCGTCCGTGGTGTTTGCGCGGTTCCCCGCGCCCCTGAGTTCGGGCTGAGCTTGTCTGTCGGGTACCCGTCCGTGGTCGTTTGCGCACTTCCCCGCGCCCCCCGGTTTGCGGCCGAGCCGGTTGGCCGGGTGCCGGTCCGCTGTGGATTGCGCAGTTCCCCGCGCCCCTGAGTTCGGGCTGAGCTTGTCTGTCGGGTGCCGGTCCGTGGTCGTTTGCGCAGTTCCCCGCGCCCCCCGGTTTGCGGCCGAGCCGGTTGGCCGGGTGCCGGTCCGCTGTGGATTGCGCAGTTCCCCGCGCCCCTGAGTTCGGGCTGAGC